>NZ_JANXSO010000042.1 GCF_025352645.1 Iodobacter sp. | reverse complement strand
CTCAGGCAAAGACAAGCCCTTTTGCATTTGGATGCCATTGACGGACATGATTCACCTCCGTAAAGCAGAACGTTCGTTCACTTTACGCCGCACGAATTGCTAAATCAAGGGTTCCGGAGCAAGAGACATAATCAGGAAAATGAATGCAAAGTCGTATCAAGCGAGCAATAAGTTAAAATAGCCAGCATATAAAAGGATAATCATCATGAAATTACAACATGCCGCCGTCGAAAATATGAATCAGTTCTCAGGCTATGGGGATGATTTTGTGCGGGTGAATACCGAGCAATATCAAGGTAATGTGCTGGTAACGGCTAGCGAGGTCCACGTTTGGCGGCCTTTGGGCTTTGATGATTTAACCGAGGCCGATTTTAGTGCAGTGCTGGCGTATAAACCTGAAGTAATTTTATTGGGCACAGGAAAAACCATTCGTTTTCCTCATCCGCGACTCTATAGTGCACTAGCAGCCGCACATATTGGGCTGGATGTGATGGATACCGGCGCACTTTGTCGTACCTTTAATATTTTGACGTCGGAAGATCGCAAGGTGGTAGCGCTAATTGTGCATAATTAATAGATTGAGGCTTATTTAACCAAATAATTGAAAATAATTTATTCCACTTATGTATCTATTTGGAATAAATTGGGTTTTATATCTATTTGGTCTTGGTTATTTTTACCTTTATGACAATTTTAGCGATTTAAGTCGGGTTTTCCTCGCTTGTTTTTAATAAGAATGACTTGTTTAATCACGATCTGAATAAAGTAGCTAAATATTCTTATGTAATATTTGAATGTCATTTGTTATGTAAAGACAATAAGGATGAATATGCTTCAACTCGATTTTTATGGCACTTTAGTCGCCGCATCATTGGTTTTATTACTGGGGCGAAAAATTGTTGAATGGTCGCCTCCACTGCGCAATTACAGTATTCCAGAGCCCGTGGTCGGCGGCTTATTAGTCGCTGTTTTATTATTGCTTGGGCGGATGAGTTTTGGGGCCGAAGTAAAGTTTGATACCGGCATGCAAACCCCTTTGATGCTGGCATTTTTTGCCAGTATTGGTTTAAACGCAGATCTGGCTAGCCTTAAAAAAGGCGGCCGCACCCTAGTCATCTTTACCGGTGTGGTGGTTGCCATGCTGGTTATGCAAAACATCGTCGGGATTGCCGCCGCCAGCGCCATGGGTATTAACCCCTTGCTGGGCCTTTTGGGGGGCTCGATTACTATGTCGGGCGGGCATGGCACGGGTGCTGCGTGGAGCACGGTGTTTAGCGAAAAATATGGCTTGGCATCCGCCACCGAAGTCGCCATGGCTTGCGCTACTTTTGGCTTAGTCATGGGCGGCTTAATCGGCGGCCCAGTTGCACGCTACCTAGTTAAAAAAGTAAGCATTCCTGGCTCTGAGCATAATAGTGATGATAGCCCAACACCTTTTGAGCAGCCTCATGCGGTACGCTTAATTACCCCACAGGTGTTTATTGAAACACTGGCCCTCATTGCCGTCAGCTTAATGGCAGGCTCAGCATTAGCCAGCGTATTAAAAGGCACAGCTTTTGAATTGCCAGGTTTTGTGTGCGTGTTATTTATTGGTGTAGTGCTCAGAAACGGCCTATCCGCTCTAGGTATTTACCAAGTCTTTGATCGCGGCGTGTCGGTATTAGGCAATGTAAGCCTATCGCTGTTTTTAGCCATGGCCTTGATGACACTACGCTTGTGGGAATTAGGCTCATTAGCCCTGCCTATGCTGGGTATTTTGGCGCTGCAAGCCAGCGTAATGGCGCTATTCGCCATCTTTGTCACTTTCCGCGTGATGGGCAAAAACTACGATGCCGTTGTTTTAGCCGCCGGTAACTGCGGCTTTGGCCTAGGTGCAACGCCTACCGCCATTGCCAATATGCAAGCCGTAACCGAACGCTTCGGCCCCTCGCACATTGCTTTCTTAGTTGTGCCTATGGTTGGCGCATTCTTTATTGATATTGCTAATGCGATTTTGATTAAGCTGTTTTTATTGTTGCCGATTTATGGCTAGGGTCTGTTGCATAAAAAGACATCAATGGCTGCAGCTTGGCGCTGAATGAAACGAAGCCCCGTCAATATGGCGGGGCTTTGTCATGTGGGTGTCACGGCAGCGGCTTAGATTGGCTTACATTCTCAATTTACGGTTTCTAAAATCATGGCTCTGCTTAAATTAAGTTCTGCATTTCTTTTATTCGCCACGCTGGGCTTGAGCGCTTGTGGTGGTGATGACGCGGAGGTTGTTGTGCCGCCTGCAGCTGTGGCAACACCATTGCCCGCTAAGCTGGTAATCGGTCATCGTGGGGCTTCGGCGCTGCGTCCTGAGCACACTATTGCTGCCTATACCAAGGCCATTGAGATTGGTGCTGATGTAATTGAGCCTGATCTGGTGAGCACCAAAGATGGCGTGTTGGTGGCAAGGCATGAAAATGAGATTTCTGGCACGACCAATGTGGCGGATAAGGCAGAATTTGCCAGCCGTAAAGTCACTAAAAGCATTGATGGTGTAAGCGTTACAGGCTGGTTTACCGAAGACTTTACTTTGGCAGAGCTAAAAACATTGCGTGCTAAAGAGCGTATTCCGGCTAATCGCCCAGAAAATGCTAAATACGATGGGCAATTTGAGATTCCGACTTTCCAAGAAGTGATTGATCTGGCCAAAGCCAAAACCAAAGAAACCGGCCGCACGATTGGTATCTATCCAGAAACTAAGCATCCTAGTTATTTTAAATCGATTAATTTGCCATTAGAAAAGCGCCTAGTGGATGCGCTGCATGCCAATGGCTATAAGGGTAAAACTGCACCGGTATTTATTCAGTCTTTTGAAGTAGCTAATTTAAAAGAAATTCGCAGCCTGACTGATTTACCAATTGTGCAGCTGCTATCTGGTTCAGGCCAACCAGAAGACTTTCGTTTAGCAGGGGATAAGCGTAGTTATGCCGATCTTGCCACCGCTGCAGGCTTAAAAGAAGTGGCGTTGTATGCTAATGGAATTGGCCCTGCTAAAGATATGATTATTTCTCGCGATGCTAATAATAATCTAGGTACGCCAACTAGTTTGGTAAAGGATGCGCATGCAGCTAATCTGCTGTTGCACCCTTATACTTTCCGCCCAGAAAATCCATTCTTACCCGCTAATTTGCGTAAAGGGGATGTTAAATCACTGACTGAGCGAGGTGATTTAGCTGCAGAAATTACGGTATTTCTACAGGCAGGAATTGATGGTTTCTTTACCGATGATCCATCCATTGGCCGTGCTGCGCTAGATGCCTATTTGGGTAAAAAATAATAGGCTGAGATGATATTTTCTGTGGTGAATGAGTATTGGAAGATTGCTAAAAAAGTGATTAATGGGCCGATACTTGGTTCTGTCACCATTTGTAATTAATAAAGCAGAATACTAGCCTGCTAGTATTTTTTTTTATGAATAAGCTAATAAAATGGTTGTTTGATTGTTTACAGGGGGAATGACTGTTTTGGTAAAAGACCTGCGGTTACAAGTTATTGTTTTTTACTTTACAATGTGGGTTGATTTTTTTGTGCCTGAGGGTGAGTAGATGTTTCGTACTATTGTTTTGAGTCTGTGTCTTTTGCTATGCACTAATCAGGCTGTTGCCACGCCTAATAAAATTATCCTTTCTGTGAGTGCTAAATCGGGTTCAAATTTTGAGCTTGATGATGATGCGCTGGCTAAGTTGCCACAAAAAAAAATGCTGGTGCCAACGCCGTGGTTTTCTGCTGAGCAAACCTTTGAAGGGCCTTTATTGCGTGATGTACTAAAGTTGGCCAGCATTCAAAATGGCAATATTAAACTCATCGCCCTGAATGATTATGCTATTTCTATTCCTGCGAGTGATGCGTTTCAATACGATGTGATTGTAGCTAGAAAGCGTAATGGAAAATTAATGACTATCAGAGATAAAGGGCCTTTATTTATTATGTACCCTTTTCAAGATCATGCTGAATTAAGAGTTACAGAGTATTTTCGCCGTTGTAGTTGGCAACTGCGTAGTATAAAAGCTGAATAAGCAATGACTCGTTTCAGATGGATTTTAAGTTTTGTGTGCATCGTGCTGATTGTAAATTTCAGCCTGATTGTGCACTTTGAATTAGAGCAAAAAAGAGAGCTTGAACGTGTAAACCAATTGGGAATGGATAACCAGCTCTGGCAGTTTTTCCAACTCAGTAGCGAATACGCACGTTTACGCGAAGCTTTGCAGTATGGTGATCGACATCAGCTGGATGAAATCAATTTACGTTTTGATATTTACTATAGCCGCATTAATGGCTTTGTGAATAACCAAGTAGAAGTATCTTCTTTATTAAGAAAAAAAGATATAAATATAACGCTGCTAAAGCCCTTGGTTGATTACATTCAGTTTGGCGAAGAAATACTGAAAAATAATCCCATTGATGAGAAAAACTGGGTTTTATTTAATAAGATAACAACCGCTCAGCAAGAGAGCGTAGATAATCTTATTCAAGCAGCACGTAGCCAAGATTCAAAATCAATTGATGATTATCGAAAAAACATTATGCATTGGGGTGAATTGCGTATTGTGTTGGCTACAACGCAAATCCTAATTTTACTGCTATTTGCATCTTTGGGTGTTTATGCACTATGGAAAACAGAAACCAGCCGAAAAAAATTAGCTGAGTTTGCGATTACCTTGCAGGAGGCTAGATTACAAGCCGATGTGGCTAATGCTGCTAAAAGTCGATTTTTGGCCCATATTAGCCACGAAATTAGAACCCCTCTCACCTCTATTCTTGGCTATACCGATCGACTTTTACGTAAAAAAACGTTGGATGTAGAAGGGAGGCGCGAGATTGGCTATATTGAAAACAGCGGCACGCATTTATTAAGTTTGCTTAATAATGTTTTAGATTTATCTAAGTCTGAGCATAATAAAATATCCCTTATTATAGAAACGATTAGCTTAAAACAATTAAGAGTTGAACTTGAAGCCATGTTTAATATGATGGCCAAAGAAAAAGGTTTACGATTTAATGTTTTTTTTGATGATAGCTTAGAGCTTGATTTAAGTTTAGATGCTGGTAAGCTGCGCCAAATTTTAATTAATTTACTGGGTAATAGTCTTAAATTTACTCAGCGTGGAGCGATTAGCTTAACGCTTTATGGTAAAAAAGAGGCGCATTGTTATCTTTTGCATGCTGCAGTTGTAGATAGTGGTTGTGGCATTAAAAAAGAAGATCAGGCTTTGATTTTTTCACCTTTTGAGCAGAGTAAAGTGGGGCAATTAGCTGGGGGAACAGGGCTGGGTTTGTCTTTAAGCCGTGATTATGCTCGGCTAATGAAAGGCGACATTGTTTTTAGTAGTCAAGAAGGGGTAGGTAGTGAGTTTGTTGTCACTATTGAGGCTCAAGTTGTTGCTGCATCAGTTAGCGCTTCACTTATTGGCCAATCGCAGCAGCCATCCTTAATGGGCCGCATTATCTTGGTGGTGGAAGATGAAACGATTAATCGTGAAATGATTTGCGGCATTTTACAGGATTTTGGTGCCACTACTTTACAAGCTTGCAATGGCTTTGAAGCTATCTTTCAAGTGAAACAACATCCTGCTATTGATAGCATTATCATGGATTATCAAATGCCCCAAATGGATGGCATGGCCGCGGCAGGCATTTTGCGGCAGCAGCAATGGAAAAAGCCGATTTACTTAGTCTCAGCCAGCCCCTTAGAAGAGTTGCAGCAGGAGACTGGCTTTGTGGCTTTTAGCGGGCATTTAAGAAAGCCGTTTAAAATTGATGAATTGCTTTTGCTTTTAGGCAAATGGCAAGACAATAATTATAAGCAAACAGGTGGCTTGTTAGATTATCAAACCGCGCTTAATTCGCTAGGATTTAAGTTTGAGCGCTATTTAGCTTTAAGCCAAAAAGGCTTAAATAGGGTGGCTGAATTAGAACTGCTCTATAAATCAGCGCTTAAACAGCAGGAGTTAAATGAGGCGGTGCGTTACGCACATAGCGCTAAAGGAATCGCATTGCAAATTGGGGCGATTATTTTGGGCCAGCATTGGTCTGCGCTTGAGGTAGAGCCTGATTATGATGTAATAGCGGTACTTAGCCAGGTGCGTGAGGATACGCAAAAAGAGCTAGATAAATTGCAAGATATGCCGATTGTTTAGTTGTTATTCAAATGCTGATGTTGTTTTTTTATTATCTATAAAACGCAGTGCCTTTCATATTTGCTCTGATTTTAGATTTGGGGTTTGGCGTGCTTAATATCAGCCCAATAAAAAAGGGAAGAGATCGCTCTCTTCCCTTTTTTTAATCTTTATTTATTATTGAGCAATTGCTTCTACCGCAATACTAAGCTTAACGTCATCGCCAATATTCGGTACGTAAGTAGTCATACCAAATTCACTGCGTTTGATGCTGGCTGTGGCATTAGCGCCGCAAGCTTGTTTTTTCATCATTGGGTGCATCGCGCATTGAAAATTGCTAACGGCTAAAGTCAGTGGCTTGGTCACGCCTAGCAGGGTGAAATTGCCATCAACAGCAACTAGCTTCTCACCTTCAAATACCAATTTATTGGATTTGAATGTCATTGCTGGGAATTTTTCGCTATTAAAGAAATCTGGGCCTTTAACGTGCGCATCGCGTTTTTCCCAACCGCTATTTAAGCTGCGGGTATCAATGCTGATATCTACTGAGCCGGTTTTCTTTTCTGCATCAAGCGTGATGATGCCGCTTGATTTATCAAAACGGCCATTTTGAATTGAAAAGCCCATATGGCTTAATTCAAAACTTGGGTAGGTGTGGGATGGATCTAAATTGTAAACAACAGGCGCTGCAAAAACGGTGCTGCTAAAACCTGCGAGTAGTGCTGTGGCAATAAAACGCTTCATTGTAGACTCCAGTGGGGTGGGTAAAACTTATTTGCCTGCTGTGCCAGCAAGGGCTATTTTAAATTTAACAATGACTTGATCCGCAACTGTATCTGTATCAGCCCAAACACCATCACCTAATTTATATTGCAAACGCAAAATAGGTAGAGTGCCTTCTACCACTAGATTGCCTGCTTCTGATTTTGTGCTGAGCTGGGTGGTTACATCGCGGCTAATACCTTTAATTGTAAGCTTGCCTTTGGCTTCAAATTTACCAGCGCCTAGGGCTTTAATATTGCTGGCAACAAAGGTGGCCTTAGGGAAAGCGGCTACATCAAACCATGTTTTTTTCTTAGCTTCGGTATTGCCATCGCTGCCACCGACATCAATGCTGGCTAAATCGACAATAATTTCAGCTTGGGCTTTTTCTGGTTTGGCTGGGTCAAAGTCTACTTTGGCGCTAAAGCTTTTAAAGCCGCCATCTACAGATACACCCATTTGTTTAAAGCTGAAATCTACTTTGCTTTTTTGTGGCACTAATGTTTGTGCTGCGCTGGCTGAGAGGCTAATTGCCGAAATGAGCGTGGCGCTAAGGATGTGCCGAATCATTGAATTCTCCAGTAAGGATAGAAAAATAACATTTATTAAAATTAATTTTTACGTAAAAAAGGCAACATCCGAGCCAAAATAGTATCTCGGTCAATAAAATGGTGTTTAAGCGCTGCGGCAATATGTAGACCAATAAAAACCAGTAGTGCGGTGGCAAATAATTCATGGCTGGCTTTTAATGTGCCAGCCAATGATTCATTTTTTTCGACTAAATTAGGTAATTGCCATAAGCCTAAATAAGCTACGGAGATGCCTTTGGCCGAGCTCATTAGCCAACCAGAAAGTGGCATGGCAAACATTAATAAATAAAGTAGATGATGCACGCCGCTAGAAAGCTTACTTTGCCAGGCGGGTAGACTAGGGTCCGCTGCTGGCGCGCCTTTGAGCTTAAGCCAAATAAGGCGAATAGCCACTAGCCCTAGCACGGTAATCCCGGCCCATTTATGCCAAGAAATAATTTTAAATTTAAGCGGAGATAATGGCATATCGTCCATGGTCCATGCTAGGCCAAATGCTGCACAGATGAATAGTGCGGATAACCAGTGCAATAAAACCTGCATGCCATCGTATTGTTTTTTACTCATTTTGCTCACTATCTTGAAAAATAATGGAAGGATTTATATTGCATTCGTTTGGTCTTGAAATTTATGACGAAGTTCAGTCAGTGCACATGTTATTTCTGTTAATTTTTGTGCTGATAGTTCTGAAAAAAATGGCCGAATATATTCGAGGTGCTGGTTAAAAGTACGATTGAATAGATCTTCACCAGTAGGGCTCAGAAAAATACGAAAACTGCGCCGGTCTGCATTGATGGTTTCTCTGCGAACAATGTCTCTTGCTTCTAAGCGATCCAGTACGCCCGTTAAGGTACCTTTGGTAATTAAGGTTTTTTCGCCTAGTTCACGGCAACTCATGCCTTGAGTGTTGCCTAAGGTGGCCACAATATCAAATTGAGCAGGGGTTAAATCCATAGTACGGATGTGCCGGTTAGACAGTTGTTCAAATGCTTGGTAGCAGCGCACCAGCTCACGGAGAGTGATTTGAAAGTTTTCCATGACATGTGAGCCATATTGTTCGTGTTAGGACTATTTATATCAGAACAAAAAAAATGTCGCAAGATGTGGAAATGATTAGTAATCATTAGGATAGATGAGTTTGCAGAAAAATATTGCCAGCAAAAAGGGAAGGACAGTGAGCGCTAAGCGGGGTTGAAAGCCAAGCCCTCAGCCAAGATAGGCTTTGTGGTGGCGATAATGACGCCACCACCGTAATGCAATTAGTGAGTCATATTGAAAGCGCTGCGAAGGTGCTTCGCCACGGCAGACTCTTCATTACTACCAATTTTTACCACGTTTGGTAGAGCGGCAATTAAGCGAGGATTAGCATTACTCATTAGCCTTGGGTGGCCCGCTGTTTGTAATAGCTCTAGATCATTTTGCCCATCGCCAAAGGCAATACACTGCTCGCGCTTCAGGCCCAAGCGATCGAGCACCACTTGCAAAGCGTGCCCTTTGGATACGCCAGCGGCCATCACTTCTAGGCAATCGGGCATAGAGAAGGTGATGTACAGCGTATTGCCAAAGCGCTCACGCAATTTGCTCTCTACCCCCAGTAAATGGGCGTGATCACCAATATATAAAATCTTGGGCACGCCATGGCCATTGTGATTGGCTAAGTCTTCGATCCGATAAGTAAAGCCAGAATCTTGGTGCATATCGAGTAGATATTGGCTGTGCTGATCAATGAGCCAGGCATCATCAAGATAAAAGTTTAATAGCGTGCCTGCAGCAAACTCAGCTTGTGAGAGCTCCTTCACTAAATTGGCGGGGATATCCTCAGCGTGAATCAGCTGATTATCTGGGCTATGAATGCGTGCGCCATTTGAGGTGATTAAATGGGCGCGAATTCCTAATACATCCCGAATCCCCATTACATCTAAATAATGGCGGCCAGTGGCAATCACAAATTGAACACCACGCTCTTCCAGCATGCGCAGTGTTTCTGCCGTATAGGCATCCACCATATGCTCACCATTGAGCAAGGTGCCATCAAGATCGGAGGCGATAAGCTGATACATCGTAGGCAATCCGGTTGATTCTGGAAGCTTTTATTTTATCTGCTACAGCGCTTTACTGCGCTTGTAAAAATGCCAAATAAAACTAATTAAAAACCCGCGCTTGGTTGGGATAAGTAGCTTTGCTCTTCTGTTGTTGAGCTGCGTTCTAAGAGTTGATTGCGGTGTGGAAAACGGCCAAAGCGCTGAATCACCGCATGGTGCTTAAGCGCGTAATCGTAAAAGCCCTGCAGTTTTTCATCCGCTTGCCAGCCAGTCATAAGGGTGAGGGCTTGCTCTTGATCGCTCAGGTTTTCTGAATGCTCAAAGGGCAGATAAATAAACAGCTGCTCCAGCGGTTTGAGTTGTTGATCAAAGCCTTGAGTGATGGCGGCTTTAGCTGCCGCTAAGGCGAGATGATCGTAGGCTAAGCTTTGCGCATCGTTACGGAAAACATTACGTGGAAACTGGTCTAGCAAAATAATGTAGGCCAAGCAATGGCGCGGGGTGGTGAGCCAAGTGGCAAGCTCGCCATGGGCGGCGGCTTGGATTGTGCTTAAAAACTGCGCTTTAATTTGTGTATCAAAATCGGCGTCTTTACGAAACCATTCGCTGTGAATTTCAAGCTGCTGGCCAAACCAAAAATTAAGAACGTGATCAGGATTCATGGATTCACCTCGTGAGTTACAATACGCCGTTTTTGGCCTTGGGCCGATGGTAGCAAAGGTAGAGTAATGCAAAATGTGGTGGATGTAATTGTAATTGGAGCTGGCGCGGCAGGCATGATGTGCGCAGCCACGGCAGGCCAGCGTGGCCGTAGCGTGGTGTTGATCGATCATGCGGTAAAGCTGGCAGAGAAGATTCGTATCTCTGGCGGTGGGCGCTGTAATTTTACAAATTTAAATACCTTGGCTAGCTGTTATCAATCGGCCAACCCACATTTTGTAAAATCTGCGCTTAAACAATATAGCCAGTTCGATTTTATTAAAATGGTTGAGGCGCATGGCCTTGGCTATCACGAAAAAACCTTGGGCCAATTGTTTTGCAATCAAGGCTCGCAAGCCATTATCGATATGCTGAAGGCTGAAGTGGATCAAGGCGACGTGACGTGGCGCATGGATACAGCCATCGTGTCGATTGAAAAAACCGTGAGTGGCTTTGAGGTGGTGACCAGCCGCGAAACGTGGCAGTGCAGCTCGCTGGTGGTGGCTTGTGGTGGCTTATCTATTCCACCGATTGGTGCGACTGGCTTGGGCTTTGATCTTGCTAAGCAGTTTGATATCCCCGTGCTGCCGCTTGCTCCCGCCCTTGTGCCGCTGACCTTTCAGCCACAAGACCTTTGGACGGATTTGGCAGGGGTGGCGGTTGAGGACGCGGTGGTAAGTTGTGGCGATACGCAATTTAGAGAAGCCATCTTGCTCACGCACAAAGGCTTATCTGGCCCCGCTATTTTACAAATCTCTAGCTATTGGCGAGCAGGGGATAGTTTAGAAATCGATCTATTGCCCGATGTGGATTTTGCTGCGCTATGGGCAGAGGCAAATCGGGATGCGCTGATGAGTACTATTTTGGCCGAGCTACTGCCTAAGCGCTTGGTGCAAGCTTGGCTGGCGCAGTGGGGCGAGATTAAACCGCTTAAGCAATATTCAGCTAAAGAATTGGCTGCGATAGAAGAAAGCTTTCATTGCTGGTCGATTATTCCTTCGGGATCGGTAGGGTACAAAAAAGCCGAGGTGACACGCGGCGGGGTGGACACGCAGGCTTTATCCTCTAAAACCATGGAAACACGCCATGTTGCAGGCTTATTTTTTATTGGAGAAGTGGTCGATGTGACCGGCTGGCTGGGCGGATATAACTTTCAATGGGCTTGGTCGTCTGGTTATGTTGCAGGATTAAATTGCTAGGTGTATAACTAAGTCTCCAGCAACAGCGAAAGGAGATCGAATGAATAGTTTCCAAGAGGTGCTGTTTTCGGAGGCGAAGTTTGCCCCCGTCGCGACGCGGCTAATGTGTCGTTATGCTGGGCATCTGTAGTGCAGTGATTGGTGAAAGAGTTCTGCCAACACGAGAAGGCCATCAGATGTCGTAGTATCTGCTCTTTGCGTGTATTAGATGTAAGTACTGAGTTGTAGCTGTAGATGTGGCCGTACCGTAGTATTTTTTGTACGTGTTTTTCCTGTAGCTGCTTTTGAAGTGAACGTTGTTTTTATTAACATTAACCTTCAGTATGTATTTCATCTGTTTTACCGCAATAAGCAACGGGGTGCATTCGCACCCCGTTGTCGTTTCTGCTATTTGTAAAATGCTGTTTACTTGTTAGCAAATGTATTACAGCTACTCACTGAACCGCTTGTTAATCCCTGCTTAAACCAATGCATCCGCTGCTCTGAGCTACCGTGGGTAAATGCATCAGGCGTAACTGCTTGGCCTGCGCCACGCTGCAAGGTGTCGTCCCCGATAGCATTGGCGGCGGCTAAACCTGCTTCTACATCGCCAGGCTCTAGCAATTTATTTTGCGCGGCGTAATAGCCCCAAACGCCAGCAAGGCAATCGGCCTGTAGCTCTAGCTTTACCGACAGTGCATTTGCTTGCTTTTTAGATACTTGTTGTTGCTTCTGATGCACTTTGCCTGAAATGCCGGAGAGGTTTTGCACGTGATGACCAATTTCATGTGCCAGCACATAGGCGTTAGCAAAATCCCCTGGTGCGCCGTAGCGTTTGGCTAGCTCGTCATAAAAGCTTAGGTCAATATAGACCTGCTGATCTGCCGAGCAGTAAAACGGCCCCATTGCAGATGAAGCACTACCGCAGGCGGATTTAACTTGGCCTCTAAATAACACCAGTGTGGGCTTTTTATAGGCGTTACCAAAGGCTTCTGGGTAGGCCTTGCTCCAGACATCTTCGGTAGAGGCCAAGATGGCGCGGGCAAACTGGCTGGCTGAATCATCGCGAGCCGCCGCTTTAGGCTGAGCAGGTTGGCTGCGATGTGCGGGTGCGCTGTGGTTGGCAATAAGCCCCAGTACTTGCAAAGGGTTTTGCCCCAGTAGCAGGCTAATGATGCCGACAATCACCACGCCACCAATGCCTAGTTGGCCAATGGGTAAACCGCCACCGCCACCGCTCCCACCGCTCCCACCGCCGTCTTCATCACGGCGGTCATCCACATTATCGCTACGTCGTAAGTCTTGCCAGCGCATAGTCTGCTCCTGTTTAACTTAAACCCAGTACATCTTGCATATTAAACAGGCCGGTTTGCTGGCCGCTTAAGAAACGTGCCGCACGGATAGAGCCTTGGGCGTAGATATTGCGGTTAGATGCTTTATGCGAGATTTCTATGCGCTCGCCCATGCCAGCAAAAATCACCGTATGGTCGCCAATCACATCGCCGCCGCGTAGCGTGGCAAAACCAATGCTGGAAGGATCTCGCTCGCCAGTAATGCCGTGCCTATCATAAACCGCACAGTCTTCTAGCTTTTGGCTCATCGCTCCTGCTACTGCGTCACCCAGCATTAAGGCGGTGCCAGAAGGCGCGTCGACTTTCATGCGGTGATGCATTTCTAGAATTTCAATGTCGTAGCCGGTGTTGAGGGTTTTTGCCGCTACTTCAAGCAGCTTTACCAATAAATTAACTCCTGCACTCATATTGTAGGCGTGCACGATGGCAATTTTATTGGTGGCAGCAGCAATAGCTGCTTTACCTGCTTCTTCAAAGCCCGTGGTGCCAATAATCATATTGACGCCATGCTGCTGGCAGGCGGCTAAGTGTTGCAATGTGCCTTCGGGACGGGTGAAATCGATTAAAACATCCGCGCCAGCCAGTAAATTGAGGTTGGCACTGATATTCACACCACAATTTTTACCCAAAAAAGCTGCAGCATCGCTGCCGATTGCGGGGCTGTTTTCACGGTCTAAGGCGGCAAAAAGTTGGCAATCATCTGCGTTGATGACGGCTTCGATCAGCATGCGGCCCATGCGACCACTACTACCGGCAATGGCGATTTTAATCGTCATGTCGTTTATTCCTTAAGGGCTGGAGCTGAGCTCACCGCACTGGCTGCAGATGCTTCGGCAGATTTAAATTTAATCGGGGCAGGTAGCGTTTCGCCTGAAAAACTCAGCAAGCTATCGTCTTTAAATATAAGCACATAACTCTTTTTTTCTCTTAACTCGCCAGCACGCGCATCGCTATAAAGGTAGTCCCAGCGGTTGGCATGAAAAGGATCTGTTAAGAGTGGCGTGCCTAATAGAAAGCGAACTTGCGAGCGCGTCATTCCTGCTTTGAGCTTGGCAACTTGATCTGCGGTAATCTCATTGCCTTGTGGGATGTCGAGCTTATAAGGTGTAAGGAAATTAGCAACACTGCACGCCGAGGTAGCTAGCGCGATAGGGAGCAATAAAATAAGTACTTTTGCCTTCATCATGGGCGATATTCTTCCAGAGCGGGTTGGAGTGACCAACTTAAACGCTATATCATAACCTGATCTGGGGCATGTAGCCTAAAACAGGGAGAGAAACACATGAGCAAAGCGAACGAATTAAAAGAAATGGGTTTGAAGGCCACTGGGCCACGGCTGAAAATTTTAAACTTGTTTGAGACAGGTGATCAGCGCCATATGACAGCGGAAGATGTCTACCGCCTGTTGATTGCAGACAACTTAGATATTGGCCTGGCTACCGTTTACCGTGTGCTGACTCAATTTGAGCAGGCTGGTATTTTGGTTCGCCATCATTTTGAAACCGGTAAATCAGTATTTGAACTGAGCGCGGGTGGCCATCATGATCACTTGGTTTGCGTGAAGTGTGGGCAGGTTGAAGAATTTTATGATGCTGAAATCGAGAAGCGCCAAGACGCAATTGCACAAGATCATGGTTTTGAAATTCAGGATCATGAAATGTATTTGTATGGTATTTGCGCAACATGCAAGGCGGCGTAATTTAAGTGATTCCTTGGCTTGATAGCAGTTTGCAGTTCCCTCCGCTCTCTCTTGCCTTGCAAGAGCCAAATGGTTTGTTGGCTGCAGGGGGGGATTTGTCGCCTCAACGGGTGTTGTCTGCATACGTATCCGGCATTTTTCCGTGGTTTATGCCAGGTGAGCCCATTCTTTGGTGGAGCCCCAACCCAAGGATGGTGCTTTTTCCTGCTGAGCTGCATATTCCTAAGTCGCTAGATAAAGTGTTACGCAATCGTTCTTATGAGGTGCGCTTTGATACGGCGTTTGCAGAGGTGATGCAAGGCTGTGCTGCACCGCGTGATGGTGAGCCTGCCACATGGATTAGTGATGATGTTTGTGCCAGCTACGGGGCTTTGCATCGTGCTGGCTGGGCGCATTCTGCTGAGTGTTGGATGGATGGTGAGCTGGCAGGAGGCTTATATGGCATCGCCATCGGAAAAATGTTCTACGGTGAATCTATGTTTGCCAGAAAAGCCGACGCCTCTAAAATTGCCTTTGTGCATTTGGTTCGCTATCTAGAGCAGCAGGGATTTCAGTTAATCGATTGTCAGATGCGTACAGATCATTTGGCTCGGTTTGGTGCGCGTGAGATTTTTCGTGATGAATTTATTGAGCGCCTAAGTGCGCTTATCACGGAGCCACATCAAGTGGGGCCTTGGTCTTATTTACACAGGGTAAAAGCATGAATGATTCGCTGCGCACTCGCACGGTTTCTTTGCAGTTTTATGCCACTGCGACGTATGAATGCAGCTACTTAGATGGGCAGGTGGCACGCTCGCAAGTGGCGGTGCCAGCGGAACTTATTGATAGCCAAGCGTATAGCAATTTAGTGCAGCATGGTTTTCGGCGTAGCGGGCTATTTGTGTATCGGCCTTGGTGTGATCAATGCCGCGCCTGCGTGCCAGTGCGGCTGCCAGTGCAGCAATTTAAACCTAATCGTACCCAACGCCGCGCCCAAAAATTACATGCTGGATTACAAGTTAGATTACTGGGTTTGGAATACTTAGAGTCACATTATTTATTGTATCAGCGCTATCAAATGGCTAGGCATTCTGGTGGCGGGATGGATCAAGATAATCGTGAGCAATATCAAAATTTTATATTAAAAAGTAATGTGAGTAGTTTCTTAGCAGAATTTAGCCAAGATAACCAAGTGCAGATGGTTAGCCTGATTGACCAGTTGGATGATGGGATTTCATCAGTATATACATTTTACAATCCAGACCTTGCTGGGGCTAGCTTAGGTGTATTTAATATTCTTTGGCAAATTGATCTAGCTAAAGAAATGCAGCTTCCCTATGTTTATCTTGGCTATTGGATTGATCAATGCCGAAAAATGGCTTACAAAATACGCTATAAGCCGATTGAAGGTTTATTTAATGGCAAGTGGCAGCCTTTAGCTGCGGATTAGTTGTTTAAAAGACTGTTTAAATCACTTTACCCTGTTGGCTTACATGATTATATTTTTTATTTTCTAGCATAATCACCACACCCATTGTGCAACGCAATACAAGTTGAATAAGAGCTGCTAGTATTCATTGTAATAATGAGTAAATGAGAGATGGTCTAGATGAAAGTCCGCGTGGTGTTTAATCAAAAAGGGGGCGTTGGCAAATCAACGATTACCATTAATTTAGCGGCGGCTGCTGCTAAAGCGGGTAAACGGGTTCTGGTGGTCGATTTAGATCCTCAAGCCAATTCAAGCCATTATTTGCTTGGCGCTGGTCTTGATTTAGCTAAGCCCAGTTTGTTGGATTTTTTTGATCAAGTGCTTAATTTTAGTATGTATGCCAAAGCCACGCGTGAGTTTGTGCATCGCAGCCCATTTGAGCGGCTATCGATTATGCCTTCGCATCCACAAATTGCCGAGCTAGAATCCAAATTAGAATCACGGCATAAAATTTATAAATTGCGTGAAGCATTAAATGAATTAGCCAATGATTTTGATGAAGTGTGGCTGGATACACCACCAGCTTTAAATTTCTTTACCCTATCGGCACTCATTGCGGCCGAAGGATGTTTGATTCCATTTGATTGTGACGAATTCTCGCGCCATGCTTTATTGGGGCTGATTGATAGGGTGGCGGAGATTCGCCATGATCATAATGCTGATTTAGCCATTGAAGGGATTGTCGTAAATCAGTATCAAGCCCGTGCTAGCTTACCAGCGCGCATGGTGGCGGAATTAAAAGAGCAGGGCTTGCCGGTATTGGATGTTTTTCTTGGGGCCTCGGTTAAAGTAAGGGAATCGCACGAGCGCGCTATTCCCTTACTTATTCTTGATCCCAGTCATAAATTGTCGCAGCAGTTTAGTGATCTTTATGCCTTATTAAAATAATCTGGCATAAAACATCAAAACTATTAAATTGAATAATCTGTATATATTGTGCGGTTACGCTGTATACGCGAGCAATCCTACCTTTATCCTTATGGGAGCTTGATGGGGGGAGGGGCTAGATTGGAAAGGAGATGTCATGCAAGAGCGGGCTAGGGTACTTATCGTTGATGATGAGCCCTTTAATTTAGAAATACTTTCTGAGCACCTCAGTGATGCGGGCTACGACGTAGTGGTGGCCGAGGATGGCGAAGTGGCTTGGGCGATCTTGTCAGAAGATCACTCGTTTGACACGGTGCTGCTTGATCGCATGATGCCACGCATGGATGGTATGGCCCTACTTGCGCGATTGCGTCAGCAACCAGAATTTGAACACCTGCCGGTGATTATGCAAACCGCTGTAGGCGCTGCAGAAAACGTGCGTGAAGGGCTGGCGGCAGGTGCTTATTACTATCTGATTAAGCCATTTCAGCGCGATATGTTGCTGGCGATTGTGGCGGCAGCGGTTAATTTTCACCGTGAAAAAAGCCAGCTTGATGCGCAATTAGCCGCGCAAGCCAGCTCTTATCATTTATTGATGAAGGGTGAGTTTCATTTTCAAACATTGGAAGAAGCACGTCATCTTACCTTGTTGCTTTCTAATGCTTGCCCAGAGCCGCAGCGGGTGGCCTTAGGATTGTCGGAGCTATTAGTGAATGCGGTAGAGCACGGTAATTTAGCTATCAGCTACGCTGAAAAAACGCGGCTATTGCAGCATGGCCGTTGGCAAGATGAAGTAGAGGCACGCTTAACGCTGCCTGAATACGAGCATCGCAAGGTGAAGGTCGCGTTTTATCGGGAAGAGGGTGAAATTGTCTTTACCATTACCGATGAAGGTGTGGGCTTTGAATGGCAGCCATTTTTGGAAATGTCACCAGAGCGGGCGTTTGATCCGCATGGCCGAGGGATTTCGATGGCGAGAATGCTATCGTTTCAATCGGTGGAGTACAAAGGTACTGGCAACCAAGTGGTTGCAAGAGTGCGGCCAGTAGAGCCGTGATGTTGTTTAAGGCGCAGTTCACTGCGCTTTAATGCTTTTATTAGAGCGCGGCGAGCAGCGCGCCCTAGCGCTTAGTCCAAGATTTCTACCTCCATCCCCTCGCTAATGATCCCCGCTTTTTCTATGGTCAAATATTGCCCAAAGAGCACACCTGCAGCGCTTTTACGGTATTTGGCCAAGCTGCGTAATGGCTCTTGATCTGGGGATTTTTCCGCTGTATCTGGATCTATAGTAGTAAAAACACAGCGTGGGCAGGGTTTTAGCACGCTCAAAACCACCTCCCCCATGCGGATTTTTTTCCAGCTATCTTCAGCAAATGCATCACAGCCTTGCACAATCAGATTGGGCCTAAAGCGTTGCATTGAAAGCTCGCGATCAAGGCGATGGCTGATATCAGCCAGCGATCCTTCACCAATCAACAGCAACGGCTCAGCATCGACTAAGGTAATCGGCTCGCCCACGCTATTTTGCCGATTGAATTCAAACCCCACCCAAAGCAAAATCACCTGTTCACCTAAATAAGCCGAGCACCAAGTGTCTGCATCGCTGGCCCCATGGTAGGTGCTTAATTGGGTTTCCCAGCGATTGGCTGGGTGAATATGGCTAAATAAGCCCATTGCAACAAATAGCGTGGGCATATCTGGCGCGCTAAGTGTTAAGCCTTCTGCACTGGGCTCTGCAGATAGTAAAACTAATTTTGGGCACTCTCGGCCAGTTAAAATCTTGCCATTGGGCTGGGCAATCACCCAGCTACGATCAAAGGGTAGGCCGCTACGCAGTACTTGGCTTTGCTGCAGCTGCTGGCCTCGGCTAGATTTAATGGGGTAGCGGTAAAGCCCTGTAAGAATAATGGTCATCGCTGTCAGCTCGGCAAAATAAGGTTACGTTAACTGAATTTAAGTTGACAAACAACGCTGGAAATCTTACTTGTCTTACTTGTTGTTGATTTGTTTGAGGTAAAGACAAGTCAGTCGGCCATTTCTGTAAGCAAAATGGCCATTCAAGCTTGATCGCGCGGCTGAAAATACGAGCTCAATGTACTAGCAATTAGAATGGCTGGTGCTACTCGCCCTTCTCAAACCAAGCAATGCTTTCAACGTGAGCGGTATGCGGGAACATATTGACAATGCCTGCCGCTTTTAATACATAGCCTTTTTCATGCACCAGTACATCGGCATCGCGTGCCAGCGTGGCGGGGTTGCACGATACATACACGATGCGCTGCGGGCCGTTTTTGGCACTGATGGCTTTGCATAACTCATGTGCACCATCCCGTGGCGGATCGATCAGCATTTTATCGAAGTGACCGAGTTTTTTTAGCCAGTGCTCGGTCATATCAAATAAATTGGCCACTTTAAACTGGGTGTTGCCAGCCAGCTGATTATCCGCAGCGCTTTCATTGGCGCGGTCTACCAACTGCTGCAAGCCTTCCATGCCCAGCGTTTTAGCGCCGCTTTTGGCTATGGCTAGCGTAAAGTTACCTACGCCACAGAAAAAGTCGGCAATCGATTCACCCGCTTGCGGGGCCAGCAGATTCATGGCGCGGGCGACTAGCGTGCGATTAATTCGATGGTTGACTTGGGTGAATTCGGTGGGCTTGTAACGCATCACAATGCCAAATTCTGGGATGCTATAGCTGAGCTGCGGCGCATCGCTTGGGTAAAACACGCTAGCTGCCTCGCTGGATTTGGCTTGCAGCCAAAATTGTACTTTCCATTCATCTGCGTATTTTTTTAGCAGCCCTTGATCGGCCTTATTGGGCTTGATGGGCGTGCGTAGCACCAGAATATCCACGTACTCGCCCACCGCCAGCTCGATATGCAGTAGCTGCTCTTTAATAGACAGGCTTTTAATCAGTTGGCGTAGCGGCAAAATTTGCTTGGAGATATGCGGCGGTAAAACACGGCATTCTTTTAGATCGGCGATGATCTTAGAGCGCTTTTCAAAAAAGCCTAAGCGCACCTCATTGCCCTTGACCGACACCGATAAACGCGCCCGCTGGCGGTAACCCCATTCCGGGCCGTAAATTGCAGGTAGCAGCATTTCTGGTTTGACATTGCCAATGCGTTTTAAATTGTCTTCCAGAACCCGTTGCTTAGCCGCCACTTGGCCTGTGAACTCCATATGCTGCATGCTGCAACCGCCGCAGCTGACAAAGTGCGGACAGGGTGGCTTAACGCGCAGATGGCTACTGGTGTGGATTTGCGTGGCTTCGGCATTTTCAAAACGCGGCTTAATACGGTAGCTTTTATAGCTGACGGTTTCTCGCGGCAGTGCACCGTCAATAAAAATGGTTTTTCCTTCTACGCGTGCAATTCCATGACCTTCAAAGTCGAGTGATTCAATAAGGACAGGAGCAGTCATGGTAAGGCCATCGCGTAAAACGCGCGATTATAAGCGATATGGGGAAGGGTGGGGCATTCGTGGTGAAGGCAATGGCTTGATTTTTAGGCGGTGTAACTTGGCTGAATGCAGCAAAGCTTATGGGATTACGTACCCCTTTTTGCTTTCAATATATTCCGCCAAATTACACCAAACTCTTACATAGCAGCCTGATAAATCGCAGTAATTTCTTCTGCCGTGGCTTGAATCGGGTTAGTAAAGCCGCAGGCGTCTTTCAAGGCATTGGCGGTGAGAATGGGGAAGTCGGCTACTTTTACGCCTAGCTCGGTCAGGCCAACGGGGATACCTACGTCCGCAGCAAGCTGGCGGATGGCGGCGAGGCAGGCTTCGGCGGCGGCTTCGTCGCTTAAGAAGCGCACATCGCAGCCCATGGCGTGGGCCACTTCGCCAAGGCGTTTGCCGGCAATGCGTGAGTTAAATTTCTGTACATGTGGCAGCAGAATCGCGTTGCATACGCCGTGCGGTAGATCGTAAAAACCACCTAATTGATGCGCCATGGCGTGTACATAGCCAAGTGATGCATTATTAAACGCCATACCGGCTAAGAATTGCGCATAGGCCATTTGTTCGCGGGCGTGCAGATTGTGGCCGTCGCTTACGGCGTGGCGCAGATTGTCGCTAACCAGCGTGACGGCTTTAAGCGCACAAGCATCGGTAATGGGATTAGCAATGGTGGATACATAGGCTTCAATGGCGTGGGTGAGCGCATCCATACCGGTGGCGGCAGTTAGGCCTTTGGGCTTATCTAGCATCAGCTCTGGGTCATTAACCGAAAGAATTGGGGTGACATGTTTGTCTACAATCGCCATTTTTACATGACGTGTTTCATCCGTAATGATACAGAACCGCGTCATTTCACTCGCTGTGCCGGCCGTGGTGTTGATGGAAACTAACGGTAGCTGTGGTTTTTTGGATTGGTCTAAGCCTTCGTAGTCACTAATGCTGCCGCCATTGCTGGCGCAAAGTGCAATGCCTTTGGCACAATCATGGGGTGAGCCGCCACCTAGCGAGATGACAAAGTCGCAGTTGTTTTCTTTAAGTAATTTTAAGCCTGCTTCCACATTACCTATGGTTGGATTGGGTTGAGCGCCATCAAATACCACAGAAACTATGCCATGCGTGCCGAGCAGCTCGCTCACTTTGGCGACCATACCGATTTTATTTAGCACTGCATCGGTCACAATCAACGCTTTTTTAAAGCCGTAAGATTGAATGGTGCTCACTGCGTCTTGAAGGCAACCTGCGCCCATAAGGTTTACTGAGGGGATAAAGAATGCGGTTGTGGTCATGATGATCTGCCTGCAGGTCAAAATCTAAGCTTAACCATTCTGATTGCAGCAGGGTTTGTGTCAGATCAAAGAAAGGAGGTAGGAAAGAGCTTATTCGCGTGCGCGCACATTCGCCTTGCCTGTATATCTAGGTGGGCAAGGGCATTTTTTATATCTTTAGCGGGGATCAGGGTAAATCTGCGCTGCAGATTGCGAGGCTTTTTTGAGCGATGGAGGGGGGGTAATGCCCATAGACATATAAATGCTGGTGAGTTTATCTACCCCGATATTGGCTGGGCGAATCCATTCGCTAGGGATATAGAGTAGCCCCCCGCCGATAGGCACAGGTGCGGTGGGGACCAATACTGCTTGATAGATACGGCCTTCGATTTCAATGGGTTCAGGATTAGGCATCAGCGCCAGCACTGCAACACCATCACCGCCAAATAAGCACCATACGGGGCTCATGCTACCGATATCCGCGTCTTCTTTTTGATCAAGTAAGCTGACAAACCGGTCTGCAGTATTATACAAAGTACCAATTATTGGAATTCGTCTTACTGTTTTATCAAGTAAATAGGCCAAGTGCCGTTTAAGCTTAGATTGCACAATAACCCCTAGCGGATAAATTGCGCCAATCAACATGACCCAGCCGATTAAATAACCCAGTAGCGGGTGATTAATCACAGGCTGACCAATCAGGGCAAATAATTGCCCGACCATACTTTGCGGGCCAATAAAATTATTCAGTATTTTGACCAGCCATGCCAGTAGGGCTAAGGTGAGCAAAAAGGGTAATAAAGCCAGCAGGCCAGCCAGCCAAGTGGTGGCGATTCTTTCGAAGCTACGCTTGAACATAGGTATTTCCGGTGGGCGGAGTCAAAATTTTGCCGCTATTCTAACCCTCATCGCTTAAACCGCCTGTTGGATTTATGCCGTGTTGGTGAAAAAGCACTCGGCATGGCTTGGTTTTTAATGTTTTACCAAAATTTAACCGCACCGTGTGAAACGAAAAAATCATAAAAACATGATTAAATCAGCGGGTTACTGCCGTAGCGTATAGGCACTGGGCGAAGTTTTTGCCACCCTTGAGTAAAATAGTTAAATTGTAGTTAATGCAACTTGATTGCAATTTGGGGCGAGTTAGGGCCAAAACATCAGGTAGAATTGCCTTTCTGGAAAATTAATCAAATGTAGCCCTATGCGCATCCCTCGCTTATTCCGTTTTACCCTTGTTTATTTGCTGGCATTTATTGCCTTGGGCATATGTATCCGTTTGGGATTTGCCACTGCCTTTGGCAACAAGGCCGACCCGCTGCCCAGCTCCTTGCTGGCGCAATCATTGCTGCTGGGTGCGCGTTTTGATTTGCGCCTAGGCCTACTTAGCCTAGTGCCGCTGCTACTGCTGGGTGGTTTTAAGATTACGACGCCTTTTAAAGCGGGGCTGGCTAGGCGCTTATGGCTGGTTTGGTTTGCGCTGGTGTTTGCCGTGCTGATCTTTACGCATATGGTTGATTTTGCCCACTATTCTTATCTGGGTGTAAAGCTATCAGCCAGTGTGCTTAATTTTTTATATAACTTAGATGAATCGGCTGGCATGGTTTGGTCGACTTATCCGGTGGTAAAGCTGACGCTGGTGTGGGGCTTATCTGTGGGCTTACTAACATGGTTGGTTTCTTGCCTGATGAGCAAGGTGGCGACGTATACAGGCTGGGATGCGGGTAAGTGGAAAACCACGGTGCTGTTGCTGGTTTCTATTCTGGGCACATTACTGGGTGTACACGGCAAGTTTTCACAGTACCCGCTGCGTTGGAGCGATGCCTATTACAGCACCAATAGCTTTGCCGCTGCCGTGGCGCTTAACCCTGCTTTAAATTTCTTTGATACCATGTCCTACACCAGAGACACCTATTCTCTGGACGATGTGCGTAAGGCTTACCCAGCGATGGCGGCCTATCTGGGGGTGGATCATCCTGATGAGAAAACGCTCAATTTTGAGCGGCATATCCAGCCTAAAGCCACGGCACTTCCTGGCCAGCCCAATGTGGTGATGGTGTATTTAGAATCGTTTTCTGGCTATAAAACCAGCCTTTATGGTAATCCATTAGCCACCACGCCTTTCTTTACCCAAATGGCGAAAGAGAGCATCTGGTTTGATAATCTATTTACCCCGCACTTTGGTACGGCACGTGGCATTTTTGCTGGCTTAAGCGGTATTCCTGATGTCGATTTACGTGATACATCGAGCCGCAACCCAGCGGCGGTGAATCAAAATGTGCTGATTAATGCGTTTAAAGGCTACGAGAAAGATTACTTTATTGGCGGTAGCACCACTTGGGCCAATGTACGTGGGGTGTTAACCAAAAATATTGATGGTTTAAAAATCCACGAGGAAGGCAGTTATAGCGCGCCGCGTAATGATGTCTGGGGTATTTCAGATAAAAACCTATTCTTTGAAGCTAATAAAGTATTTAAAGCAAAGAAAGGCCCATTTTTTGCCGTGATTCAAACTTCGGGTAATCACCGCCCTTATACTATTCCGGCAGAAGATACTGATTTTAAATTAAAAAATCCAAGCGTTGCAGAATTGCATGCCAATGGCTTTGCGGCGGTAGATGAATATAATTCTTTCCGCTATATGGATTACAGTATCGAAAAATTTATGGAAACCGCTAAAAAAGAAGCGTATTTCGATAATACGGTGTTTGTATTCTTTGGCGATCACGGTATTCGCGCCATGGGCCACGATGTAGGCCCCAATGTGCCGCGTGCTTATCAAGATTTAAAACTCTCGTCCGTGCATACGCCTTTTGTGCTTTACGCGCCTAAATTATTAAAACCCGCGCGTTACCATAAAGTGGCTTCGCAAATTGATATTCTGCCGACAATTGCGGGCTTATTTAATTTTTCATTTGTAAACAAAGGTATGGGCCGCGATTTACTCGATCCGCGCTTTGATGTATCACGCATGGCTTTTACCATTTACCCAGATGAAGGCGGCGAGATTGGTATCCTGGATCAGGATTGGTATTACATCATGCAGGTCGCCAAAAAAAGCGGCGGTCTGTTTGATATGAAATCCAATACGCCAAGCATTGATAAAAGTGCCGAGCACCCTGAAGTTGCGGAAAAAATGAAAACGCAATTAAGGGATTACTACACCATCGCGGATTATATGCTAACGCATGGTGCTAAGTAGGGCACCTGTGCCCACGCGCTGCATCTGTGCATCCGCGTGGGCTAGGTAGGGCGCTCTTTGCCTACTCTACGATATCAAGCATTGTAGGGTGGGTGTGCCCACGTGCTGCATCTGTGTATCCGCTTGGGCAAGCATTTTACTCACCCTACAAATTTTTAAATAATATCAATTAATAATTCGATTTCCACGTTCTCCGCTGAATATTGAATTTGGGCCAGTAGTACGGCGTCGACCATATTGGCGAAGTTTCTTAAAAGAATAGAGCGCGCCAGTGCTGGGCCCATGCATTTACGAAAATCCGCTACATAGCTTAAAGCGCCGACGCTATCGTCGGCGAGCGCTTGTTCGTTATCGCTGATAATGCCTTTGATTTCCTTGCGAATATCTTTTACTTCTTTGAATAACTCGCTAGAGATCTCGCATAACTCAGCAAATTGCAAAGTAACGTGCGCACTTTTTTCATTTTCAAACGCGCGCATCAGGGTTTTAGATAGCGAGCCTAATTCTTTGATCTCGCTGGTGCTTAATTGCAGCCACTCTGGGTAGCGCTCTTTAATGCTGGCAATTGCTTGGCGAATGCCTTCGCTCTGGCGCAGGCTTTCTGGTAGCTGGCTGCATGCTTGGGCAATTAATCGATAGTGATGTGTTTGGCTCATGATGTACGTCCCCTCTTATTAGATTATTGATCCCTTGCTTTATGGCCTTACCCTTTTACAAGTCAGGCCATTAAAGATAGGGTGATTTGCTTATAGGCGCTCTTATTCTAATGATAAGTATTGGCCGATAGAAATGAATAATTGCATTTGTGGTGGTTCTTGTTGGCTGGAGTAGCAGCAAAACAAGTGGATAAAGTTTTTTCTAAAAAAATTCATATAGAGGCTAGACTAGGCTTAGTATTTGTACTACTATGCGTCCCTCTCTGCTTCTGACGAAGCAAGCATTTGAATGCCGACATGGTGAAATTGGTAGACACGCTATCTTGAGGGGGTAGTGACTTAGGTTGTGAGAGTTCGAGTCTCTCTGTCGGCACCAAAAATAAGTATATAAAAACGCTGGATTTCCAAAAGAAATCCGGCGTTTTTGCATTGGCGGATTTAAATGTTGGTTAGCGAATTCCCCAAACAGCTAGAGGCTGGAGCAGATCGGTAAGCGAGCAAGAACGCAGACTCTATTTGGCCTCGTTCGCGCAGCTGACAAAGTGTTTAGTTTCTAAATGGAATTAGAATAAGATAGGGTTTATTTTTATTCACAGAGCCGACACAATGAGCCGATTTTGGAGCCCGCTAGTCAATAAACTGACTCCCTATGTGCCGGGAGAGCAGCCTAAGCTAACTAATCTAGTTAAGCTAAATACCAATGAAAATCCATATGGCCCGTCCCCTAATGTGCTGCAAGCGATGCAGGCCGAGCTGGCGGATACGCTGCGGCTGTATCCAGATCCAAATGGCGATCATTTAAAGGCGACGATTGCAAGGTATCACGGTGTGGATAAGTCGCAGGTATTCTTGGGTAATGGCTCGGATGAAGTGTTGGCTCATGCTTTTGCTGCGCTGCTCAAACACGATGCGCCATTATTATTTCCAGATATTAGCTACAGTTTTTATCCTGTTTATTGTGGGCTTTTTGGCATTGATTATCGCCAAGTGCCACTTGATGCTGATTTCGCGATTAATATTGAGGATTATGATCAGCCCTGTGGCGCGATTATCTTCCCTAACCCAAATGCCCCAACCGCAAAACTACTGCCGCTAGCCGCCGTAGAAACCCTGCTACAGCGTCATCCAGAGCAAGTGGTGCTGGTGGATGAGGCTTATATCGATTTTGGCGGGGAGAGCGCGATTGCCTTAGTGAATCGCTATCCCAATTTATTAGTGGTGCAAACGCTGTCTAAATCTCGCTCCTTGGCGGGTTTACGCGTTGGCTTTGCCATTGGCCATGCTGATTTAATTGAGGCCTTAGAGCGGGTTAAAAATAGTTTTAACTCCTATCCACTGGATAAGGTTGCCTTAGCTGGCGCGGCGGCTTCTTTTGCTGACGAGGCGTATTTTCAAGAAAAATGCCAAGCCATTATCGCCACCCGTGAGCAATTAAGCAGGCAAATGGGTGATTTAGGCTTTGAAGTGCTGCCATCTGCCGCCAATTTTATTTTTGCCCGCCATCCACAGCACGATGCAGCGCAATTAGCGGCTGCATTGCGTGAGCACTCAATTATTGTGCGGCACTTTAAGCAAGAGCGCATCGATCAATTTTTGCGTGTCAGTATTGGCACGGACAAGGAGTGTGAATTACTAGTGCAGGCCTTACATAAACTGCTGTCTTTATAAGCTTTTTAAGGCCGTTAAGAAGCTTGCCCACTATTGTTTTGGGCAAGCTGCACGGTTTAAATCTATAAATTGAATGTTCCCGCTGAATGGGTGATGCATAAAATGATTGAACTTCCTGCTGGTGGTTCTGCTGCGCGTAATCCGGATCTTGACTGGAGTCAGGTTCGTGAAACCATGTTAATGCTTGGCATTGCCGTGGCGCAGGTGAAGCATGCTGTGGCCGAGAGCAATGCTTCGCTCAATGCCTTAGCGTTTTCTTTTGCCGATACTCATGATCGGATTGAATCTTTGCGTAATGATTTATTAGCGCAAGCTTCTACGTTGCCTGCTGAGCTTGAATTAGATAGCAAGATTGCAGAAATTGGCCAGCGCAATATGCAGGCGGTGATTGCATTTCAATTTTACGACCGGCTTTCGCAACGCTTAGACCACGTTTGCGGTACGATTAGTGGCTTGGCCGAATTGGTATCCGATCGCAATCGGCTGTATGTGCCATCAGAATGGATGGAGCTGCAAGATAGAATTCGCTCGCAGTATTCGATGGAGCAAGAGAAAAAACTCTTTGATGATATTTTAAACGGTATGGATATACGCCAAGCGCTATCACTGGCCGCCAGCATGGTGCCGGTGCAAAGTGATAAATCGGCTGCCCCAGAGTCGGGGGACATCGAGTTGTTTTAATCGATATTTAGCGCGCATAAAAAATGGCTGTTCCCCTTAGGAGAACGGCCATTTTATTTTTATCGGCTAATTTACGCTGCTACCTGTAGGTAGTAGGAGTTAAGCCTACTTCTTTTTTGCTTCGTTAATCTGTGCATTGGCCTGAGCCGCTGCATTGGCGAAGGTGGATGCAGGCACAGTGGCTGTTTTTTCTTTCTTTGGTTTCTTTGTTTCACGATTACTACGTACTTGACCTTTGGCCATGGGGTTTACTCCCTAACATGCTATCTGCCAGTTGGCGGCTGTAGCCTACTTGATATTAGCCGTCAGCGGGGAAATAGCCGATGGTAATCATACTGAACTGCAGCTAAGCCAAGTGTTTTTTGTGCATGAAAAAGCTGAAAGAGCCATTGAATGAGCTCTATCTGTTTTTCTATGTGAAACGCCGTGCTGCAAGAGTTGGCTTTTAAAATCTATTAGCAGCCAAGGCCAGTATGACGCTGGTCTTGGCTGCTTACCGTTCCTGACGATGCCTCTTACTTAATCTGATTATAAATATCGTAGGGCGGGTGCAACCCGCATATGCTTATTCGGCATTGCTCGAGGGTTTTACCCGCCCTACAAACTCCAAAACCAAATCAAGCACTCAAGAAATCCATCTACACAGAGGCCATTGAGTAAGAGACATCATCAGGTAGCCATTTATGCCACGACGGACATCATTAGGCTGTTCAGGCGCTTAACAAAGCTAGCAGGGTCATCTAGCTGTGCGCCTTCGGCCAGCTGAGCTTGGTCAAACAATAGCTCAGTCCAGTCACCAAAGCGCTCACCTTCTAACTCGGCTTTCAGTTTTTTAACCAGCATATGATCTGGGTTGATTTCCAGAATTGGCTTGCTGCCTTTTACATCTTGCCCGGCAGATTTTAATAGGCGCTCTAAGTTAGCGCTCATATCTTGGTTTTCTACCACGATGCAAGCTGGGCTGTCGGTCAGGCGATTGGTGACGCGCACGTCTTTGACTTTATCGCCCAATATGGCTTTCACTTTGTCCAGCACGTCTTTTAGCTCACTGGCGGCGGCTTCTTGCTGCTGCTTTTCTTCTTCGTTTTCAAACTGAGAAAGATCTAACTCACCTTTGGTCACGGATTGCAGTTTCTTGCCGTCAAATTCGGTTAAGCCAGAGATCATCCATTCGTCAACACGTTCGCTCATCAGCAGCACTTCAATGCCTTTCTTACGGAAGACTTCGAGGTGCGGGCTGTTTTTAGCGGCGGCAAAGCTGTCGGCAGTAATAAAGTAGATCTTGTCTTGACCTTCTTTCATTCGCGCTACGTATTGCGCCAGGCTGACATTTTGATCTGTGCTATCGCTGTGCGATGAGGCAAAGCGCAGCAAGCCTGCCACGCGGTCTTTATTGGCGAAGTCTTCCGCAACGCCTTCTTTCATCACGCGGCCAAACTGATCCCAGAATGTTGCGTATTTAGCTTGCTCAGCAGCATCATCAGAATTAGCCATGCCTTCTAAAAGGCCTAGCACTTTCTTCACGCAGCCTTGCTTAATCTGCTCGATATCTTTGCTGTGTTGCAGAATTTCGCGGCTTACATTGAGCGGTAAGTTGCTGCTGTCGATCAGGCCACGCACAAAACGCAGGTATTGCGGCAGCAGCTTTTCTGCGTCTTCCATGATAAATACGCGGCGAACGTAGAGCTTGATGCCGTGACGGCGTTCGCGGTCGTGCATATCAAACGGCGCACGTTGAGGAATATAAAGCAGCTCGGTGTATTCTTGCTTACCTTCAACGCGAGCATGGCTCCACGCTAATGGTGCTTCAAAATCGTGTGATACGTGTTTGTAGAATTCGGTGTATTGCTCGTCAGTGATGTCTGACTTAGCGCGCGCCCACAGTGCGGATGCTTGGTTAACGGCTTCAACGCCTTCCGCAGGGGTGATATTGCCTTCAGCATCGTAGCCCGCTGTTTTAGGCATGAAAATAGGCAGGGTGATGTGGTCGGAATACTTGCGGATAACCGAGCGCAGGCTCCAATCCGATAGATATTCGTCTTCGCCTTCCTTGAGGTGCAGGATGATTTCTGTACCACGGCCTTCTTTTGCGACTTCTTCTAGCGTAAATTCGCCATCGCCTGTGGATTCCCATTGGGTAGCGGTGCTTTCACCAGCACGGCGGGAGGTGAGGGTAACTTTGTCGGCAACAATAAAAGCCGAGTAAAAGCCCACACCAAACTGGCCGATCAAGTTGGCATCTTTCTGTGCATCGCCAGAGAGCTTGCCAAAGAATTCTTTGGTGCCAGAGCGGGCAATGGTACCGATATTCTTGACGACTTCATCACGGCTCATACCAATACCATTGTCATGCAGAGTAAGGGTACGCGCTTCTTTGTCGAAGGAAAGGCTGATCTTCAGCTCGCTATCATCCCCATACAGGCTTGCATCGTTCAGTGCTTCAAAACGTAGCTTGTCGCAAGCGTCTGATGCATTGGAGATCAGCTCACGCAGGAAAATCTCTTTGTTAGAGTAGAGAGAGTGGATCATCAGCTGTAGGAGCTGTTTAACTTCGGTTTGGAAGCCTAATGTTTCTTTTGCCATGAAGATGCTCTTTTAATAAGTGAACAGTGATGCGGTTCTAAGTGGGGGCAGCTTCTGGCGCTTCAAGAGCTAACTCGATTTGATTGCGTTATATCTAGCCTAGCAGCAGCGGGATCGCTTGCTAGCAAGGGTTTGTTGCATTGCGGCAAAGGCAATCCTATTCGCCCCAAATTAAACCATCTCTAGGTGCTAGGATGCTGCTACTCTGTGGCAAGTTTTGCCTTAGATTACGTCTAGCCAGAATCTTGGTCTGAGCTTCTGCGGGAAGATCGGTCAGCAAAAGTAAGTTTTTACGAATTAATGCATCGATCACGTCCTCAATAACGCGAATCAAATCGCTATCAAGTGAGTGAAATAGCTCTGAATGGGCTGGCGCGCCGATAAAGCTCACCAGTTCGGGTGCATTTTGCGGGATAAATTCGCTAGCCTCAGAACTGGCGTCACGAAAAATGGCGATAATTTGGCCATTTGGGTCGCGGGAAATGTAGGGCATGGTAGATCCTTTAATGAATGTAAGTACTGCTTTAGTTTAACAGGCCATTGAAACACGGTTGTTTAGCTCATCCTCTCCATTTAAGCAGTTTGTAGCGCGGGTATATTTATTTTGTCTGTTTGAACGGCTAAGCCCACCGCCTTGGCCCGCGCTACAGATTGGTATGCTTAACTTGCAATGGTTTTTTTAATGGTCTGTTCAGCGTTAGGAAAAAAACGACATGAGCGTTTATGCACTTGAGATTTTAAAGGCTAAAGCTGTAAAAAAACGCAAGAATGCACCGCCTTTAATCATGATTCACGGCGCTTACGCGGGATCTTGGTGTTGGGAAGTCTCTTTTTTACCGTATTTTACCGCTGCAGGCTTTGATGTGATTGCGCCTAGTTTACGTGGGCATGCCGGTAGTATGGGTAGAGAAAAGCTGGATCATTTTGGTATTGATGATTATGTGAAAGATATTTTATCTATCATTGCAGATTTGCCCGAGCCACCTATTTTAATTGGCCACTCCATGGGTGGCCTAGTGGCGCAAAGGGTGGCGAAAGAAACTAAGCTAGCGGGTTTGGTGTTATTGGCGAGTGTGGCACCTTACGGTGTTGCTGCCTCTTTTGCCCATTTACTGACGGCGTCCCCTAGCTTGCTGTGGAATTTAAGCCAGTTTCAATGGCAGGGCGCGGCTGCTGCGGGGAATCCAAGCTTTGTACGTGAGCTACTGTTTTCGTCCAAAACAGATCGAGCGATGGTGGATCATTTTGCCGCAAGAGCGCAGCCAGAATCGATGCGTGCCCTCACCGAAATGGCGATTCCTCATCCTTTTGCAGGATTGAACTGCCCTAAATTACCATGTTTGGTGCTGGGGGCAGGGGATGATCAGCTGATTCCGCCGAGCGATATCTATGCTTGTGCAACTGCTTGGAACACCCAAGCAGAAATCATTGCCGATTGTGGCCATGCCATGATGGCCGATTATCAACAGAATATCGTTGCCGAGAGAATCTTGGCGTGGTTAACGCAAAATTATCCGGAGGGTTAAATGGAAGGCAAAATTAAGAAGAGTGATGGCGAGTGGCGTGAGCAACTTTCCGCCGAGCAATATCGCGTGGCTCGGGAGGGCGGCACGGAGCGGCCTTTTTCTGGCGAGCACTATCGCCAATCCAATCGCGGCAAGTATCACTGCATTTGCTGCGGTGCTTTGTTGTTTGAATCAGAGCGCAAGTTTGATGCAGGCTGCGGTTGGCCTAGCTTTTGGGCCGAGGCCGCAGGCGCAAATATCCAGCGGATTCGGGATGGTAGCCACGGCATGATTCGGGTGGAAGTACGCTGCAGTAGTTGCGAGGCGCATCTAGGCCATGTTTTTCCTGATGGCCCACTACCAAGTGGCGAGCGCTATTGTATTAACTCGGTATCGATTGAGTTTCGCGAAAATTAAACCACAAGCTAAAGAATAAGCTTGCGCTATAGCTGGGTTGGCTTAAATCCCACCTTTATAGGCGCTGAATTAATTCAAAGTTTTACAAATAAAATGGTGTAGGACGGGTGAAACCCGCCAAATTTAAAGTGTAAAAGCAAAAAACGGCTGGTTGCACCCGCCCTACGATATAGTCATATTATTGAGAAACAGCATTTTTCTACGACCAATACCTAGCTTGATGCATGTAGGGCAGGCTTAAAGCCTGCTGAAGGCGGATAAGGTGTGATTTTTACAGCCAAGGCGCACGAGCAAACAGCAGTAGAATCCAGCTCCTTATCTAAAGGGTGATGTATGCATACTCAGCTGGTTCAGATGCTGGCAATCAAAAAACCACCGCAAGGCATTCCTTGGCGACGGGTGTTGCGCGTGATGATTGCGGTTGGCTTGCCCTTAGCAATTGCCTTATTCCGAGGTGAGTTTTTGCCTGCGGTGTATGGTGCGGTAGCCGGTTTTTATACCATGTTCGTGGATAATGGCGGCAATACATCGGAGCGGATTACCGTGATGATGTATATGACCGTAGGCATGCTGCTGGCAGGAATTGCTGGGGTGGCGGGGCATTATGTGCAAGGCGCGCCATTAGCGTTTTTATTGGCATTTGCCATTTTTACCGGTTGGTTGCAAGGTGCGGGCAATTCAGTTGAAATGATGAGCAAATATTGGCTGATTGCTTTTTTATTTGGCGATAGTGCGCCGCATTTATCACCGCTAGCGGGTACGTATTTATTAATTGGTGGCATGTCGGGTATTTTTGCCGTGTTATTGGACCGTTGCTTGTTTCGAGCGCCTGAGCAAAAAAATGGCCCAATGTTGTATGAGGCTATGAGCCGCATTTTACGCCGCCCGCATAATAATTCTATTTTTGCCTTTTATTTTGCCGCCAAAGTATTGCTTGCCTATTTAATTGGTTATGGCTTGGGTTTAGAGCGCGCTTATTGGGTGCCTTTAACCGTGGTGCTGGTCACAGTTTATGATAATAAACTTACTATTGATCGAATGGTACAGCGCTTATTTGGTTCAGTGATTGGTGCTTTATTAGGCTGGGCTATGCTGTATTTTTTTAAAGCAGAATGGCAATTGGCCGCAATGGTGGTGGTGTTGGCGGCAATTACACCCGTGTTTTTAGAGCGTAATTATTGGTTGGCGGTGATTCCAATTACGGCACTGGTGATGGTATTGCTTGATTTTGGTGGTGAACATCATTCTTTGGTACGGGCACGGGTAGAAAACACTATTATTGCCTGCGTATTGTCTGGAATGGGTACTTTGTTATTTATTCGTTTACAGCCCCATTATTTTGATCCTCGTCCTAAAAAAAAATTAAAACGTATTCAGAGTGATGAGCCTTTGTGAGCCTTATTTTCTGATTTATATCTAGTGCACACAAATGCCTGATTATGTCTCTTTCCTGTTTTTTGCCGTTTGTTTGATATTATCCTCGTAGGGGCGCTGCTTGTTGCGCTCCTACGGTATAGGCTAGCTCGCTTCTAATATGCCTAGCAATACATGGCGTTGTTTTATTTATTGCGAATCTACTTGTTAGATTAATATTTAGTGTGAATTATTCAGTACAGCACACTTTAAATCTATTGGTTTTTTTATTGATCTTGCTGCTTAATCCATATGGCTTGCTATGCGGCATCAGTCATTACTGACTATTTCTAATAAAGTCTACTTTGTGCCAAACCTGCCTGTATTGAACGTATTTTAATAAATAGCCAGTAATTATTTCTAGTGTGCTTAGCTCTACTCTGCTCGTGTGTCGTTGATATTTACAGGTAAGGTTTGAACTTGTTTTGTTTCTCATCCATGCTAAGTAATTAGGAATTCTAGATTCAGCGATGGAGGGGTGTCATGAAAGGTATTGTGTTCAATGAGTTTATGGATTTTGTTGAATCTGTGCAGGGGATTGTGGCTGTCGATGAAATGATTTCGGTGGCTAAGCCGCCTTCTGGTGGCGCTTATACGGCGGCTGGGTATTATGATTTTCATGAAATGTTTGCCTTGGTGCAGGCATTATCAGCGCGCTGTGGCACACCTGTTCCTGATTTAGTACGGGCATTTGGCCAGCATTTATTTGGCCGGCTGATTGCTCAGCGCTCAGAATTACTCCGTTCAATGCCCGATGTGTATACCTTTTTGGAGAGTATCGAAGGGCAGATTCATGTGGAGGTGCGCAGAATATACCCCGATGCAGATTTACCCATGCTAGAAACCGAGAGGATGAGTGATGGCTCTTTGCTATTGCGCTATCGTTCTCGTCGCCATTTAGCCGATCTTGCCCTTGGCATGATTGAAGGTTGTATTGCGCACTACGGTGGTAAAGCCACGGTGGTACGCCGTGATTTGGCGGATGAGGGTGAGCTGCAGGTGACGGAGTTTAAAGTGTGTGCACTTTAAGGTTTAAATCATGAGCGATGAGATTGAAGCGGTGCTGCGCCGTGCAATCGAGCGTGAAAAAAAAGCACGTCAGTATGCCGAAGGGTTGGTTGAAGAGCGCACTGAGTCGCTGCGCTTAGCTTATGAAAAGCTGCGCAATGCAGAAGAGCAGGAGTTTTTTGATGTCTTATCTAAAATGCCTTGCGCGGTACTGCTGGCACAAGTGAGTGGTGAAATTTCACTGGCTAATCCTGCTGCGGTAGAAATCTTAGGTTTTGCCCAAGAAGCGGATTTAATTGGCCTAAATTGGCTGCGCATGGTGGTGGATGATGAGATTGATCCACTCAGTGAAGGCGTGCAAGAAGACGCCGCTATCTTGTTGCGCAAGGGTGATGGCAGCTTTTCGGCGGTGCATATTATTATTGGTAGCAGTGCGTTTTTGGGCCGACCGGTACGTATTATTATTTTGCACGATGTGTCGGAGCAGCGCCGCCTACATCATCAGCTACGTTATCAAGCTACCCACGATGGGCTTACTGGCCTACCTAATCGCACCCGTTTACTAGAGCGGTTAAGCCAGCAGATTGCCTCTGCACGACTGCATGGCATGGGCTTAAGTGTATTTTTTATTGATCTAGATAAATTTAAATTTATTAACGATAGCCAAGGCCATGCTGCAGGCGATTTAGTGCTGTGTGAAATTGCCAAGCGCCTACTTACTTTACCCTTAGCAGGAGGAACGGCGGCAAGGTTAGGTGGGGATGAGTTTGTGGTTGCGGTGCCTACTCACTGTGCCATGGACCGGTTACAGATGGCCGAGGCTATTTTAGCCGCTATTTTGCAGCCGATTCAGCTGGATCGAATCGATCAAATCATGGGGGGCAGTATTGGTGCTGCACAATATCCAGAACATGGCTCAGATGCGGAAATCCTGCTAAAACGCGCAGATATTGCCATGTATCACGCTAAAGAAGGCGGCGGTAGCACGGTGTGCTATTTCTCTGAGCATATGCAGCAGGAGTTAGATTCGCGGCGCTTACTTGAAAGCCGCTTGCGTTATGCCATTAGCCATAATGAATTGGTTTTGCACTATCAACCTCAAGTCGATTTAAGTACCGGTATGTTAGTGAGCGTTGAGGCACTAGTACGCTGGCAATCGCCAGATTATGGTTTGCTCTATCCAGGTGCTTTTATCTCGATGGCAGAAGAGGTCGGCTTGATTTGTGAGATAGGCCAGTGGGTGATGTTGGCGGCTTGCCAGCAAATATTGTGCTGGCAGCAAGCGGGCATGGGCTGGGTGAGGGTGGCGGTTAATGTATCGCCATTAGAGTTGGGAGGTGATGCAATTGTGTATCGAGTGGCCAATGCGCTGGCCTGCCATGGTATTCCGCCCGAATGTTTAGAGTTAGAAATTACCGAAAGTTTATCCATTAGCGATCCAGAAATGGCTTTAGATATCATTGCCCAGATTAAGGCTTTGGGTGTGGCGCTGGCGATTGATGATTTTGGCGTGGGCTATTCAAACTTAGGTTATTTAAAGCGCTTTCCTGCCGAGCGGCTCAAAATTGATCAATCTTTTGTGCGTGGCCTCAGCCATAGTGCCCATGATAAAGCCATTGTGGCGACCATTATTCAGCTGGCGCGTAGCTTATCCATGCAGGCTTTGGCAGAAGGGGTGGAGACGGAGCAAGAAGCGAAAATTTTGCTGGAGCTAGGCGCGCATTTGATTCAAGGCTATTGGATTTCACGCCCTGTTTCTAGTGCAGATTTAGAGGTCATGTTAAGGCAGGCCTGTGTGCTAGACCCAAAGCAATTACAGGGGGCCACAAACTCACCTTGTGTGCTGGTGATTGATGATCAGCCGGTGATGCTGGAGGTGATTCAGCATATTTTATCCAGCCTTTCACTTAAGCTTTATCTGGCAGACAGCGCCGAATCTGCCTTGCCGCTGTTAGATTGCCATCAGTTTGCGGCGATTGTGTGCGATTACCAATTGCCTGGCGAGGATGGGATTGCGTTTTTGGCCAAGGCCAAGTGGATTCAGCCTAAGGCATTACGTATCTTAATTACCGCGAGCACGGATTTAGCGGTATTACGCCAAGCTATTAATATTGCCCGTGTGGAGCATTTCTTGCAAAAGCCGGTTGATCCTATTCAATTGCTTAGTTTGATGTCTACTTTATCCGCGTAACACGCCTTTGCCTCAAGCATCCAATGATGCCGAAATGATTCATGCATCAAAATCCTTTTAAGAATAAATACCAGATAGCGCTTTAAGCCCTTGAAAAAGACCGAGAGCTGATGCACCTAAGGTCAATGGCGGGGTGTGTACTTACGCTTGTTGCTTGTAAACGCTGCGATTGAATCAATTGGGAAAATAATGAAATCATTAGGAAAAAAAGCCGATGGGCTGCGGCTGGAGCGGATGCAGGCTTCGCCGCTCTGGTCGGGCAATGGCTTCAGAAATATCCATCCTATTACCCCTGGCCTGCGTGATTTGGCTGTGCCACATCCTTCAATGAAAGATTTTATCTGCGGCGGTGAGCGGCGCAAACCTCTGGGCTTATTGCCCGTGTTTGACCCGCGTGACAGCTGGCACAAACCTAGCGATACCGGCCTGCGTGCCACATGGCTGGGGCATTCCACCGTGCTGCTAGAGATAGATGGCCTGCGGGTACTCACTGATCCAGTATGGGGATCACGCGTTTCGCCCTCTAAGCTGGTCGGGCCTAAGCGTTTTCAGCCGGTGCCCGTACCGCTGGCGGCCATGCCGCATATCGATCTGGTGCTGGTATCGCACGATCATTACGATCATCTGGATTACCCAACCATCCGCGAGCTAGCCAAACGCCAAGTGCCTTTTGTGACCTCGCTGGGTGTAGGCGCGCATTTGCAAGCCTGGGGCGTGGCGGCAGAATGTATTCATGAGCTGGATTGGTGGGAGACTTACACCCTGCCTCATACAGATTTAAGCGTTAGTGCTACGCCATCCCAGCATTTTTCTGGCCGTGGGCTAAAAGATCGCAATGCGACGCTTTGGTCGTCGATGGTGATTCGCTCGGCACGGCATTCGGTGTTTTTTAGTGGTGATACCGGCCTAACCAGCGAATTTTCCACCATCGCGCAAAAAATGGGCCCATTTGATCTGGTGATGCTAGAAGTAGGCGCGTTTCATCCATCGTGGGGGGATATCCATCTTGGGCCAGAAAACGCCCTAAAAGCCTTGAAATTGCTCGGTGGTGGGGCGTTTTTACCGGTGCACTGGGGCACGTTTAGCCTCGCCATGCACGCTTGGGATGAGCCAGTAGAAACGCTGCTTAAGCTGGCCCCAGAGCAGGGTGTACAACTGGTGATGCCTCGTCTTGGCGAAGCAGTGGAGCCATCGCGGGCCGAGATCGTGACGCCGTGGTGGCGCGATGTGGATGCAAGGCCGCAAAAAGTATCTGCAGAGCCACCAGAAGAAGCCTTGCCTAAGGCGATGCCTTGGCCATTTGATTAAATTTTTTTTAAGCAGATACGATGTAAAAAAAACGCCCCAATTGGGGCGTTTTGTTTGGGGTGAGTGGGGATTACAGGCCCAGCTTACCGTGTAGTTCTTCTGCCTTGCTGCATGAACCTGCCAAAATAATCCCGATCAGTGCAAATACATACACAATCACGGAAGAATTTAGTGCCCAGTGCAGGCCGTAGTTCGAGAAGATATACGCTGAAACAGATGCAAAAATCAGTGTACCAACCGAACCGCAGGTCAGAATGGTTGATATCAGGCTTGGTGGCGATACTTTTACTTGCAAGCTGCCATAGCTGATCAGGCCAGAGTAAATACCAGAGTTAAAGAAGCCAAAGCAAACCAGTGCAATGCCGATGACGGTAGCTTGTGGCACGTTAGCGATGGTGGCGATGCTAGCCGCGCCAATAATGGCAGAGACAATCAGGAAGCTACGTAGCGGTACATAACGCACGGTATAGTGGTTTAGCCACAGGCCAATGGCCTTAGAGCCCCAGTACAGAGTTACATAGAGTGCTGCGGTATCAATAGGTAGCTTCACTGCATCTTGCAGGTAAGTAGGCAGCCACATGGTGAATACCAGCTCGGCGTAAATAAACGCAAAGGCAGCGAAACACACGTAGTAAATGGCCTTTCCCCAAGGCTCTTTAGCTACAATTGTGCCATCTTCATGTTTTACTTCACGCTCTACGGTTGGGAATTTCGCCTTAGCGATCAACAGAATCAAGAGTAATGAAATAGCTGACATCAGGAAGTACATCACCAACCAGCTGGCGTTGTGCTTAAACAGATAGCCCAGAATCACTGGCAATACCACACCGGCAAAGCTGAAGAAGAAGTCGGTGAAAATCAGGCTAGATGAGCGATCTTTAGGATCCGGATTAATCCGCACCACTAAATAACTACCCACGGCCATGGTGATACCGGCCGCAGCACCAATCATCAGTACGGTAAAACCAAACAGTGTGATCGATGGCACAACAGTCAGTACCACGGTCAGTGCGATGGTGACGGCAGAAGCAATCGCCAGTAGTGATTTGATGCTGTATTTCTGCATCAGGACACCACCCACCAGAATCGGCACAAACAAACCAAAGTTCAGCAGGGTAAACATCTGGCCGATAAAGCCAGGGTCTTTATGAAACGCTGCTGATACTGGGCCAAGCACTAGGCCTAGCGTGGTAATTAAAGCGCCGGTGAAAAAATAACATACATAAGCGATCAGATTTAATCTGCGCTTGGAATCTTTTTGAACGTCCATGATTACAGAGCCACCACAATGTTTTTAACCCACTTAGAAAACTTCTCGGATACGCTATTGGCCACATCCACCACGGCAGCGTGGTTGTGATGGGTTTTAGCTAGGCCGGTTGCCATATTGGTAATGCAGGAAATACCCAGCACTTCCATGCCAAAGTAATTAGCCATAATCACTTCGTAAACAGTCGACATCCCTACTGAATCTGCGCCGTAGGATTGAACCATTTTAATTTCAGCGCGGGTTTCGTAAGTTGGGCCGGTCATCTTCACATAGGTGCCTTTCTTAGGCGCTACGCCAGATTCAGCTGCTAGCGATTCAGCCAGTGCAATCAGGCGTGGTGAGTAAGGCGCAGTTTGGTCTAAGAAACGTGGGCCTGCGGCATCGTCGTTTTTGCCGATCAGTGGGTGATTGCCTGTCAGGTTGATATGATCATCAATAATCATGATGTCACCTGCAGTAAAGCTAGGGTTGCAGCCACCTGCCGCATTGCTGACGATCAGTTGCTTGATGCCCAGTTCTTTAAATACCGCGATCGGGAAAGTGACTTCTTGTGGGGTATAGCCTTCGTAGTAATGAAAGCGGCCTTCCATAATCAGTACGTTTTTACCGTCTGCCACTTCAGCAATGGTCAGCTTACCCTTATGGCCCGCTACGCTGGATTGTGGGAAGTGTGGAATATCGCCGTAAGAAATGCTTTCTAATACTTTGACGATTTTAGTGAAGTCGCCCAAACCAGAGCCTAGAATCACTGCTGTTTCTGGGATGGTATGAGTAAAGGCTTTTTGCAGATGTGCTGCAGAGAGCTTGGCTTCTTCATGACGAACGTTATTCATGGTGTAGTCCTATTGCTTGTGTTTTAAAATGTGTTTTTTGAATTCTTCAATATTGTATTTGTAATGGATCGCCTTAAAGCTTGGCTTGTTTTAGATCAAACCTGATTGTATCAGCTTATAAGCGTTATTTTTTTATCTGAATTTTAACGGCTTAAGTGCAATTAAAAAAGGGGGCGATTCTCCTCCATCCAAGAATGCCATGCGCATAAGGTAAAGTAATTATGTTCAGCGCCTGTTTTTAAATAAAAAACTTAAAATTCAATGTGTTATCTGTGTTTTTTATCTGTGGGGTAGCGAGATGATTGTTGTTTTTTAATAAATAAGTTTGAGCGTTACCTAGCGGGAATAATTGGGCGCTAAGGCATTAATTATCAATATTTAAATTTATATCTTATTAAATCAATAGCCTGTGATGATTTGTGCATTTAATATCTTACTATTTTTAAATCAAGTTTAAACAAATAAGATGGCTGAGTATTTTTTGATTTTTGGCCTCTATTTATCATTTAACCCTTAAAAAACCAAGGGTTAAATGATATAGCTTTAAATTAAGTGCTGATTTCTGCAATTACTCAGTAAGCCTAATGCAGGGCGCAGCAAGTAGCACCCTTACAATGCGCATTGCACTACGTATCATTTTAAAACTTACAAAGCCATCACCGCAATCCAGCCAAAGGCTAAAACAGGCAGATTAAAGTGCAAGAACGTGGGTACCACCGTATCCCACATATGATCATGCTGGCCGTCGATATTTAAGCCCGCCGTTGGCCCTAATGTGGAGTCTGCAGCGGGGGAGCCCGCATCGCCCAGCGCACCCGCCGTGCCAATGAGGCAGACGATGGCTTCAGCACTTAGCCCCAGTTTGATCGCCAGTGGTACATAGATAGTGGCCAAAATAGGGACGGTAGAAAACGAAGAACCAATGCCCAGCGTAACAATCAGCCCTACGAGTAGCATTAAAAATACCGCTAGCGGCTTATTGCCGCCAATAAAGCCCATAGAGTGTTCAACTAGGCTAGTGACGTCGCCGGTGGCTTTGAGTACTTCGGCAAAGCCAGAGGCGGCAATCATAATCAGGCCAATCCCCGCCATCATTTTCATGCCTTCAGCAAAAATGCCATCAGCCTTTTTGAGCGGCACGGCGCCGCCCAGTACGCAAATCATAAAGCCTGCCAAGGCACCAAATAGCATGGAATCAGCATACAGCTGGGTGATAAAAGTGCCCACCATGGCAAGGCCCGCCACCGATAGGCTGCGGCGGCTGTATTGAATATCTTCACGCTCAATGGCGGCAATGGCATCAATATTGTACTGGCGCGGTTTGCGATAGCTGATAAACACGGCAATCAGTAAACCGATCACCATGCCAAGTGCAGGCAGAGCCATGGCGCGCATCACATCCACATGGCTGGCGTCTAAGCCCGATTTGGCAATGCTGCCGAGTAAAATCTGCTGCAGAAAAATCTCGCCAAAGCCCACAGGAAACACCATATACGGCGTAACCAAACCAAAGGTCAGCACGCAGGCCAAGAGGCGTCGGTCTACTTGCAGCTTGGCTAGGGTGTAGAGTAGTGGCGGCACCACCAGCGGGATAAAGGCGATATGAATCGGCAGAATATTTTGCGATGCAATCGCAAGGGCGAGTAGCGCTAGGATAATTCCCCACTTGATTTTGCTGCCGGTGCTGCTTTGTCTTGCCAGCTTGGCTAAGCCATCGGCCATGGCGTGCGGCAGGCCAGATTCGGCTAAAGCCAGCGCAAAGGCGCCTAAGAGGGCATAAGACAAGGCAATGCCCGCCCCACCACCCAGCCCAGAATTAAAAGCCGCTAAAGTCTGCGAAATATTTAGCCCGCCAAATAATCCGCCAGCCATGGCGCTGACCAGAATGCTGATCACCACATTTACGCGGCTTAGTGAGAGCGCCAGCATCAGTGTGACGGCAATTAAGACGGCATTCATAAGCGAATTCAGTAGGGAAAAAACCGGACTTTAACCCGTGATAGAAAATTTTGCTGCAGGAATTAGGGAACTTTTGCCAAAACGGTTTTATTCCCTATTCAGCAATTTTTGCTGTAAGGATTATTGCTGCGGGTGCTAACATCACGCGCCGCTGATTGCAGCGCCTATTTAACGGGCTGTTTGGCATGGCTTAAAAGTATTCTGCAGGCTAGAAAAGGAAGAAGTAATGATTGGAGAAGATACAGGTCAGGCCCATGGTTTAAAGCGTAATTTACGCGCTCGCCATCTCTCCATGATCGCCATTGGCGGATCAATTGGTACTGGGCTGTTTGTGGCTTCTGGTGCGACGGTTGCGCAAGCTGGGCCTGGTGGTGCTTTGCTTGCTTATGCGGTAATCGGCCTGATGGTTTATTTTTTGATGACCAGTTTGGCCGAGATGGCGGCGTATATGCCGGTCTCTGGTTCATTTTCAACCTATGGTGCTAAATTTGTAGAGCCAGGTTTTGGCTTCGCGCTGGGCTGGAATTACTGGTACAACTGGGCGGTAACCATTGCAGTAGAGCTGGCAGCGGCCAGTATGGTGATGAAATTCTGGTTCCCTGATAGCCCCAGCATGCTGTGGAGTGCCATATTTTTAGGGATTATGTTTTCGCTCAACTATATCTCGGTGAAAGGTTTTGGCGAGGCGGAATACTGGTTCTCCTTAATTAAAGTGGTCACGGTGATTGTATTTATCGGAACCGGCCTGTTTATGGTGTTTGGCATCATGAAAGGCACGCATCCGGTGGGATTGGAAAACTTTACCTTAGGTGATGCGCCCTTTGTAGGAGGGTTCCCCGCCATGCTCGGGGTGGCGATGATTGCTGGATTTTCTTTTCAGGGTACGGAGCTGATCGGCATTGCTGCTGGCGAATCGGCCAATCCAGAAAAAGATATTCCTCAAGCGATTAAGCAAGTGTTCTGGCGCATCTTATTGTTTTATGTATTTGCCATTTTAATTATTGGTTTGTTGATTCCTTATACCGACCCCAATCTATTAAAAGGCGATGTGAGCGATATTGGGGTTAGCCCATTTACGCTGGTATTTAAAAACGCAGGTATTGCTTTTGCTGCTAGCCTGATGAATACAGTGATTTTAACCGCTATTTTGTCGGCGGGTAATTCAGGTATGTATGCCTCTACTCGTATGCTTTATTCCCTTGCCACGGAAGGTAAAGCACCAAAAATATTTGCTCAATTATCGAATAATGGCGTGCCAAGAAATGCGCTGTATGCCACCACGGTAGTGGGGATGCTGTGTTTCTTTGCCTCTATCTTTGGCGATAAAACGGTTTATCTATGGCTATTAAATACTTCGGGGATGACGGGCTTTATTGCTTGGCTAGGTATTGCTACTTGCCATTATCGCTTTCGTAAAGGCTATATCGCCCAAGGCCGTGATTTAAGCGCACTGCCTTATCGCTCGCGCTTTTACCCAATTGGGCCGTTGTTTGCGTTTGCGCTGTGCATGATGATTATGCTGGGGCAAAATTACCAAGCCTTTATGGCGGGCGAAATTGATTGGGCCAGCGTAGCGGCAACCTATATTGGTATTCCGTTGTTCTTAATTATTTGGTTTGGCTATAAGTATAAAAACAAGAGCAAGTTTGTTTCTTTAGCCACAATGGATCTAGATAGTCAGCGTGATTAGTCGCTGTGTAAAACAAAAAACTCTTGCCTAGGTCGGAGTTTTTTTATTACCTCCTCGCATTTAGTGAAAAATTTCTAGCTAAATGCGGGGTGGACATTTGTGGTGCAACCCGCATAATAAGTAAAAGCGCAGCGGTACTTTGCAAAGCGGCGTAGTGCTTATTTAATTTGTGGGCGCTTAACACGTGAAATCTTGGTTGATTAGCTTGAATTTTGTAACTCACTATTTGGAAAAATCTTGAAAATCGCTCACCGACTCACCGTATTGGTGGCAACAACAACCGTTTCAATATTGCTATTGATTACCGTCGGATATTTTAAGCTCAGCGCAATTAATACGCTGGTCGACGAAGTGGTCGTCAATGTGATGCCATCTTTAGAAACATTGAATAATGCTGAACTCACCTTTATGAGCGCTCGTCGCTTGGAGCTTAGTTATATTATTGAAGCGGATCCAGCTCAAAAGCAGGTGCAAATTGATAAAATGCAAGGCCTATTGGCAGATGTTGATCGTTTACTACAAAGCTACGAAAAATACGCTGATGATGATATTGATCGTAAAAATTTAGCCACTGCTGTCACAGAGTTTACCGCTTTAAAACCGTTGATGGCTGAAGGGGCGCGTTTTGCATTATCCCGCCCTATGGAAGAAACGCGTGCGTTTGTTTCCAATTTGGTCACTCCACAGGCAGAAAAGTTTTTTGCCGCGCTAAGTATCGCTAAAGAACACAATAACAAGTATTCCATAGAAGCCAGCCAAGAGGTTAAATCACAAATATCCAAGGCCATTACTAGTTCATTAGTTGTGGGTGGCGTGCTGCTTATTTTGGCCTTTGCCATTGGTTACTGGATTACGCAAGGCATTAAAAAACCACTCATGGATTTGCGCCAATTCTTAGTAAATTTAGGCACGAATTACGATTTTACTCAGCGTATGCAAGTGAGCAGCAATGATGAAATTGGGGAGTCGCTGCATGCTTTAAATGGCTTACTTGATACCCTACAAGCTAGCTTGCAACAGCTGCATAGAATTGGCCGTGATGTGACGGCGACAGCCAGCGAATTATCCTCGGCCAGCCATGAGTTATCGAGCACTTCACACCATGTAAGTGGTGCTGCATCAAGCATGGCGGCAGGGGTAGAAGAGGTTACGGTGAGCATTAGCTTGGTTGCAGATCGCAGTAGCGAATGTGATCGCACGGCGCGCGAAGCGGGCTTGATGGCTGCCAGTGGTGGCGATGTGATTGAAAGCACTATTCATAGTATTCAACAAATTGCCGCAGATGTACGCGTATCAGCGGGGCAAGTTGAAGCGCTGAAAGAGCGCACCGCAAGCATTAATACGGTGGTGAATGTGATCAAAGATATTGCAGATCAAACTAATTTGCTGGCCCTTAATGCCGCGATTGAGGCCGCGCGTGCGGGTGATCTGGGCCGTGGTTTTGCAGTTGTTGCCGATGAAGTGCGTAAGCTTGCCGAGCGAACCAGCCAATCCACCCAAGAAATTGTTGCTACTGTTTCAGCCATTCAAAATGAAGCCAATACCACTGTGCTCAGTATGCAGCAAACCGTGAAACAAGTTGATTTGGGTGTGCTGCAAGCTCAACAAGCCAGCACCGCCATTTTGAGTATCCGCCAGAATGCAGATTTAGTTGTGGTGCAGGTCAGTGAGATTAGCGATTCAATGCGTGAGCAAAGCGCGGCGAGCAGCATGATGGCGCAGCAGGTAGAGCGTGTGGCGCAAATGTCTGAGGAAAGTAGCTCTGTTGCACAAAATACCGCCTCTGAAGGCTTGCGCCTGCGGCAGCTAAGCAGCGAGCTGGACGCGGCAATTGCGACATATCAGGTTTAATTTAAACTATGGTTTAGCCCTGTATTATTGAGCCAAGCTATTTTCATTGAAAATGCCCCGATCTGAACCGGGGCATTTTTTATAGTTAATATTATTTTTGCAATTTGAACGGGAAGAGTTGCTGCTTTAAAAAACCATGCGGGACATAATTGCCAACGACGCCATATTTATCTGGAAACTGCTTCTCTGAATCAACGGCAGAGCCAAAAATATAGTCAATAAACGCGAAGTGAGCGGCATAATTTTTATCGATGGCAATATCGTCGGATGAGTGATGCCAGTGGTGAAAATCAGGCGTGACCAAGATATAACGTAAAGGCCCCCAGTTAAGATGCACGTTTGAATGATTAAATACTGACTGAAACCCTACAATCAGGATATACATATCCAATACATTTTTGCTAAATCCCATCACATAAAGCGCGCCAAGGATTAAGACGCGTGTCACAATAATTTCAAGGATATGCAGTCTTGATCCTGCTAGCCAATCCATAACTTCAGAGCTGTGATGTATAGAGTGATATTTCCATAAAAAAGGGACTTCATGGTAGGAGCGGTGAGTCCAGTATTCAACGAAATCGGCAATAAAAATACATAGCAATAATTGTGGGAAGAACCAAATACTCTGGATAAATTCTTGTAATGAGTGTTTGACCAGCCAGCCAAAGCCATAGTGAATCGTGAAATTGACGACTAGTAGCATAAAGCCAATTAAAAGATGGTTAAAGCCAAAATGAATTAAATCGTTTTGCCATGCTTTTCTAAATAATGTTTGCCCTTTATAAAGTGGGAAGATTTTTTCTAGAAGCACAAAAATAATGGATGAGCCAAGTAGATCAAGAATAAACCAATCTAGCCCTAGATAATAAGCATTTTCATGGTTGTAATCGCCTACATGTACCCGTGATCCACCCAGTGCAACGGTGATCATGACGAAGAAAAATGCAGCTAAATTAATATTTCTTTTGCGATTTAAAAGAATATTACTGAATGACCAGCCGCCAGAAAACAATAAGGCAAAAAACATAATTTGGCGGATATCGGCCGTGTTGTAGACATCGCGCAGCTCAGGTGTGGTGAGATACTCAGGGAAATGAAATGCAATGACACCTAAAAAACACAGAATAGCTAGGCATAAAGAAAAAATGCCGCTGGCCATGCCATAGCCTTGTTTGATTTCTCCTTCTTTATTCAGTAAAGAGCTTGTTTCGCTGATTACTTCATTGGCTACTTCACTCATATCGATTGCTGGCATGGCTACTTTGCTGGCTAAGTGCTTAAAATTTTCTTTCATTTTATCCTTTTACATGCCTTATTTCTTACAAAAAAATGTTTGTCATGAATGTTTTTTTGCATGCTATGAAGTTTAATAAGCATTGTCAATTTCATATTTAAAATAGATTTATTTTAAATTTTGTCAATAAATTGAGGAGATTAATGTTGCAGGGGCGTATAAATTTTTATCTGTAGATTTGTGGATTATTTTGGGCATTTTGTTTCATTAATAAATACATATTGAGCATATAAGCCTTACTGCGCAGGGCTAGCGAGCGTTGCTCCGGTGCGTGGGCATGCCCCCTTTTTTTGCATGCTCTAAAACCCTAATGCAAAAAGCCCCGATGACTTAACATGCTGCAACGCGCAAAATACCTGCCTAAAATTTATTATTTTCGGAAAACTCAATCATGGCTAGAAACGCGCTTTACGCCCAATCGGGTGGTGTAACCCCTGTGATTAATGCTTCGGCTGCAGCCGTGATTGCTGCTGCCCGTGCGCATCCTGAGCAGATTGGCCGTATGTATGCCGCTAAAAATGGCGTGTTGGGTGTGCTGGCTGAAGAGCTGATCGATACCGCCAGCATGAGCGAAACAGAGCTAGCCGCGCTGGCCGCATCCCCAGGCGGTGCTTTTGGCTCTTGCCGCCATAAGCTGCGCTTTGGTAAAGAGCTAACCCGCTTATTTGAAGTATTTGCCGCGCACGATATCGGCTATTTGTTTTATAACGGTGGCGGCGATTCGGCCGATACCTGCTTAAAGATTGCTGCACACGCTGAATATCTTGGCTACGATCTCACCGCTATTCATGTGCCAAAAACCATTGATAACGATTTGCCACATTCAGATTGCTCGCCAGGCTTTGGCTCGGTGGCCAAGTATGTGGGCACTTCGGTGCGTGAAGCGGGGATGGACGTTGCATCCATGTGCGGCTCCAGCACCAAAGTATTTATTATGGAAGTCATGGGCCGCCATACCGGTTGGATTGCAGCAAGCAGCGGCCTTGCCTCCGGCACGCAGAATCTGCCACCACACCTGATTTTATTGCCAGAAGTCACATTTAACGCGGCTACATTTTTGGCTGCGGTTGAAGAAACCATCGCCCGCGAAGGGTATTGCGTGATTGTGGCTGCAGAAGGGATTAAAAACGGCGATGGTAAGTTTGTCGCCGAAGCGGGTGGCACGGATGCCTTTGGCCATGCTCAGCTGGGCGGTGTAGCGCCATATCTTGCGCAGCTGATTAAAACTGCTCAAGGTCACAAGTGCCACTGGGCGGTGGCGGATTATCTGCAACGCGCAGCACGCCATATGGCATCGCAAACCGATGTAGATCAAGCCATGGCAGCTGGTACAGCCGCTGTGAAGTTTGCGCTGGCCGGTGAGCGCGGCGTCATGCCAACTATCGTTCGCACTAGCGATACGCCTTATGCTTGGACGATTGGATCGGTGAAGCTGGAAGAAGTGGCCAACCATGAAAAACACCTGCCAGCAGAATATATCCGCGCTGATGGCTTTCATATCACCCCAGCAGCGCACACTTATTTTGCACCGCTGATTATGGGTGAGGCGATTCCTCCTTATGCAAATGGTTTGCCCGCTTACCCAGTGTGGAATTTTTCCGTAGTCGAAGCCAAGCTAGAAGCGTTTAATACGGCGGCGTAAACTTTCTCTATTCTTGATCTAAATAAAAGGGAAGGGCACTGTTCAAGTGTACGCTTCCCTTTTTTGCGTGGACAAGATGACCTTATTTCGCTTGGTACTAGAGTACCTGTCTTACATCCTAACTACAGTTACGGCGCTTTTACCGATTATTAATCCACTCTCTACTGCTGCCATTTTGCCTGGGATATCGGTGCATTTATCCGATGCAGAGCGAAAACAGCAGGTTAAACTGGCTTGCTACTATATGGCAGGAATCTTAATCACCTTCCTGATGGCAGGGGGCTTGATTATGGATTTCTTTAATATTTCTATTCCTGGCTTACGTATTGCTGGTGGGATGGTGGTGATTTATCTGGGTTTTAGAATGCTGTTTCCAGATTCCTCACCACCCATTGATGATAAGCCTGAGTTAGGTGCCAGACGTGAAATTGCTTTTACCCCACTCGCTATGCCTTCGATGGCGGGGCCTGGCTCGATTGCGGTGGTGATTTCAATGTCTTCTACCTTGCATTCACAAAGGCATATCCCTGTATGGGCGGGGTATTTTCTTTTGATACTGGGCATTGCCGCCACAGCCTTTATCTGCTGGCTAACCTTACGCGCCTCTAGCCGTTTATTTGCTGTGCTTGGGGATGAAGGCATTAGTGCAATATCAAGAATTATGGGTTTTATGCTGATTTGTATCGGGGTGCAGTTTTTTATTAATGGCGTGGGTGAATTGCTACACGATGCAAGCTTTATGCCGCGTTAAGCGTTTTATGCTTTATCTTGCTAGCTGGCTTACTTGATCAGTAGTGGTGATGTTTCATGAGAGTGCTTTTAGATGGTGATATTTTCTTGCGCTTGCTTGTAGCGGTGTTTTTAGGTGGGATGATTGGTATCAATCGCTTTATGCACAAAAAGCCAGCCGGCGTACGCACCCATGCCTTGGTATCTTTGGGCGCGGCACTGATGATTGCTTTAAATGGCGTGATTAGCCATGACGATGCCCAAGCCTTTAGCCGTGTGGCTCAAGGCTTGATTACCGGCGTTGGCTTTTTGGGGGCGGGATTAATTGTGCATCGTAGCGATAATGTTGTGGAGGGGCTTACCTCTGCCGCCTCGATCTGGCTTACTGCTGCGATAGGTTTGGCTTGCGGTGCTGGCTATGTGGATGTCGCCCTGTTTGTGGTGATTTTAGCGCTGCTGGTGATTAATTTGGGTGGTGGATTAGAGCGCTGGGCCGAAAGACGGGTGCAGCGCTGGCGCGATGATCAATCGCCGCATTAAAGCCAGCCCGTAACAGCTGCCTTTACCCGCTCTGCCAAATCATTTTCTTGGCAATTAATCTCTAGCAAATCATCCATGCCCCGCATCCAAGTCAGCTGGCGTTTAGCCAATTGGCGGGTGGCGGCGATGCCTTTTTCGCGCATGGTGGGATAATCCACCAAGCCATCCTGGTATTCCCAAGCCTGCCGATAGCCCACGCAGCGCATCGAAGGCAGCTCGAGTGATAAATCATATTTAGCCCGCAAGCGGCTTACTTCATCCAGTAAACCAAGCGCCAGCATTTGATCAAAGCGCAGCGCAATGCGCTGGTGCAGCCATTGTCTATCTTGTGGCAGTAGGGCAATTTTAAGCAGGCGATAAGGCAAAGCGCCACTGGCGGGCTCGGCCAGTAAATCCGACATTTTTTTGCCGGTGAGCTGGCAGACTTCTAAGGCGCGCTCGATGCGCTGGGCGTCGGCGGGTTTAAGCCGCTCTGCGGTGATGGGGTCGATGGCGGCTAGCTTGGCGTGCATGGCAGGCCAGCCGATCAGCTCAGCTTCTTCATGGATTTGCACCCGCAGCGCGGCATCCGCTTGTGGCAATTCATGAATGCCGTGTTGCAAGGTGTTGTAATACAGCATGGTGCCGCCCACCAGTACCGGCACTTTGCCGCGCGAGGTGATGTCCGCCATTAAAGCCAGTGCATCGCGCCTAAATTGCGCGGCAGAATAGGCTTCAGTCGGTGAAATAATATCGATCAAATGGTGCGGCGCACGGGCTAGCTCTGCCACGCTTGGCTTGGCACTGCCAATATCCATATTTTTAAATACCAACGCCGAATCAACCGAAATCAACTCCACCGGCAAGCCGCTTTCCAGTAAATGAATGGCGCTGGCGGTCTTACCGCTGGCGGTTGGGCCCATTAAGAAAATGGCAGGGGAGTGATGTGGCATGGCTAAAGTCTCAAGCTAAAAAATATGGAAAATTAAAATTTATCAAAGGAATTACATAAAAAATTGGCACCATCCTGAAAAAAACCATCAGTATCTTAGGGGCAGCTGCTTGCTGCGCCCTGTTTGGGAAATAAAGCTCCAATCCTATCAACTTAAGATTTAACCAACATGTAGGGTGGGCAAGGCGGTTTATCTTGCCCACGTGGATACGCGGCGTGGGCAAAAAACGCGCCCACCCTACGATGTTTTAAATGCTTGCAATAGTGCAATCCAAGTTGAAGCCTGTTTAACCATTAAAACATTGCCCTTAAGTTGATAGGATTGGGGTGAAACCCGCGTGTTTATTCGGCATTGCTCGGGTTTTATCCGCCCTAGCAGCTCCAAAACCAAATCAAGCACTCAAGACACCCATCTACACAGAGCCCGTTGAGCAAGAGACATAATCAGGTCAACTTAAGGGCAATTGATTGATCGTTAACCCTTAAGTGATCAACTGAGATCAATCTATTCCAAGTGTTGACACAGCATAGGGCGTAGCAAGCCGCCCCCTATATTTTGCCCTGTGCTTATATTTGTATTGATAGCAATAAAAAAACCCGCTAAAGCGAGGCTTTATGCGGGTTTTTAGTTTTTCTAGTGTTTTGGCGCTAGGTTGCCACTAGAACCCAACTCAGCAGCGATTCTACAGGGCGCTGTAGAGATCGACAAGCCGGAGGCTGGCTGCGTGCAACGGTGGCTGGCGGGCCTTAATCAAACATCACGACCTTATTACTATGATCTTGTTTGCAATGGCTGATATGGCCCGCCATTTCGCTGAGGGAATGCGCTTGCACAGGGTTGATATCTAGGCCCATTTCACCCATTTCAAAAGCCAGCGCTAGCTCTTGTAGGGCAGGCACGTATTGGAGGTTGGCGGCTTGCTTGTAATGGCTGATTGCCATTTTATTGTCTTGTTTTACATAATCGCCGTAGCGATACCAGTTGCCTAGGGTGTAAATCGCGGCAGGGTCTTGGTTTTGGGCTGCAGTATTGATGAGCTCGATTCCCTTGGGCTGATCTTTAGGGCCACCTTCGCCTTTTAGCGTCATCATACCTAGCCGGTAAATGCCTAACTGACCTGCAGTACTCAATAATAATCTGGCTTTTTGTTTGTCTTCATTGACGCCATCACCTTTTAAATAGGCCATGGCCAGCTGGAAACGTGCTTTTTGATCGCCGGCTTCGGCGGCTTTCTCATACCATTTTGCCGCCTCTGATTTATCACTTGATTGCTCAGCAAATAAGCGCGCGGCCAGTGGATGCCCCGCTTGAGCGAGCTCTTGTAAACGATTTTTGCCACCATCTGCATTAAGGCGTAATTGTTCTACAGCCATATTAGGCATAGAGAGGAGCTGGGCTTGCTGCTGCTGGCGGTATTCTTTAAGGCCAAATGTGCCTGCTGCAAGGAGTGCCATAGCCAGTAAAACCAATGCAGGTTTAGATAATACTTTCATAAAAACTCCAAATCCCTGAGGCTTGCACCTCAGGGATTTTTATATCAAATCAAGTCATTATTTAGAAAGGTCGATACTAAATACCGAGGCGCTGTTATCTGCTTTAGTTGACTCAAAGGTGATATTGCTGATTTTTTCCATGGCTGCCACGTCTTTGACGGCTTTGTCTGATGACGTTTCAAAAGTCACCTTACCAGCTGTTTTAACCTTGGCAAAGCGCCAGTTAGTCACTGCACCTTGTTTGGCTAAGGTCAGCGTTTTTTGCTCTTTTACATAGCTAACGATGATGTCACGGTTAGCATCGCCACCGCTATCAACCACAATCTGGCTACCATCAAGGCCAGCAAAGCCACCGCCACCGCTGGCACGGTAGTTATTGGTCACCACAATAAACTCAGCCGTTGGGTCAATGGCCTTGCCACCCAAGGTGATATTAACAATGCGGCTGCCTTTGTCTTTTGTTACGTCTATTTCGTAGCTGATGCCGGTGATTTGGTCAAAGTTGTACGATGGGAATGCGCTGGCAATCAAAGGCTGATCGGTGGTTTTAGTTGGGTCAATTTGGTTAAACTGCTCGGCTGATTTTTCCAGCCACAGTTTTACCGCAGCACCATTAATTTTTACCGCTTGCAGGGTATTAGGGTAGAGATATAAATCGGCAATATTTTTAATCGCCACATCGCCCGTTGCAATATCGGTATAGCCCGTGCCTTTAAAATTCATTTTAAATGGCGCAGCTGCGGACAGGATCGGCAGATTGGCATATTTAGGCAGATTTGCTTTCACAAACTTGCTGACGTAGTCGGTTTGCGCCAAGTTAATCAGCTGAATTGCTGACGTTGGGGCAATTTGTGAGAAGAAAGAGCTGATGCGGTATTCGCTCTTACCCACACCCGCGCTCACGTACTTGATGGTGCCTTGATGTTCTTTATCAACCAGCTTAGCAATTTCTGGCTTCACTTCTACCGCTGTTACTTTACCCGCAGCGTCTTTTGTGCTGACAGGCTTCAGCACGCCTTGTGAATCATTGGTTTTCCAAACCTTACCGTCAAATTCTAGATTCAGTTTCAGCACGCCCAGTGTGTTGCCCCAGAAGCCAGACATCACGGTAGGAACACCATTCACAAGGCCTTTGACATTATCCACACCCTTGATGTCTTTGTAGTTTTTGCCATCAGGGAATGTGCTGTGTGAGTGGCCGGAAACAATGGCGGTAATACCTGGCACATCTTTCGCAAGGTAGTAAACCGCGTTTTCCAAGGCTGGGCTGTTTTCAGCAGTAGAAATACCGCTGTGTGCCAGCGCTACCACGATATCTGCACCCTTGGCTTTCATTTCAGGCACGTATTTTTTTGCCGCGTCCACAATACCCAATACGCTGACTTTACCTTCTAGGTTACGTTTATCCCAATCCATAATACCTGGTGGGGTAAAACCGATCACGCCAACTTTCAGCTTAATATCTTTACCATCTGTGCTTTTAAAGGTGCGATCTAAAATCACATAAGGATCGAACAGTGGCTTGCCGTCGCCAGCGTTATTTACGTTAGAAGTAACCAGTGGAAAATCCGGGCCTGCGCATTTTTGGCTTGCTTCTGGGCCAGATTTCATGGAGGAGCCAGTCACTTGACCAAGATATTTCAGGCCGTAGTTAAACTCATGATTACCGATATTACCGGCATCATATTTCATGAGGTTCATTACTTTGTGAATCGCCAGTGGCGTATCACATTTAACTGGCTCGATTTGCGCTTGGTAGTCAGAAAGCGACGTGCCTTGAATGGTATCGCCATCGTCGACTAGTAAGTTATTTGGGTTTTCTTTACGCGCAGCATCAATCAGGGTGGCAGTACGCTCAAAACCAAGGGTATTGTCTTCGGTGGTTTTGTAATAGTCGTAGCTCAGCACATTGGCGTGCAGGTCGGTGGTTTGCAATACGGCCAAATCAAGCTTGGTGCCGGCTGCAGGGGGAGGTGTGACCGGAGTGACCGGTGTTGCTGGGGTATCGTCGCTGTTATTACATGCAGCTAAGGCCAGCGTGCTGCTGATCAGGCCTGCTAATAGTGAAACACGCATCTCTTCTCTTCTCTTATGGTTTTTGAGTGAAGGCGCGAGCATAGGGGCAAAAGTTTGCAGTAAGACTGCAGTTGTGTTGCAAATAGATGAAGTTTTTAATGCAATGAGCGTTTTATGCTTATTTTTGTTCATCTTTTAATGAAAGTTGCTAAGCAAGTATAAAGCGGTGCTATTTCATTTAAATTTTGTTGCCGATGGCTTTTGTTTGATAAGGATATTGTTGGCTTGAGGAATGGGTTTTGAAAGAATCACCATGGCTTAGCTCAATATTTAGCAGTTTAAAGCCTTGGTGGCTTTATTTGCCATGCCATAGTGCTGCAAGCGAGCTAGAAAACCGGCAAAATAGCGGGTTGAACTGGATTAGTTGGCTTGTTTGCATATTTGATGGCTTGTAATGGAATTGCATCGCATAAAATATGTAAATCAGCGCCGTTTGCGCACCTTGAATTTCGGAAAGACAGAATGTTAAGAATCAATGAAGTAAAACTACCGCTTGATCATTCGGAAGAAGAATTAAAACAGGCGCTGCTGAAGCGCTTGGCTATTTCTAGCAATGATCTGATTAGCTTTAGTATTTTTAAGCGCAGCTACGATGCGCGTAAACGTACTGCAATTTTGCTGATCTACTCCTTAGATGCCGAAGTTAAGCAAGAGGCCGCAGTGCTTAAGCGCTTAAGCAGCGATCGTCATATTATGCTTACACCCGATATTGAATACCAGTATGTGGGCAGCGCACCAGCGGGCTTGGTAGATCGCCCGGTGGTAATTGGCACTGGCCCCTGTGGCTTGTTTGCTGGCTTGTTGCTGGCACAAATGGGCTTTAAGCCGATTATCCTTGAGCGTGGTAAGGCAGTACGTGAGCGCACTAAAGATACTTGGGGCCTATGGCGCAAGGGCGAGCTGAATCCTGAATCCAATGTGCAATACGGTGAAGGCGGCGCGGGCACCTTTTCTGACGGTAAGCTTTACAGCCAAATTAAAGACCCTAAGCATTTAGGTTATAAAGTTTTACAAGAATTTGTAAAAGCCGGTGCGCCAGATGAAATCATGTATGTCAGCAAGCCGCATATCGGTACCTTCCGCTTGGTGAGCATGGTAGAAAGCATGCGGGCCAATATTATTGAGCTGGGCGGTGAAGTGCGGTTCTCTAGCAAGGTAGAGCAGTTGATTTTGGCTGATGGCCAAGTTGAAGGCGTTGAGCTGGCGAACGGCGAAAAAATCTTGTCTAAGCACGTGGTGCTGGCGATTGGTCATAGCGCTAGGGATACCTTTTACAAGCTATTTGAGCAGGGCGTGTATATGGAGGCCAAGCCGTTCTCTCTTGGATTCCGTGTAGAACACCCGCAAGCGCTGATTGATACCGCTCGCTTTGGTGCTAGTGCTGGCCATCCTATTTTGGGTGCTGCGGATTATAAATTGGTGCATCACGCCAGCAATGGCCGCTCGGTGTATAGCTTCTGTATGTGCCCTGGTGGCACGGTGGTGGCGGCCGCATCCGAGCCAGGACGCGTGGTGACCAACGGCATGAGCCAGTATTCCCGCAATGAGCGCAATGCCAATGCGGCGATTGTGGTGGGGATTACGCCCGAGATCGATTTCCCAGGCCATCCGCTGGCAGGGATTGAGCTGCAACGTAAATGGGAAAGCAAAGCCTTTGAAGTGGGCGGCAGCAGCTACCAAGCCCCTGCGCAAAAGCTGGGTGATTTCCTTGCTGGCAAGCCATCCACCGAGTTTGGCGTGGTGGTGCCGTCCTATACGCCCGGTGTACATCTCACTGATTTAAGCGATTGCCTACCTGAATACGCCATTACCGCCATTCGTGAGGCAATGCCTGCTTTTGATAAGCAAATCAAAGGCTTTGGTATGGCTGATGCACTGTTTACCGGCGTAGAAACGCGTACCTCATCGCCAGTGCGGATTAAACGTGATAACGACAGCTTGCAAAGCATCAATACCAAAGGCTTATTCCCTGCAGGCGAAGGTGCTGGCTATGCGGGGGGTATTTTATCGGCGGGGGTGGATGGGATTAAAATTGCTGAAGCGGTGGCTTTAAGCATTTTGAGTGAATTAAAGGTCGCTGATTAAGAATTTTGTTGTTATTTATTAGGCATAAGGTGGTAGGGGCTGGGCTTTTGTTCGGCTTAAGCCTCGCCATTGCTGTGTTTTACCTCACCTATACTGGGTAATATGCCCAAATCATTTTAATTTATATTATGCCTCAGGCGTTTATAATCAGGCATATATTCATTAAATAAATATTGAATTGGCATTGGGCGTACTTGCTATACGGGTAGGCCCAATATTTGCCTTTCAAAAAAAAAAGGAATCATCGTGCGTATTACTCTGCCACTTATTTTAGCTTTATTACTTTCAGCGTGTGCCACCAATGATTTAGGGGAAAAGCGTGATTTTAATAAAACCGAGCTGGGCGCTTTAATTGGTGTAGTTGGCGGTGCTGCTGCAGGGGCGGCCATTAATCATAATAACCGTGGCAAAGGTGCGCTGATTGGTGCTATTGGCGGTGGTTTGGCGGGTGGTGGGATTGGTTACTATATGGATAAGCAAACCAAGGATTTTCAACAGCAATTAGCTGCTGAAATTCAGCGTGGTGATATCACCGTACAAAAAATGGCCGATCAATCCTTATTGGTGAGCATGACTTCTAGTACCGGTTTTGATACCAATTCGTCGGTATTAAAAGCGGGCTATACCCCAACGCTAGATAAAATTGCCAAAATTGTGAATCAATATGGCAAAACATCTATTTCTATCGTTGGCCATACCGACAACACCGGTAGCGTAACGGTAAATCAAAGCGTATCAGAGCGCCGCGCTCAATCGGTGGCGGATTACTTTGTTAGCCGCAATGTAAATGCAGTACGTCTTGATGCATCAGGCCGTGGCAAGGCTGAGCCACGTTCCAGCAATGAAACGGAAGCAGGCCGTAGCTTAAATCGCCGCGTAGAATTACGTATTGTGCCGGTTGCTGCTTAATTGCATTGGGGCGCAATTTATCGCGCCCTTACTATTGTCCTTAAATTTTTTGCATGTATCGCGTAAGGCAGAGCATTGTGTGATGCAATTATTTATCTAATTGATGCCGCTTAAGTTGCTATTTAGCAACTTTAATTGTGAAATAGAGGATAGATCCGTACACTGCTGCCCTTTATTGCCATGGGCGCTTGTATGCTTTATTTGCTTCGAATGCTGTTGATGTCGCTACACTTTATTGTCGCTGGCATGATTGGCATCCTGATTGGCCTTTGTCGCCCATTTAATCCTGATAATAGCCGCCTCTGTGGCCGTCTTTACTCGCTACCTGCCATGCCTATTCTTGGCTTTAAGGTAAGGGCAGAGATCAAAGGCCTGTTAGAGCATCAACGCTCTTGTGTGATTGTGGCTAATCACCAGTCTAATTATGATTTATTTGTATTTGGCCGTGCCGTGCCTGCACGTACCGTGACCATTGGTAAAAAAAGCCTGAAATGGATTCCATTTTTTGGTCAGCTATTTTGGTTGGCAGGAAATGTGCTGATCGATAGAGGCAATGCACAGCGGGCTAAAAAAGCCATGCTGACCACAACCGATACCTTGCAACATAAAGACACGTCTATTTGGGTGTTTGTTGAAGGCACCCGCAATAAAGGTCGTGGCTTATTACCTTTTAAAAAGGGTGCATTTCAAATGGCAATTAATGCGGGTGTGCCTATTTTACCGGTCTGTGTGAGCACTTATAGCAATCATATGCGGTTAAATAATTGGCATTCTGCAGAGGTACTCATGCGCTCGCTAGAGCCTATTTCTACTACTGGTTTAACACAGAATGATTTACCCGCTTTAATTGAGCAGTGCCGAAATAAAATGCTGGCGTGTATTGAAGAGTTGGATAAAGAGTTAATGTCGCGCAGTTAAATATTCTTTAATGGCCTGCAATACCCACTCGCCATCATCTAATGGTAAATCGTGCCCTGCCTGGGGGTGAACTAAGCAGGGCACTTGCCATTTTTGGGCTAGTGTTTGTGAGCAAGTGGGGCTCACTAATTGATCTACTCCACCAGATAATAGCAAAATGGGTACATTGGGTTGGCTGGCCTTATAGCGCATTGCAGCTAGTAATTGGCGCAGGATATTTAGGGTGTTAATGGGGTATTGGCGTTGCATTGCCATCCAATCGTTTAATACAGCTTGGGGCTGAGTTTGGCTGGTTAATTGTAAAATAATCTGCTCTTTTTCCTTGGGGCTGCTGATTAATAAACGCAGCAAGGCAGGGTAGCTGTGGGGCCTTAGCCGCTGATAAAAAGGATTTATCGGCCTTAAGCTGGTATTGATGAGTATGCAGGCGCTTATTTCTTCTGGAAATGCTTTAGCCCAAGCTACAGCTGCCATTGCACCTAATGAAATGGCTAATACATGATAGGGGCCGGGCTGTGTTGCTAAGCTTTGCCGGATATGCTCTACCATTGCTTCAATATGGCTGAGGCTAGCTTGCTGATGTAATACGCCATTGCCTGGCCAATCAATAGTGATGATCTTATCATTGGGCCAAGCCGCTTGCGCTTTGGTAATAAAATCACCCCAATGCCGAGATTCACGCATTAGCCCACGTAATAGCACCCATGTTTTCATATAATTCCGTACCAAAGCGCTTCGGCTTCTTGTTTGCAATTAATATAATGATTGGCTTTAGGTAGCCATTTGCTATGATCGTGAGCTGCACGTAATAAAAATTCAAATAATAATAAATGACTGCGCAATACTCTTTGTTGGCGATGTGGCACAATTGGGTTAAATAAGCCTAATAAAGACATTAATTGGCGTGGATTTTTTTTAACCCATAGCCAAGAGCCTAATTCTAAAGTAAGTGGCAAGAAAAACTGACCACTCCCACTATTTTCTGTATATAAATAATCCCAAATATCGCCGTGGGTACAATATTGCAAAGCCTGTGGTTCAATTACATAAGGATGATGTGGGTAGCTTTGATCAAATAAGGCTTTAAGTGCATAAACTTCGGCTAAATTAGGAAAAGGAATCCGCGTATGGGCATAGGGAAACCACAGTCTATCTCTTAGGCCAAAGCCAGAGTGGCAATCGAGTGCAATACTAAATGGGCTATTGAGTAATTGGGATTTAACCACATCGCAAAGCGCTTGGTTTTCTAATTCCATGCTCGCGTTTAATTCGCCTCGATACCAAGGCAGATGCGGGCTAATTCTATGCCCACCGACTAGAAAAGACGTTTTTTCTGCGGATTCAATTGGCGCATTGCGCATTAAATCTACCCCGTAGCCATTGCTACGTGTGCCTCGGGCAATGCCAATTGGGTTAATGAGCGGCATAAACACCAAACGCATGTTTTTTAAGGTGTGCTGTAAGCCACTATCCCAGCGCAACCTGACTAAGAGCGAGCGTAGGAATGCCAACACAATTTGGCTACCAATCCGCTCTAAGCCATGTACCCCGCCAAAAAATCCCAGCACAGGGGCATCTAGTGCTGTGCTGCCCATGCTGATGCTATAGAGCGGAAAGCTCACTTCGTGCCTTTTAACCTCGCCGTGCTGTTGCACACGTAAGACATTTCCTGCTTGCAAGATGATGTCTTCCAGCTCAATTAGTTCTGGTAATTGCAGCATGACTTACTCAGGTAAGTGAGATCAAGGTGCTTTTATAGTAAGCAGCGGCGGATGCTGCATGGCTTATTTATATTCTGTTGCCTTGCATCTTACCTAATATACATTTGGTTTAGCTTTACTTCTAGCTTGCGTTGTACTGTTTCAAAGGATGCGCTTAACAGCCAGTAAATGGCGGCGGCCATTAAATAGAGAGGAAAGGGCTGAAAGGTGGTGGCGATGACTTCCTTACTGGCAAGCATAAGCTCGCTGACCGAAATAACGGATACGAGTGAGGTATCTTTAATTAGGCTAATCAGGCTATTAGATAAGCTGGGTACAGCTAGGCGTAAAGCTTGCGGAGCAACCACGTAACGCAGCGTTTGGTTATTTGTTAGACCTAGGCTTTTACCGGCATCCCATTGCCCTTGGGTAATGCCATTGATAGAGCCACGTAGCGTTTCAGATAAATAACCACCCACATTGAGGCTTAAAGCTAAAACACCCGCGGTGAGCGGCTCAAACTGGATGCCAATGCTGGGTAGGCCAAAATAAATGACAAATAATTGCACCAACAGTGGTGTGCCGCGAATACAACTGACATAAACGGCGCAGATTTGTGATAACACGGGGATTTTACTCAGCCGGATCAAAACCACCAAGATGGCGATAAGTAAACCGCCTAGCATGGAAGCGATCGCTAAAAAGAGCGTATAGCCCGCGCCATGCAGCAAAATTGGAAACGCGTCTTTAAGTAGCTGTATTAAGCTGGGTAAATCCATTTCCTTGCTCCAAAAATAAAAACCCCCAGTCGTAACAGGGGGTGTAGATCTTACATTTACTGGTTGATATTACATACAACGATTTTTAGTCCACGAAATACACGAGCAGATGAAATATTGCATTTTTTCGTATAACTCGTGGGCTATGTATTTTGATGTGCTATGCCGCTATTTTACTGTGCAACCGGCGGTTTGCTCACATCACGATCAAACCATTTCTTAGATATTTTGGTGAAACTACCATCTGCTTGCAAATCCGCCAAGGCTTTATTTAAGGATGCCTTAAATTTAGGGTTACCTTTTACAAAAGGAATGCCTGATTTTTCGATATCACCCAGTGGCGCACCGGCTTTCAGTGGCAATTTGGTTTTCTTCACGATATAAGGAATCAGCAAGCTATCGTTCAGCGCAGCATCAATGCGGCTAAGCGCTAAATCTTGCAAATATTCTTGGGAGCCTGGATAGGTTTTAACGTCGATTCCACCTACTGCCTTGGCGATATCGGCATAGTTAGTGCCTTGACCTAAGCCTAGTTTTTTACCTTTTAAATCATCTAAGCTTTTGAATACGCGGGTTTCATTGCTGCGCACAATCAGCTGCGGGCTAGATAGCGTGTAAGGCTCAGAAAAATCAAAGGTCTCCTTGCGCTTGTCGGTGATGCCTACTTGGTTAATCACAATATCGTACTTGCCAGCTTGTAAGCCAGCCAGCATGGCACTCCACTCACTGGTACTAAACTCTGCTTTTACCCCTAGTTTCTGTGCTAAAGCTTTAGCTAGCTCAACTTCAAACCCCGTTAATTCATTGTTTTCTTTGTAATTAAACGGTGGGTAAGTGCCTTCTACCGCAATTTTTAACGTGCCGCGTTGTTTAATGGTATCGAGTAAATCGGCTGCACCCGCGTGAATTGTAAAACCTAGTAAAGCTGCAGCAAGCAAGAATTTGCGCATTTATATATTCCTTTTTGATCTAAATAAATGTTTTCAAATGCAATATTCGCATAGTTGCACAGTGCTGAACAGAATTTTTAAGTGGCAATGACATGGTAATTTTGACTAAGACAAAAACAAGGGGCTGGGCGACGAGGAGTAAATAGCGATTTTAGCCTATAGTTTGTAAAGCGCTTTATTTTCTATATTTATTTTCTATGGATAAATTACTACCGTCTTTATCCATGCCTTGCAATATTTTATTATAAAAATTTATTTTTTTATTATCCATATTGATATTACAGGCAAGGTACATTTCTGATTGATTAAATAAAAAAATGGGTGTTATCTTATCTGATAAGTTTTTTCTTTTTAAAATGGCTAGCCCAAGTAGCTCACCCGTCGCCCAAAAATCAAAACGATTTTTTAATAGTTTTTGTGGGTTATCTTCATCTGTTTTTGCAATATCTACTTTAAAACCTTTTTTAATTAAATACTCTGCAATCGCATCGCCGCGATAAGTACCAATAGAATAAGGCTTTAATTCATCTAGATTTTTAGGTGCACGTGTATCACCTTGTTTGGCAAAGATATACCAATTATTTTTGACCAATGGTCCCACCCATTGAAACAGCGCTTCGCGCTCGGGGGTGCGGGTGGTTGAAAAAACGCAGGTGTCGCGCTCTTTTTGGGCTAATTGATAAGCCCGTACCCAAGGATAGGCGGTTATGGTGTAGTTTTCTTTGGCACGCAACATTATTTCAATCACTTTCTCAGTAGAGATTCCACTGACCTTTTGGCTTTTGGCATCCACGATATTAAACGGCGGGTAATCCTCGGTGGTTAAGGTTAATGCCAGTGCTGGGCCGCTTAGTATGATTAGAGTCAAAAACGTTGATTTCATTTTCTAATCCAAATAAAGGCCGCACAAAATAACCGTTTTATATCTCTTATCTAGCGGTATTAGCAGAAGGTTTTTCATCGTGGCTTATGTATCTCTACTTAACCGGCCTTGTTGTTTAGATCTGGCGCTAGGATTAGGTAAATCATGTTTTTGTTTTAGACCTTTAATGCGCAAAGTACAACGCCTCTACCTAGCTAGTAGATCGCTCGCAGTGGTTTGCTTGTCAGTTTAAAGCAGCGCCCCCTAGGGGTTATCTCCCCTCATGCCGATAATCTCAGGTCAACCACAAAAATGAGCAAAAGGCATACGAAGGTGATTTTTTAGATTTTTTCTTGGCTTTGCTTACTTTTTGTTCAGCTTGTGGCGTGCCTTATCGTACCCCCCCTTAAAGGCACAGCCCTGTGCCAATAAAATACATAAAATAATAATATTAAAGTAATTTTTTATAGCCAAACGATATAAAAACCAGCTAAGCTAGCCTTTTTAGATCAAATAAGTCTAAAAATACAGTTTAAATAATATTTTATCGATAGAGGCCTATATGTCTAAACACTCTTTTTTACTCATCTCTTGTCGATGCTGCACCGTGGAGCCTGCCGTGTTTACAAAGTGATCGAGGTGTTTAAATGAGCTTGCCTGTTTTAGATTTATCCCTGTTTGATAGTGAAAATCGTGATGAGTTCTTGCGTGATCTGCGCCATGCCGCGCGGGATTACGGGTTTTTTTATTTGCGTGGTCATGGCATCAGTGAGGGCTACCAGCAGGACATGCTGACCTTAGCAAGGCAGTTTTTTGCTTTAAGCCAGGCCGAGAAAATGGCGGTGGGTATGGTGAATTCACCGCATTTTCGCGGCTATACCCGCCAAGGGGGTGAGCTGACTGCAGGGCGGGCCGATCAGCGAGAGCAATTTGACATTATGAATGAGGGCCGAGCCGCCCTTCAGACCGAGCCAGCATGGCGGCGTTTGCAAGGCCCTAATCAGTGGCCGGAAAGCCTGCCCGCCTTAAAAGTGGGTTTGCTGTTCTGGCAGGATAGTTTAAGTGCGATTTGTGAGCGGCTGATGCAGGCTTTTGCGCTAGCACTGGGCCAGCCAGAAGATATCTTTGCACCGCTTTACCGTGGCGAGCCGTTTCAGCATTTAAAGATGATTCGTTATCCGGGTATAGGGCAAGCGGGGCAAGGGGTGGGCGCGCATAAAGATGCGGGGCTGCTGACCTTGGTGATGCAGGATAAGCAGTCTGGCTTGCAGGTGGCCACATCTCAGGGCTGGCTAGATGCACCCCCTTTGCCTGGCACGTTTGTGGTGAATATTGGCGAGCTACTAGAGCTGGCTTCCGGTGGCTATTTACAAGCCACCTTACATAGAGTGGTTTCTCCACCCGTGGGGATTGATCGCTTGTCTTACGCGTTCTTTATGGGACCAAGGCTGGATTCCACCGTGCCCTTACTGCAGCTGCCTGCTGAGCTGAGTAAGGAGCTGGCAGCGGTAGCGGTTGATCCGGCTAATCCATTGTTTAGCCATGTAGGTGAAAACGTATTAAAAGGCCGTGCACGCTCACATCTGGATGTGGCGGCAAGGCATTATCCTGATTTTTGTTTGTCAGCCGGTATTAAAACTACAGAAAGAGTTTAGTCAATGACTTCAGCATCCATTTTATCTTTGATCGGCAATACGCCACTGGTAGAAATAACCCAGCTGGATACCGGTCTCTGTCGCTTATTTGTAAAGCTGGAAAACCAAAATCCAGGCGGCTCCATTAAAGATCGCGTGGCGCTCTCGATGATTGAAGCTGCCGAGCAAAGCGGGCAGTTAAAGCCTGGTGGCACCATTGTAGAGGCTACCGCAGGCAACACCGGCCTTGGGCTGGCGCTGGTGGCGGGGCGTAAGGGCTACCGCACCGTGCTGATTGTTCCGGACAAAATGAGCCGAGAAAAAGTGCTGAATCTGCAAGCTTTAGGCGCGCAAGTGATTCTGACCCGCTCTGATGTGGGCAAGGGCCACCCTGATTATTATCAGGATAAAGCCCGCCGCGTGGCGCAATCGATTCCGGGCGCTTTTTATATTGATCAATTTAGTAATCCGGCTAACCCTGCCGCGCATGAAAAAACCACTGGGCCGGAAATCTGGCGTCAGTTGGAAGAAAAAGTGGATGCGGTGGTGGTGGGTGTAGGCTCAAGCGGCACACTTACTGGCTTATCACGCTTTTTTGCCCGTGTTTCTCCGCAAACCGAGTTTGTACTGGCCGACCCTGTGGGATCGATTCTGGCGGATTATGTGGAAACCGGCGCTTTTGGCAGCGCAGGCAGCTGGTTGGTTGAGGGGATAGGCGAAGACTTTGTACCGCCGCAGTTTGACGGTAGTTCAATTAAGCGCAGCTACCGCATCAGCGATAAAGAAAGCTTTGAAACCGGCCGCGCGCTGCTGCAGGCCGAGGGGTTATTTGCCGGTGCATCGTCCGGCACGTTGCTGGCCGCTGCGCTACGTTATTGCCGCGAGCAAACCACACCAAAACGCGTGGTGACCTTTATTGGCGATAGCGGCAATAAGTATTTAAGCAAAATGTATAACGATCATTGGATGATCGATCAGGGCATGATAGAAAACGCCAAAACGGGCAATCTGGCCGATCTCATTGGCCGCCCACACGCCAGCGGTGCCACGCTGATTGCCGATCCAGACGAGCCGCTTTCGCAAGCATGGCAGCGCATGCGCAGCAACGATGTATCGCAATTGCCGGTGCTGGAAAACGGTGAAATAGTCGGGATTATCGACGAGTGGGATTTACTCTTGTCTGTGCACGGCGAGCCGCAGCAATTTGCTATGCCGGTGCGCGCCGCCATGACCAGCCAAGTCACTACATTAGCGCCAGACACCTCGGTGAGAGATTTGCTGCAAGTTTTTAACGACGACAAAATCGCCGTTATCGCTGATAAAACACGCTTTTACGGCCTCATCACCCAGAGCGATTTACTGGCCTTTTGGCGTAAGAAATTTGTGAGTGAAGCGGTTTTAAGCCCCGCTGCACATTGAACTTAGGGTGGATTTGAAGCATCCATCGATGAATCATCAACAGACCCTAGCCTTCGGAGCCATTTTATGAGCACATTTGAAACCCTAGCCGTCACCAGCGGCCTGCACCGTGATCCACTCGGGGCGATTAATACCCCGATTTATGCCTCTTCTACTTTTCGCCAGCCATCCCCTGGCCAGCCGGATCAATATGAATATTCGCGCTCCAGCAATCCAACGCGCGATGCTTTTGAGGTGGCGATTGCCGCTTTAGAAGGCGGCACGCGTGGCTATGCATTTGCATCAGGCATGGCGGCCATTGCCACGGTACTAGAGTTGTTGCCGGTAAATAGTCACTTAGTGGCCGTGGATGATTTATACGGTGGCAGTGGGCGTTTATTTGAAAAAGTAAAACAGCGCACCGCAGGTTTAACGGTGACTTATGTGCCAACCGGCGATTTGGAAGCGCTGCAGGCGGCTATCAAGCCAGAAACCAAAATGATCTGGATCGAAACACCTTCTAATCCATTGAATCGCCTCAGTGATTTAAGCGGGATTGTGGCGATTGCCCGTGAAGTCGGTGTGCTTACTGTGGCTGATAACACCTTTGCCTCGCCCGCTTTGCAGCGCCCGCTAGAGCATGGCGTAGATATCGTTCTGCACTCGGCAACTAAGTATTTAAATGGCCATTCCGATGTGATCGCCGGAGCGGTGGTGGTGGGGGATAACGCTGAGCTGGCTGAGCAATTAGGCTTTTTGCAAAATGCCATTGGTGCGGTGCTCGATCCATTTCAAAGCTTTTTAGCACTGCGTGGGATTCGCACTTTGGCAATTCGTATGCAGCGCCACAATCAAAATGCCTTGGCTGTTGCCAACTGGCTGGAGCAGCATCCACGGGTAGAGCGCGTTTTATACCCTTATTTAGAAAGCCACCCACAATATGCCTTGGCAAAAAAACAAATGTCAGGTGGTGGCGGTGTGGTGTCGTTTTATCTAAAGGGCGATGACGCCGCTGCACATCAAGTGCTTACCCACACCAAGCTGTTTACCTTGGCCGAAAGCCTTGGCGGGGTGGAAAGCCTGATCAGCCAGCCTGTGCGGATGACCCACGCCTCCGTGCCGCCAGAGCGCCGCCTTAAATTAGGCATCAGCGATAATCTGATTCGTCTTTCTGTTGGGATTGAAGGGATTGAAGATTTAATCGCTGATTTGGAGCAGGCGCTGGCGGTGTAAACGAGATGTATTGATTTGTTTATGCTGATTTGTAGCTATTAAGTGCCCCCTTAAACCGTTATCCTTTGCTTACTATTTTGTGAAAGGATTTACCATGGATTTCCAGACTCCCGTCGATCGCTGTGCCACGTCTAGCCAGAAATGGAATAAATACGCTGGCCAAGATATTTTGCCGATGTGGGTGGCGGATATGGATTTTGCCAGTCCGGAATCCATTATTACTGCGCTGCAGGAGCGGGTGGCACATGGGGTGTTTGGTTATACCGATGCACCGGATAGCTTGGTTGAGGCGGTGCAAAGCTATGCGGCTCAGCATTATGGCTGGCAAATTGATGCCAGCTGGATCGTTTGGCTGCCGGGGCTGGTGCAGGGTTTAAATCTGGCTTGCCGCACGGTGGGCGAGGCGGGGGATGAGGTGCTGACTGCCACGCCGATCTACCCGCCGTTTTTACGTGCGCCAGGCTTATCAGGCCGCAGCTTGCTGGCCGTGCCGCTGCAGCAAGTAGATCATCACTGGGAGTGGGATTTTGCTGCCTTAGAAGCGGCGATCACGCCTAAAACCAAGCTGCTGCTGCTTTGCCATCCGCATAATCCGGTTGGGCGTGCTTGGAATCAGCAGGAGCTAACGCAGCTGATTGCCATCGCCCGCCGCCATCAGCTGATTATTTGTTCAGATGAAATTCATTGCGATTTACTGCTGCAAGAAGGCGTGCAGCATCAGCCGCTGGCAGCCGTGGATGCTAGCTTTGCCGCGCAAACCATTACTCTGCTTGCCCCTTCTAAAACATGGAATATCGCAGGGCTTGGCTGCTCGCTGGCGGTGATTCCAGACCCAACATTACGTGCAAATTTCTGTAAGCAAATGGCGGGGATTGTGCCTTCAGTTAACCTGCTGGCCTTTACCGCCGCCGAAGCTGCATACCGTGACGATGGCGTATGGCACGCCGAGCTGATTAGCACTTTGCGGCAGAACCGCGATATTTTGCTCGATTGGTTTGCCGGATCAGCCCGCCTAAAAATAACCTGGCCAGAAGCCACGTACTTGGCGTGGATAGACGCAAGGGCGCTCGATCCTATTAACCCGCTGCCGTTTTTTGAACAGTTGGGCGTGGGGCTATCAGATGGGCGAGATTTTGGCTTACCAGGCTTTGTCAGGCTAAACTTCGGCTGCCCAAGCGTGACACTGAAAGCCTCTTTAAAACGGATTGAATCGCTGCGTTAGCAGTACAGTGTGGGCAAGGTAAAGGGGCTTGCTCACTCTGCTGAGCAGAATGATGAAACTTTCTTGGCTTGTGCTTACCCCTTTAACCCAACCTGCCCACAGCCACGCTCCAGCTTATTTAGCATCCCTTGAAACACTTGTAGTTCTTCATCGCTAAATTCAGCCAAAATTACGCTTAAAAACTCGCTGCGTTTGGGCAGTGCTTGGGTGATGGCGGCTTGCCCAAGCGGGGTAAGGGTGACATTGCTAAGGCGGTTGTCTTGGCTATCGTTTACCCGATGGATCAATAAATCTTTTTCCATCGATTTAAGCTGCCGCGTTAATGCGCCTGGATCCATGCTGAGCTGATGCACCAAAAACTTTTGCGTGCACAGCGTTTCTTTATGTAGCTGGTTCAAAATTCGCCAACGGCTTAGGCCTTGCCCCACCGATAGCTCAAATGCGCCCAGCATGGTGCGATAGCTGCGCCCAAGCTGCTGTAATACTTTGAGTTGCTCAGCTTCATGCGGTGTCATGCTGGGGCCTTTGATTTGAACTGAATACGGGGAATCCGGCGCAAGCACCAGAAGGCAAATAAGATGGCGGCCACGCCCAGCCATTGGCTGCTTTGAATGGCATGGCTGAGTATGGCGCGGGCTTGCTCGATCAGCGCTAAGCCATCAAAGCCCATTTGGTTGATCTGAGTAATCGCCATTTGCTGTGCTTCTGGGTTAACCAATACCTGCGGGTCGTGCATTAAATTGGCGATGGCGGTTTGGTCGGCAAAGCGCTGCTGGATTTCATGACCGTAGCGCCAAGTCAGAATAGAGCCAACCAGTGCGGTGCTCAGCATCCCGCCTATCATTCGCAAGGATTGTAGTAGCGCGGTGCTAATGCCTAGGTCTTTGCGCGGGCAGGTTTCCTGCACAAAAATAGTGAGATTAGGCATGATAAACCCCAGCCCCAGGCCTCCAGATACCATCAATGTAATCACCAAAGCATGCGAGGTGTGTGGGCTAATCAGCATCATGCCCAGTACACAAATCAGCAGCAGGCCAAAGCCCACATAGAGCATCGCTTCGGGCCTAGGTAAATGCGGCACCACACGGCCATTGATAATGCTGGCAAAGGTAATGCAGACCACCAATGGGGTAATCAGCATCCCCGCTTGGCTGGCCGATAGATGAAAGCCGCCTTGTAATAGCAAGGGTGCGTAAGACAAAATCGCAAACATGGTAAAGCCCATTAGCAGCGATAGCCTAAATAGCGCCGCCAAGGCGGGATCGCGAAAGAGCGCAAAGGGCAGCATGGCGTGCTCGTTATTGGCTTCTTGCCGCCAAGCTAATACCCCAGTGATGATGCAAATTATCAGCGTAGCCAATACCGCTAGGCTCAGCCCTTGCGCTGGCAACCATTCTACTGATAGCTGCAAGCTGCCTAAAAACAGTGTAATCAACAGTGCACCTAGCCAATCTAGCCGAATCTTACTGCTGTGCTGTGGCTTAATCCGTGGTAGGTAGCGGCTGACAAAAAATACACTTAATAGACCAACTGGGATATTCACAAAGAACACGGCCCTCCAGCTTACATAATGGGTGAGTAAGCCACCAATGCTTGGGCCAATCGCGTTAGCAATCCCAAAGGCCGCGCTGAGCATAACCTGCCATTGCAGACGCACTTTACTATCGGGAAATAAATCAGGAATGCAGGCAAACGCTGTTCCCACCAGCATGCCGCCACCTATCCCTTGCAGGGCACGCGCCAGCACAAGTAACAACATGCTATTGGCCATGCCGCAGAGGATGGAAGCCAAGGTAAAGGTCACGATGGCGACCACCACAAAGGGGCGGCGGCCATAGTAATCGCCTAAGCGGCCAAAGATGGGAATGGTGACCACCGATGCCAGTAAATAAGCGGTAGAAACCCAAGCGTAAAGCTCAAAGCCATGCAGCTCGGCCACGATGGTAGGCAGTGCGGTGGCGACAATGGTTTGATCCAACGCCACCATCATAATTACAAAGCAAATACCCAGCATGGCGAGTAGGGATTGGCGGAAAGTGCGCTCGGTGTTGGGTGTTTGCATAATAGACTAGTCAATGATTGATGGGTCAATAGATTTTCGCAGTTTGTCGCGTCAGAAGGAAGTCACTTTTACCAGAGGCCAACTGAGCTGTAGTAATGGGATGAAAAAAAGCGCAGATTGCTCTGCGCTTTTGAAAATGATATTGGGCGGCTCAGCCTTAGCGATCAGCAAAAGCCAGCTGATCTTGTGCTTTATTGCTAGTGGCTTGGCAGGCGGCCGCAGTAAACAAGACATCGGTTGATGAGTTTAAGGCGGTTTCGGCAGAATCTTGCAATACGCCAATAATAAAGCCCACGGCAACTACTTGCATGGCTAGATCATTAGAAATACCAAACAAGCTACACGCCATAGGAATCAGCAGTAGTGAGCCGCCCGCCACGCCAGAAGCGCCGCAGGCACAAATAGCAGAGACAACACTTAATAGTAGTGCCGTTGGCAAATCAACTTGAATGCCAAGCGTGTTGACTGCGGCTAAAGTCAGTACCGAAATAGTGATCGCTGCCCCCGCCATATTGATGGTTGCACCCAGTGGAATCGATACCGAGTAATCGTCTTCATGCAGGCCTAGCTTTTTGCATAGCGCCATATTCACAGGGATATTGGCAGCAGAGCTACGGGTAAAAAAGGCGGTTACGCCACTTTCACGCAGGCAAGCAAAGACCAGTGGATAGGGATTGCGGCGTAGTTTCCAGAATACAATTGCTGGGTTCATCACCAGTGCCACAAACAGCATGCTGCCAATCAGCACCAATAACAGATGGCCATAGTTCAGCAGCGATTCAATCCCTGTTTCGGCAATGGTGGAGGCCACCAAGCCAAAAATCCCCAGCGGCGCAAAGCGAATCACCACGCCCACAATCACTGATACGCCGCCAGACAAATCGCTGACCACGGTTTTAGTGGTTTCATTGGCGTGGCGCATGGCAACGCCCAGGGCCACAGCCCAAGCTAAAATGCCGATAAAGTTGGCATTCATCAGCGCTTTGACTGGATTATCTACTACGCTAAGCAGCAGGCTACGCAGCACTTCTACAATGCCACTAGGTGGGGTGATGTCGCTGGCGTGTTTGACCAAAATTAATGTAGATGGAAACAAAAAACTAGCGGTCACAGCCACTACAGCGGCGGCAAAGGTGCCGAATAAATATAAAACCAAAATTGGTCGCATATTCGATTTTTGGCTGGGCTTATGATTGGCAATGGATGCCGCCACTAATACAAAGACCAAAATTGGCGCTACAGCTTTTAACGCGCTTACAAATAAGCTACCTAATAAACCCGCTGATTTAGCGCCCTCAGGAAAAAACAGCGCCAGCATAATGCCCAAAATTAAGCCAATTAATATTTGGCTGACTAAACTGGTGCTATTCAATAGCCTAATGAGTGGGTTTTTTATCTGTGGCATTGAATTTCCTTTGCTTATCTATATGGCATTGTTTGATGGTGATGCGCAGCCAATCTCTATTGAAAAAAAGCTGCTTTGAAAGCGGAGTGATTTAGGGGGCAGGATAAAAGCTAAATGAATATCTTACTACTAGGGATTCCCTTACGCCGTTTGCTTTCTGTTTAAAATAATGCAATCGATGATCAGTGAATCGCGACATTTACTTCATTGGCATAATACCGCTAAAAAAAAGCGCTACCCAAAAGGGTAGCGCTTGAGCAAATACGATTAATTAAATCTTAAAGCGATTAAATGTAGATTGCATATTTTTAGCTAATTCATCCAGCATTTTTAGCGTTTTCATGGATGATTGCAGCGCCGCATCAGAATCAAGAATTTGGCCATTAATTGATTCGGTGCTTTGTGCCATGGCGGTAGTGGCATTTTGCTGCTCGCCAGTAGAAAGCGCAATTTCACCGATTCTTTCGGTGACTTGCTTCATCGATTGGCCAATCAACAACATATGCTCGCTAGCGGTTTGGGTAAGCGAGCTACTTACATCCACAGCTTTTACCGTGGTTTGCATATTGCTCACAGCAAGGCCTGTTTCATTAAGGATATCGCCAATCATCTGGCTGATCTCCATGGTGGCCTTGCCCGTGCGCTCAGCTAGCTTACGTACCTCATCGGCAACCACGGCAAAGCCTCGGCCTTGCTCACCTGCCCGTGCGGCTTCAATGGCGGCATTCAGCGCCAGCAGATTAGTCTGGTCGGCAATTTCGCGGATCACATTGGTGATCTTGCTAATATCTTGCGAACGATGCTCTAGCGATGCCAGTAGGCCAGATAAATCATTGACAGATTGGCGTGTGTGCTCCATTTCTGTGCTGATTTTAAGCACGTTTTCGCTACCATGCAGCGAAGCCTTGGCCGCGTCTTTAACTAGATTGTCGGTTTCGCGTGCGGCTTCGGCAATATGCGAGATGCTGACGCTTACTTCTTCGATGGCTGCGGCATTAGAGCTAGAAATATCGGCCAGCGTATGTGAATCATCGGCAAGTTTTAGCACCGAGTGATTAACTGCACTTACCCCACCAGTTAGCTCAATGGCCTCACGGCGTAATTCTTTGAATAAAATATTTAAGCGTTCAATGAATTGGTTAAACGCTTGCGCCGTTTCAGCCACTTCATCGTTGCCAGTGCTAGGGATACGCTGAGTCAAGTCAGCCTCGCCTTTGGATATATCCAGCATGGCATCGCGAATCTGTAATAAGCCTGCCAATAAGCGGCGTAAATAGGCGGTGCAGAACACAATAACAACAATCAAGACCAAAATCACAGCCGCAATAATGATCATAATCAAATGATTGAGCGGCGCGTCAATTTCGGCTTTATCTAGTGCAACGCCTAATAACCAGTCGCTGCCTGTAATCGGGGAAAGCTGCACAATATAATCATCCCCCGCCATATTAAATATGCTGGATTTATTTTGTAGAGCGGTGAATTGGCTAGATTCTAAGCCAGGGATCAGGTCGCTAATCGGTTTAAGCTCAAAGCCAGGCTTTGGATAGGCAATAATTTTGCCTTCCTTGGTCATGAGAAATACATGGCCCTTGCCGGAAAGCTTGATAGCTAGCGTAGATTTTACTAAATCGCCGATCAAGATATCGCCACCGATCACTTTTTCTTGGCCGCTTATTTTTTGTGCCAAAGTCAGCACTAATTCATTAAGGGCTGCATCACGGTAGGGCTCTGAAACAATCACTTCATTGGCTGATTTGGCCTGAATATACCAAGGCCGAGCTGCTGGATCATAATCAGGACGAGGTTTGCTTTGGCCTGGCACTGAATACAGCATGGTTTTACTTGTGCCATCGCCTTCAAACATCAGGCTATAGCCACCGGCATCGGCAAGCTGTTGCAAATAAAGGCTGATATTTTCTTCACCGCTATGGCGCAGTGCAGATTTAATTACACGCTTACGGGCATCAAGCCAATTGCTGATAAAGGTGGTTTGCCCAGCGGCAACCGAATCGATCTCTCGTTCGGCTTCGGCGTAGGTGTGATTGCGGATGTTAAAGCAAGTAATCAGGGTGATACTGATCGTTGCAAAGAGCATAGATAACGCGATTAAGAGCGTAATTTTACTTCTGATGGACTGCATCATGTGCCTGAAAGTAAAGAGAATTAATCTGAATTATCCTCTTTTATTATGTTATTAGGATACGCTAATGCACGTAAATTGTTGCGTGGGTATTAATTACCATTTTAGGCAAGTAAATGCCCCTTAATTAATTACTTTTTATTGATACGTCCAGAGTACATGCGCTTGAAAATAATCTAAATTGTAGCCACCCTCTATCTTGTTAATAAAACTGCAGAAGGAGTCATGATGATCATCGGCCCAAACCCAGAGAATCCTCATCCTAAGGATGGTTTTCCTCAGGTCTGTTTTATTAAAAACACCGTTACCAATCCCAACGTCGTAGTCGGGGACTATAGCTATTACGATGACCCAGAGGATTCGGAAAATTTTGAGCGCAATGTGCTCTACCACTATCCCTTTATTGGCGATAAATTAATCATTGGTAAATTCTGTGCCTTAGCAAAGGGTGTAAAATTTATAATGAACGGTGCCAATCACAAACTTTCTGGCATATCCACCTACCCCTTTCAAATCTTTGGCAATGGCTGGGAAAAGAACGCCCCTCCACTTACTGATTTTCCATATAAAGGCGATACCATTATTGGTAATGATGTATGGATAGGCTTTGATGCATTGATTATGCCTGGGGTTAAAATTGGCAACGGGGCAGTGATTTCTGCTCGCTCTGTTGTTACCCGTGATATTCCGGCCTACACCGTTGTTGGTGGTAACCCAGCTAAGCTTATTAAGCATCGCTTTACCCTAGACCAAGTGGCCAGATTAGAAGAAATAGCTTGGTGGGATTGGCCGGTGGAAATCATAAGCCAGCATTTAGCCGAGATTATGGCGGGGGATATTGAAGCTCTGGCCGAGGTGGAGCGCACTTGAGTCTTAAACCATATTGAGAAAACATGCATAAAGTCATCGTTATTACCGGAGCTAGCCGCGGTATTGGTGCCGCTACTGCCAAACTGGCCGCCGCGCGTGGCTACGCTGTTTGCGTGAATTACTTAAAAAACCACGCTGCGGCTCAATGTACCGTGGATGAGATCATCCGTTCAGGCGGAATAGCCATTGCTGTGGCGGCGGATGTATCGCTTGAGGCCGAAGTGCAGCGTTTATTTCAAATTGTTGACGAGCAGCTTGGCCCTATTACGGCTCTGGTTAATAGCGCAGGTATTTTAGAGCCGCAAATGCGTGTAGATGAAATGGACGCCGCCCGTTTGAATCGCATTTTTGCTAGCAATATTGTCCCTTACTTTTTATGCGCTAAAGAAGCCGTAAAGCGGATGTCTAATCGTTATGGTGGCAATGGTGGGGTGATTGTTAATGTCTCATCCGCAGCATCGCGTCTTGGCTCTGCAGGGGAATACGTGGATTATGCGGCTTCTAAAGGTGCCATCGATACCCTGACCATCGGCTTATCCAAAGAGGTCGCCAGCGAAGGAATTCGCGTCAATGCCGTTAGGCCGGCGTTCATCTATACCGATATTCATGCGGACGGTGGTGAAGTGGGGCGGGTAGATCGCCTTAAACCGACCATCCCCATGCAGCGTGGCGGCACCGCACTAGAGGTGGCCCAAGCCATTCTTTGGCTGGCATCTGAAGAGGCTTCATATGCCACGGGGACATTTATTGATTTAGCGGGTGGGAAGTAATAAATAGGGCTTAGAAAAACAAAAAACCCGCATATCCATAAGAATGCGGGTTTAATATTTTGCTGTGGTGCCCGGGATCGGACTTGAACCGATACGCCATAAGCGAGGGATTTTAAGTCCCTTGTGTCTACCAATTTCACCACCCGGGCCACAAACACTTGCTGCTCTGTTTGCAGAACAGGTGCGCATTATAACTAGCCTAAGATATTTTGCAAGCCCTCTTACCCATAAAAATAGCGGGTCTTGCTGATGAAATATGCTGTTTTTCTTCTAGTATATTGAATTAATTAGCTTATTTTTTTAGGGTGTTGGGTGATAAATCTTAACTCTACTCATATCGGCTACAAATTTCTTTGAGGGCTTTTAATTGGCTTTGGGTTTCGATCGATGCACTATTTTGAAAATAAGCCTCACCCCAATACTTATACGCACTTAAATACCGCGGATTAAGTTGGAGTGCCGGTGGCTAATAGGGGGGGCATCTTAGAGGCGCATTGATTTTCTTGCTGTACTAGCCACCAAGCGTGCAATGATTGGCTTTGAGCTTAAGTAATCCATTCGGCTCATTGATCGGATTAGGTGCATTTATTGCTATGTTTTAGCTGGCCCTAGCAAAATGTTATTAATCGTCACGAGTCAGTACTTCTAATAGCTCAATTTCAAAGACAAGATTGGAGTTTGGCTTAATATGCTCGCCGATTTGTCTTTCGCCGTAGGCGAGGTGAGCGGGGACTAAAAGTTTGCGTTTTCCGCCTACTTTCATTCCCATTAATCCCTGATCCCAGCCTTTAATGACGCGGCCTGTGCCGATGACGCACTGAAATGGCGAGCCCCTATCATAAGAGGAATCAAATTTTGTGCCATCTTCAAGGAATCCATTGTATTGGGTGGTGATCAAAGCGCCTTTAACGGCTGCCTTGCCATTGCCTAGTTGGATATCAATGATTTCCAATTCTATTGTCATTTATTTTGCTCGTTTATTTTAATTATGGACTACTGCCTAGAAACCCTATCATATAGGATTAGGATTAATTTACCCAAGTGTTGTGCAGACCCACATATCTTTAGTCCTGATTATGCCTCTTGCTTAATGGACTCTGTATAGATGGATTTCTTGGGTGTTGGGCTTGGTTTCTGAATTTGTATGGCGGGTGAAACTCGCGAGCAATGCTGAAGAAATACGTGGGTTTCACCCCATGTGCGCTAAGCAAAAAGATAATGATATGAATCAGTTGGTTAAATCTTAAACCACAGAGTTTCACCGAGGATGTAAAACTCTGTTTTGAGCCTTTGTCTGTGTCCTCTGTGCGCTCACTATCTCTGTGATTCAAGGTTTAGCGCTATTTTCTGTACTTTAAGGTTATATGTAACTTTAGTTAGCCCGTATGGGGTTTCACCCCGCCCTATGATATTTATAATGAGATTGAGCATGAGGCATAATCAGGCCATTAGTAGGGTGTAAGCGCCTTGGGTATGAGGCCTTTGCCATCGTTTTTTTGAGTAAGTGACATAACTGGGAGATGGTTGATATGAAATGGAGTTTAAATAAGCTATTGCTTAGCGCATTGTTGCTATCTTTGTGCGCAATGGAATCATTTGCGGCCTTGCCACCTAAATATCTAGCCGTGAAGGAGTTTAAAAAGTGTCTGGGAAGCAAACAAATAGAGACGTACAGTGCGTGGTGCATGCCCGCTAAAAAAATAGCAATTTGCCCGAAAGAATCTTGGTCACAATTAAAAGCATTGAGGGGCAAAGATAAACTGCCAAGTTGTTAAGGTGGGATTTGAATGGGGTCATACGGCTTGGTGCGCGTCTGGAGCTTGCTCATCCATTCTGGCTTTCAGAAAAGGCGCGTTTTTTTAGGAGTGCCAGGCAAAGAAAAAGCCCTGAATAATCAGGGCTTTAACGGTCTTTCTTATGGAGGCGGAGGCCGGAATCGAACCGGCGTAGACGGCTTTGCAAGCCGCTGCATAACCATTTTGCTACTCCGCCATGGTTACTTAAATAAAGGGTGCTTTCTTTATTCTTAAAATTTGGAGCGGGAAAAGAGACTCGAACTCTCGACATCTACCTTGGCAAGGTAGTGCTCTACCAACTGAGCTATTCCCGCATAGGGCAATATTACATGAAATGGAGCGGGAAAAGAGACTCGAACTCTCGACATCTACCTTGGCAAGGTAGTGCTCTACCAACTGAGCTATTCCCGCATCTATCATGCATCTTACAAGACTCAAAATAAATGGAGCGGGAAAAGAGACTCGAACTCTCGACATCTACCTTGGCAAGGTAGTGCTCTACCAACTGAGCTATTCCCGCATCTTATTTTAAGATCTACAACGGTACTCTGTATTTGCTGGAGCGGGAAAAGAGACTCGAACTCTCGACATCTACCTTGGCAAGGTAGTGCTCTACCAACTGAGCTATTCCCGCATCGCGTTTTTATTGCGTTTTCTTTTCTGTCGTTGCACCAGAAGAGGAGTCGCATTATGAAGATG
>NZ_JANXSO010000009.1 GCF_025352645.1 Iodobacter sp. | reverse complement strand
GCATCACGCCTACACAGGCCACGCCGATTACGGTGAGGATAGCAATGCCGTATTCGCCACGGCTGGCTTGGCGAAAATAAATAAAATTGGCAAAACTCATCAGCCCAAACGAGGCGGTAATCAGCACGGCGGCCAGCGCGGCAATGGGCACATATTGCAGCGGGGTGGTAAATAGCGCGATGGCAATGGCGATGGCTGCCGCCGCAACTAGGCTCACCATTTGCGTTTTACCGCCGGCATTATCATTGACTGCCGTTCTGGAATCCGCGCCGCTAATTACAAAGCCCTGTGAAAAAGCGGCTGCAATATTCGCCATACCCAGCGCGGTAAATTCCCTGTCTGCATCGATCTCATAGCGGTTTTTGGCGGCAAAGCTACGGGCGGTCAGAATGGCGCTGCTAAAGCTGATCAGTGCCAGCCCCGCCCCTGCCCCGAGTAACTCACCCAGATGGGCTCTGGGGATGGTGGGCCAGTGCAAGGTGGGCAGGCCAGCGGGCAATAAGCCGATGATGGCGATGCCTGCGTTTTGTAAATTCAGACTAAAGATGATTAATCCTGCCAGCCCCATGGCAACAAGGGCGGTGGGCAGCTTAGGCAGCAGGCGTTTAATAATTTGAATGGCTAACAGCGTGCCAAGGCCAATGACTGCTGTGGCTGGATGTAGCTCGGGCAGGCGATCTGGCAGCTCCAGAATCCGGCCAATAAAATCGTGCTTTTGAAAAGTAAAACCAAGCAATTTACCCAGTTGCCCCAGTGCAATGCTGATTGCTACTCCGTTTAAAAAGCCAGCCAAGATGGGCGGGGATAAAAAGTCGGCTAGAAACCCCAGCTTAAAGCGGCTGGCTAGCAGGCAAAACAGTCCGGTAATAAGCGCCAAAGCCACCGATAGCGAGATATACAGCTCAGAATTGCCAGCGGCTAATGGCAGCAGGGTGGAGGCCACCATGGCGCAGGTTGCGGCATCTGGGCCAACGATTAATTGCCGTGAAGATCCAAACAGCGCATAGGCCACCATGGGCAGAATACTGGCATACAGGCCAGCAATCGGGCTCATCCCGGCTAGCTGGGCATAGGCCACACCCACTGGCAGCGCGACGGATGCCACAGATAATCCCGCCAGCAAATCCTGTCGCCAACTATCCCGTGGGTAATGAAGAAATATGGCTAGCCCTGGGATGGTGTGTAGAAAGAATTTGTTCAATGCCGAATCCTGTTTGTTTAGGAAAGAGGAGGAGTTTAGTGCTAATGCTAGTCAGCTGAGCTTATATGTTTTTTGTAAGGTTTGTAATGTTTGTTTGTTTTTTTGAAAATTATGGTAATTTGCTAATAAAAATATTCCCTTGGAATTATTTTTTTATTCATCTTGGGCTGAAATTAAAGCCAATCTATCAATCAAGCGGATTATCGTCCGTTTATTTTTAATATTAGGCATATGCGTCATATATCAGCCATGCCAATTACTCTTTGCTATGGACAATCTGATAGTCAGGTTGGGGATCTTTATCTTCCAAATGAGGGGCCTTCTCCAGTTCTATGTCTCTTGCACGGTGGGTTTTGGCAGTATCCATATGGGAAGGACCAGATGGATGATATTTCTAAAGATTTTGTAAGCCGTGGCTTCGCAGTGTGGAACATTGAGTACCGCCGAGTCGGCGAGGCTGGCGGCGGATGGCCAGGCACACTGGCTGATGTTTTCACCGCTATTGATTTCCTTGCGGAGCCAGCTTGCAGTGATTACCCATTGGATATATCCAAAGTTATTGTTATTGGTCATTCTGCAGGGGGGCATCTTGCACTGCTTAGCGCCTTGAAAACTTGGCCCCGTGAGTTCTCTCATTCCCCTTCTAGGGTGATACCTATCGCCGTCGCTGCACTGGCTGGAATTACCGATCTATTTACGGCTTATCAACTTAATTCGGGTAATGGATCAGTGGAGGCATTAATTGGTGGCTCTCCTACCTGCTATCCTGATCGATTCCATTTAGCATCTCCAATGGCCCAGTTACCCCTATCCACTCGCCAACTCGTGCTTCACGGAGCAGAAGATACTGCCTTGCCCGTTGAGTTTTCCAAGCACTATGCCGAAGCAGCCCATCGATCTGGGGATGATGTTAAGTTTGTTGAGTTAGCTGATATGGGGCATATGGAATATCTAAATCCCTCTGGCTTGGCCCATGAAATACTTTGTGAGTGGCTAATGGACATCATCAAAAAACCTTCAAGCCTCTAACTTCAAGCCTCTAAGTACTGCTTAATTTGCTCTTCACCTGCTTTAGCTTCTTTTGGCTAGATGCTCTACACGTAGATATAGTCTCTGGGGATTTATCGCGGCCTTATTTTTAGCAAATCATCCCTGCCTGATCTCTGCAAAACTGAATAAATCGGCGTAAAGCTGCGGAATGATATTTTTGCCTATGCCACGCAAGGTAAAGCTGGCGTGGGAAGTGTTGCTGCATGGCTAGGCATACTAATCGCCCGTTATTGATACGGTCTTGTGCTGCCAGCTTGGATATAAAGGTGATCCCTAGCCCCTGCTCTACCGCCAACATTACCGCCTCTAGGGTATTGAGTTCCAGCCCGATTCGGCTGGTGCTGAGCTGTGGCTGGATTAGTTGTTCAAATTGTTCCCGATTACCCGATTGCGGCTCACGCAGCACCCATGTTTCGCCACTTAATGCTGATATGGCCAGCTCAGCTTGATTCGCTAAAGGATGAGTTGCTGCTGCCACAATGCACATTTCATCTTGCAACCAAGGATCAACGATTAGATCTGAATGGTGGTTTTCACCTTCGATTAAAGCGAGGTCTAGTTCAAAATGAGCCAGCGCATGGCTCAGAATATGGGTATTGGCAATCGATATGCGTGGCGTGGTGGTCTGCTCGCTACGAGCCAGCAAAATAGGGAGCAGATAGTTGCCGATGGTTTGGGTAGCTCCAAGGCGCAGCTGGCCAACGGGCTCGCTATCGCTAGCAAACATGGTTTCAATATCTAACACTCGGGCGAGTAATTCTTCCGCCACGGGTTGTAATAATTTACCTTCTGCATTTAATTGCAGGCGTGGATGCACCCGATCAAATAGCGGCGTTGCCAGCTGGCGCTCTAACTCTTGCAAAGATTGCGAAACCGCGCCCTTGCTAAGGCATAGCTCATTGGCGGCCATACCCAAATTGCCATAACGGGCAATAGCGGCGAAGGTTTTTAGCTGCTGCAGAGTGAGCTTCATATTGTTTTGCTAAACGCCTCATTCAAATCATTTAGATATGATAAACAATAGCTGGGCGTTATTCTATTTATATTGTCAGCAGCAAGAAGGCCGTTATGTTTACTCGAACTCGTCAATTACTCGCCGCAGCCCCTACACCAATGGCAGGGCTTGCCTTGGGGATTGCTAGCCTAGGATGGTGTTGGGAAAACGGCGGTGAATTTCATGGTTACGCCCAATTACTTGGAGCTGCCATTGCAGCGCTGTTATTACTGATCTTAGCTTTCAAATTTGCACTTCACCCCCGTTTATTACAGAAAGATTTAGCACATCCTGTGGTTGGCAGCGTGGTACCAACTTTTGCCATGGCGACGATGGTGGTTTCCAAGGCGTTGAGCAGCTTTGATGTTAACTTTGCAGAGGGGCTTTGGTTGTTTGCCGTCATCTTGCATATGGCGTTTCTGGTGATGTTTATCTGGCACCGTGCCAAATACTTTGAAATCCATCATATGGTGCCAAGCTGGTTTGTACCGCCAGTGGGTATTATCGTGGCCGATGTGGCTTTCCCCGGCGGGCAGTTTGCGGCCCTTGCAAATGGCCTGTTGTGGTTTGGGATATTTTGCTACGCCGTGATGTTGCCGCTGATGCTCTATCGCCTGATCTTTAGCCACGAAGTACCCGATGCCGCCAAGCCCACCATCGCTATTTTGGCCGCGCCTGCCAGCCTTTCACTTGCTGGCTATCTAACAATGACTGCCGAGCCATCGCTGCTGATTGTGGCCGTATTATTTGGGATTGCGCTCTTGATGACTGGGATTATTTATATCGCCTTTTTCAAGCTACTCGGTCTGCCTTTTTCACCAGGCTATGCCGCATTTACTTTTCCGCTGGTGATTGGTTCTACCGCGCTATTTAAGCTTAGCCATTTACTTGGGCAGTGGGAGTTTGCCGCTGAATACGTGGCGCAGGTGCAGTGGTTGGCACAGTTTGAATTAGCGGTTGCTACGGTGATTGTGGGCTATGTAGCGCTGCGATATATGATGTTTTTTATGGCGAAGGATGGTGGTGGTGTGACTTATAAAGCAGCAACAATGTAGGGTGGGCAAGTGTTTATGCTTACGCATTCTGGACTCGCTGCGTGAGCTTGTGCTACAGCTTTTTTTGTAGGGCGGGTGAAACCCGCGGGCAATACTAAAAAGTATGCAGGTTTTATCCGCCCTAAGATGATTCGGTGCTTGCAAGTTAGATAGATTTACTCTGGATAAGCAATAAAAAAGGCCGCAGCAGCGGCCTTTTTCTATGGAGCTAAAGCGATTTACTCTGCTTTGCTCTCTGCGTCTGTAACTGCTGGTTCAGCAATGACTTCGCTCGTGATCATCGGATCAACAGCCACTTCTTCTGCTACGGTAGCGGTTTGTGGCTTTTTGCGATCTTCGATATTTTGTACGAATTTAGCTGCAGCTGTTTTTTCTTCAACAGTTACATCGCCTACTGGCTTACCATTCAGATCAAAACGCTTGCCGCCACGGGCTACCGACTTAAGGTAGCGCACTTTGCGACAGTGAGCGGCAATGGCGCGGTGCACATGATTGGCACCAAACTGTGGCAGTGCTTTTTCTAGCTCTTTGTGAACACCGATCATTAAAGGCTTAAATTGCTTCATCACCGGATAGCGCTGATAAAGTAATTCAATAATCATAATTTGCTGCTGACGGGCAGATTTCTCGCCAATCGCAGATTGAAATGCTTGAGCTAAAGCTGAATTTTGATCGGTCATCATTAGAAAACTAGGGTTGGTATGAAGGGGTAGCTTACCTTAACTCTGCGTTTGCATATACCGTACTATCGCAAAGTGTCGCTTATCAGTCCTTTGCAAAACGGCTGCATATTTTGCATTCTCTAGCAAAAAACGGCTAAAAATCATTATTTTCGCTTAGTAAACCCATTATTTTGGCTATTTTTTGTCTTTTAAGGCCACTTTGCTCGGTTTTGGGCGCTAAGGGTGAAGAGTGCAATATTTGATGGAATGCATCGTTATTTGGCAATTACAGTGCCAGATTGTGGATTAAAACCAAAGAGCAGGCCGTGGCGGAGGCGATACTTACCCGCTGTTTAGGCTCTCTTACGCTGGCCCAGTGCCAATTCACATCGATATTGCCATCAATAATGAGGCTGCTACCGCGTATTACTTGATTGCGTAAGCCGGCTTTAAACGCTGCTTCACGTAAAGTCCAAAGCAGGTAAAAACGTTCTTGAGATTCATCTGGCAAGGCATTTACCCAGTTTGCTTCGGCCTCGGCTAAGGCAAATTCAGCAAGTTTGGCGATATTTTTTTTATAGCGGCAGCTTTCTAGATCTAAGCCCACCCTTTCGGCGTTCACAGTTACGCCTAGATAATCCCCGCTATGCGAAATACTGCCGTGTAAATCAGGTGCTTTAAGCAAATAAGGGAAAAACTCGCCCTCTTCAATATCACTTACTGCATAGCTGTCGCCCAATATGCGCCCTGCTGCTTTGGCCAACATCATCCGGCCCAAGATAAATTGCTGAGCGCGCAAGGGGGAATGGATGGTGGCGAGCTTAGCTTGGCTACTCGCCGATAGGGAGTTACTGGCGACGAGATCAACTGAGTGAATGAGGGTAAGTAGGACTTCGGCGTGCAGCATGCTAAAACTCGAGATGGTAGGCTGCTTATGATAAGCGCTTTGCTGGAAATTTATAGAGCGCTTTGCGCTGCGCCCTATCGTTAGCCGATTAACCTGCCTTGCCATCCGCTCTCGGCTTTAAATAGACTGGCATAAAGCGGCTGCCCCAGAGCAGGAAAGCAGCTAAAGCTCCTAAGGCTGCAGCGCAGAGTAGTGGTGTTTGCCATTGGCCAATGATATCGGCAAGGACACGGGCCAGAGTAACACCGTGGAGTAGGCAGTAGAGCGTCCAAGCCATGCGGCTAAGAAGTAGTGGCAGGCCGGCGTGGCCAAGGCTGACTCGGGTAGCAAAGCCCAGCAGCATGGTGCCAAAAAAGCCAATGGTCAGTGCATGTAGCGGAGCAAATCCTAAAATAGCCCAGCCGGCTAAGGCGGCAGCGTCTTGCACGGTGTAGAGCAGCATGGCGATGCCTGCCCAAGCAAACGCCAGATGCAGCATAGCTAATAAGCGGTTTTGCAGCGCTGCAAATAGCCGCCAGCGCCAGCTGGTATAAAGCAGCAGGCCTGCAAACAGCACATCCACACCAATACTATTATGCCCAGCCAGCCTAAACGCTGCATGGGCCCAAGCCAGCGCAAGCATGGCGTTAAGCAGCCAGCGCGGCCGCCAAGCGGTGTAATTAGCGAGCGCGTTGGCGGAGAAAAACGGCAGCATTCTATGGCTTACGGTTAAAAAAACCGGTAATAAAAATCCCCACAGGCCGATTTCTACCATGCTGAGCCAGCTATTGGTCGAGGAAAATGCCACCCAAAACAGCGCAAATCCTTGCCCTAGCCAACCTAAGCCAAAGGCAAGGGCAATAGCGATGGCATGGCTGCGATCTGTGGCATGGCTGGCTAAGATTCGGCTAAACCATACCCAGCAGGCGGCTCCCCAGCTAAGGAAATGTAGCGCAATGCCTAAGATTAGCAACGAGGGCCATGCCAGCGCTGCAATCAGCAAGGCGCTGCCTAGGGCGTAGCCCAAGATAATTGGCACATACAGCGGTGCGCTTGGGCTGGCAACGTTTAGCCACTTTGGTCCTGCCGTATAAATAAAGCCCAACATAAACAGCGGAAAAAAACCATACAGCATTAGATAGCCGTGTAAAAACATCGGCGCAATGCTGCTTGCCAGCGTGCTGCCCTTGGCTCTGAGTAGCATCTCGCTAGCCCACCAAGCAAGGCTGAGAATCAGTAAAAGCGTGCCGCTAAAAAAACCGACTCGATGTGGGGCACTAAGGAAGGTTTTCATTTTTTAGTACCTTGCATACGTCGGTTTGCCATTTTCTGGCCCATGGTTGCCAAGGTGGCCGCATCGAGTAATTGTGCGGCATAGGGGTAGATGGCTGTTTCTTCTAGCTGGGCATGGGCCGAGTAGAGATTAGCAAAGTCCTCTGCTAAAGCCAGTGGTAATGCCCCGCCCTTGCTAGCCGCTAGTGGTACTAAATAGCGTCGTACTTCTTGCCAGAGCAGGCCTAGCGTGGCGTGTTCGGCGCTGGTGGCCGCAATGATGGCTTGCAGCTCTGGTTGGCCGTGCTGGCTTAAGAGTGGGAATAAATCGAGATCTTCGTCATCGTGGTGCAAGGGGGCTGCGATATCAAAATAACGCAGGATGCTTGCTGCTGCCTCTTGAGCTTTGGCATCCGCGCCGTTTTTACGCAGGTGTAGAGCAAGCTTGTGTGTTAGAGCCGCGTACTGACGCACCCTGTCATGACAGGCGGTCAGCATGGCAATGGGTGTTTCAAATGTGACCGATTCGGATGAAAACAGCATCATCTGTAGCTCCTAATAATTCCCGACTAATTTAGTCGGATTCTACTTGAGTAAAGCTGAAATTCTGTTGATCCACGGCAAATTATTAATAATTTACAATCTTACGCATGTTGGTATAAATACTTATGTAGTTAATTGACAAGTACAAGATTCAAGTAAGTACATGCACGTTTACAAGCTATAATCACCGCCTTGTAAAAATACACATTGAGGCATTATGGAAGAGCAGGGCGCAGTACCACGGCAGGGCAATGCAATCCAGCGAGCAAATATCAAGCCTTATGCGAATGAGCAGCGGCTGTTTATAATTATGGCGCTGATTTCTGGCTTGTGTTGGCTAGGGCTAACCATAGCTACTTTGGGAATTATCTGGATCATTATGCTGGTGCTGTATCTCATCGGCTTGTTCGGTTTTTCATATTTTATTTCTTATGTGCGGGGTAATGGCGTACGCGTTACCGCAGAGCAATTCCCAGATTTACACGATCGCTTTGTAGCCTGCTGCCAGATTACCGGTGTAAGCAAGTTGCCAGAGTTTTATTTAATGACCGGCAATGGCGCTTTAAATGCCTTTGCAACACGTTTTTTACGCCGTTATTACGTGGTTTTATTAAGCGATATTGTGGATGCATTGCAGGATGATCCTGAAGCGCTTAACTTTTATATCGGCCATGAATTAGGCCATATTGCGCAAAAGCATTTGGTTCATCACTGGTGGCTGGTGTTTGCAACTTGGATTCCACTACTGGGCACGGCTTATTCTCGTGCCAGAGAATACAGCTGTGATCAGTATGGCTTAGCTTGCAGCAATAATAAGCAAAGCGCAGTACATGCGTTGGCGGTATTAGCTGCTGGTAGTACCCGTTGGAAAACACTAAATACCCAGGCCTATATCGCTCAGACTAAGGATACCGATGGCTTCTGGATGGCGGTTAATGAGCTGACTGCTGATTACCCATGGCTGTGCAAGCGCGTGGCGCGAATTGAAAAAGGCGAAGAAACCGTATTTCCACGGCGCAATATTTTTGCTTGGCTGATTTCTGCCACTATCCCCAATACCGGTTTTGGTCTGATCGGAGCGATGGTAGTTTATCTTTATCTGCTACTGATTCTGCTGCCAATCTCCATTTCTGCATATAGCAAATATCAGACTAAAGCGCTGAATGCCAAAACCCGTGTTGAGTTAAGCCAAGCTTATGAAGCTGGCCATACTGCGGCAAATTTAGTTGGTCAGTTCTACGCAGACAATGAATATGCTCCTGCTGATTTAGAAGCTTTGGGCTTTAAAAAACCAGCTAATGGCATTGTTAAAGATGTTGAACTGGATTCCGAATCCGTTGAAGTAACGGTGACATTGAATGCGCCGCATCAGGATAAGAAAATTATTCTGAGCCCATCGGCCAATGAAAATAGCCAGATTAGCTGGAGCTGCCTTGTTGCTGGCAAGGTTGATGCTGATGCGCTGCCAGATCATTGCGAACTTATTCCTGATGAAAATGATACAGAGCACACAGAAGATTCAACATTGATAGGCAAGCTATTCCGCAAGCTTAAGTAAGCACAAAAAAGGGCCACTAGACATATTGTTTAGCGGCCCTTCTTTTATACTTAAAGCTATTTAAATATCTGCTTCAGCTTCATTACCACGCGCCTCTAGCCAAGCTTTGCGGCTGCTGGCCTCGGTCTTGCCCATCAGCATATGCATCAGCTCACGGGTATTGAGCGCTACATCATCGTTAATACCCACACGTAGCATGCGGCGGGTATCAGGGTTCATGGTGGTGTCGAATAATTGCTCGGCATTCATTTCACCAAGCCCTTTAAAGCGGCTAATGCTCCATGCGTTTTCACGTACTTTTTCGACGCGAAGCTTGTCTAAAATAGCCGTTAACTCGCCCTCATCTAGCGCATAAAATTTACGCGGTGGCTTGGCCTTGCCACTGCCAGCCACGTCTACACGGTATAGCGGTGGCTGGGCCACATGAATATGCCCCGCTGCAATCAGCTGCGGAAAATGGCGATAAAACAGCGTGAGTAGCAGCACCTGAATATGGCTGCCATCTACGTCCGCATCCGACATGATGATAATTTTGCCGTAGCGCAGGCCAGATAAATCCGCCTTGCTATCCCCTAGCGTATGCGGATCAACCCCAATGGCAACCGCCATATCGTGTACTTCATTATTGGCAAAAATCTGGTCGCGATCGACCTCCCAAGTATTCAGCACCTTACCGCGCAGCGGCAGAATGGCTTGAAAATCCTTATCACGGCCTTGCTTGGCCGAGCCACCCGCCGAATCACCCTCAACTAAAAATAACTCGCAGCGCTCGGTTTCATCCGATGCGCAATCGGTAAGCTTGCCGGGTAAAACCGCCACGCCAGAGGATTTTTTCTTTTCTACTTTTTGTGAATTTTTTTGCCGCGCTTGCGCTGCACGGATGCACAGCTCAGCTAGTTTTTTAGCCAGATCAACGTGTTGATTCAGCCAAATTTCAAATGGTGAGCGCACCACGGTAGAAACCAGCTTTAAGCCATCACGGCTGGTTAGCTTATCTTTAGTTTGGCCTTGAAACTGAGGGTCTAGAATCTTGGCGGACAATACAAAGGAGCAGCGGCCAAATAAGTCTTCTGGCAGTACTTTTACGCCCTTAGGCAGCAGGCTGTGGAACTCAATAAAGGTTTTAACCGCCTGAAACACGCCATCACGTAAGCCTGATTCATGGGTGCCGCCGGAAGGCGTGGTGATCAGATTAACGTAAGATTCGCGGTTAACAGGGCCTTCATCGGTCCAAGTTAGCGCCCAAGCGCAACCTTCACCTAGCGAAAAGGTATCGTCAACCTGCTCGATATATTTCTCACCCTCAAAAATAGGGATGAGCTGGGTGTAACCCGCTACTTTTTCAGATAAATAACCGGTTAAGCCATCAGGGTAGCACCAGCTCTTATTGATCATTTCGCCATTGGCTTGCTCAATAGCTAGATTGACCACAAGGCCAGGCAAGAGCACGGCCTTGGATTTGAGCTGATGTTCTAAATCTGCTTGCGGAATCAGCGGCGAATCAAAGTATTTGGGATCAGGCTCAACATAAACGCTGGTTCCACTGTCTTTTTTAGCGCAGCTGCCTAGCACCACTAGCGGCTCAATCACATCACCGCTACCAAATACTAAGCGGTGCAACTGACCATCGCGTTTGACTTCAACCTCTAAACGCGTGGATAGCGCATTGGTGACTGATACGCCAACGCCATGCAAGCCGCCAGAAAACGCATAAGCACCGCCGTCTTTTTTATCGAACTTACCGCCAGCGTGCAGCTGGGTAAACACCACCTGCACCGTTGGTACGCCTTCTTCTGGGTGTATTCCAACCGGAATGCCACGGCCGTTGTCAGAAACGCGCACGCTTTGATTGCGATACAGCACCACATCAATTTTGGTGGCGTAGCCGCCCAAAGCCTCATCGGCCGCGTTGTCGATGACTTCTTGGCAGATGTGCAGTGGGTTATCGGTGCGAGTGTACATACCCGGGCGGTGCCGGACAGGATCAAGGCCCTTTAAGACCTTAACGGAGGATTCGTCGTATTTAGGAGTTGCCATGTTTCACGTGAAACCGATTACTAAAGTGCCTCGGAGTCTAGCAAGCTGAGACAAAATTAACTACCACAAGGCTAGATATAAAAAATCTAGGGTGGGCACAAGGCTTTATCGTGCCCACGCGGGCGATGGTTAAAAATCATGCAAATAAATACGTGGACACGGGGGCCCACCCTACATTACCTATCCTTCATCACCCGCCCAAGCCTCGCCGATATTGAATTGCTTCGGCAATATGGCTGGTGCTAATGCCGTCTTCTCCGGCTAGATCGGCAATGGTTCTGGCTACTTTCAACACGCGGTGGGTGGCGCGTGCGGAGAGTGATAGTTTTTGGATCGCGGTTTGCAGTAGGCCTCGGGCATCGTTGTTTAAGGGGCAATGTTGTTCTAGTAATTTGCCGCTAAGCCGCGCATTGGGCGTTTGTTGCCGCGCTTCTTGTTTGAGGTGAGCCGCTGCCACACGTTGCCTTACTACGCTGGATAATTCCCCTGTGGCCGCGGCCAGCAGCGTACTTTCTGGTAATAATGGCACTTCGATCACTAGGTCGATTCTATCCATAAAGGGGCCGGATAATTTGCTTCGGTAGCGGGCAACTTGATCGGGCGTGCAGCGGCAGGCTTTCTTTGGGTGGCCCAAAAAGCCGCATGGGCAGGGATTCATGGCGGCGATCAATTGGAAATCGGCTGGGAAGATGGTTGAATGCGCGGCACGGGCAATATGAATTTTTTGGCTTTCTAGTGGCTCGCGTAAAACCTCTAACACCTTGCGATCAAACTCGGGTAATTCATCTAAAAATAATACGCCGTGATGGGCTAAGGAGATTTCGCCTGGCTGCGGCACACTTCCTCCGCCCACTAAAGCCACCGCAGATGCGGTGTGATGGGGCGCTCGGTAAGCGCGAACTCCAAAGCGGCTGGCATCTAGACGCTCTCTACCTAGTGATTGAATTCTGGCGGCTTCTAGCGCTTCCAGCTCATTCATCTTGGGAAGCAAGCTTGGCAAACGCTGCGCCAGCATGGATTTTCCTGTGCCGGGAGGGCCAATTAAGAGCAGGCTGTGCCTACCTGCTGCGGCAATTTCTAGTGCGCGTTTGGCCTGTTGCTGCCCTTTTACCTCGCTTAAATCGAGCATGGCTGGTGGCGCTTCTATCGCCAGTGGCTGGGCGATAGGCAGTGGATCACTGCCTAGTAAATGACGGCAAACTTGCATCAGATGAGTCGCCGAAAGCACGCTGGCGCTGCTGAGTAAGGCGGCTTCTGCGGCGCTGGCGGCGGGTAAAATAAGCGTTCTATTTGCCGCTTGGGCAGCCCAAGCCATACCTAGCGCACCACGAATAGAGCGTAGTTCACCCGATAGCCCTAACTCGCCAGCGAATTCAAAATGATTAAGCTGCTCTAAAGGAAGCTGACCACTTGCTGCCAAAATGCCTATGGCGATGGGTAAGTCAAAGAGGCCAGATGATTTAGGTAAATCGGCAGGGGCCAGATTGACCGTGATACGTTGGTTGGGAAATTCAAAACCGCACACGGCGAGGGCCGCCCGAACCCGTTCACGGCTTTCTTTGACTTCTAAATCGGGTAAGCCTACCAAGTTAAAAGCCGGTAAACCGTTTGCCAAGTGGATTTCTACCAGCACGGCACTCGCTTCAATACCAATCATGGCGCGGCTATGGATAATGGCGAGTGACATTCAGCAAGCCCGTAATAAGATCCTTATAGTGTAGGCTCTGTTTTCATTTGTTTCTGAGACAGATCATCGGCGTTTACACCGCAGATGTATCCCATGGATGAACCGTATGCTGCTAGAGCAATTAAGCGAAGAGCCCGTCCCTTTGCCAGATTTTCGTAATTTTGGCGTTATTTTGCGTATTTTAGTCGTGGTGCATTTGGGGATGTTGGCTTACGTATTATTGGGTCTATCACGCTGGGAAGAGTGGCCATTAAGGCTGGGTGAGGCGGCAATGTGGGTGGAGCTGCCGCTATTAGGTACTTTATTAGGCTTGGCCTTAGCGGCGCCTTACTTAAAGCCGCTTTCTTTCCGGACTGGCATTGTCTTGGTTAATTTGCTGGCGATGTTGCTGGTGTACGGGCAAAGAAAAGTACTTACTTCTTTGCTGCTACCTCAGACTGGCTTGCTTCCTGCGCTGCTGTTTACCATGATGTTGGTAGTGTCTTTAATGCTTTACATGCGTTTGCGCTGGAAATCTTTGTCACCTAGGCTCACTGAAGCAAGATTGGCAGCGCTACAAGCAAGGATCCGGCCGCATTTCTTTTTTAATAGCTTAAATGCGGTGTTGTCATTGATTCGTCGTGAGCCACGGCGGGCAGAGCAGGTGTTAGAAGACTTGGCTGATTTATTCAGAGTGGTGATGGTGGATAAGCAGCAGCTGGCTAGTTTGAAGTGCGAACTTGAAATTGCTCGGCGTTATTTAAATATTGAAGCCGTACGTTTAGGGGACAGGTTAAAGGTGGAATGGGATATTAACGATGCGCCCTTGATGGCCGCTCTGCCCCCCTTGCTATTGCAGCCCTTGTTAGAAAATGCAATTTATTACGGCGTAGAACCTATATTGGAACCAAGCCCAGTTCAGGTTCGAATTTATCAGAAAGATACGCAAGTGCATCTGGTCATTAAAAACGCGTTACCACCCGTAGGTACGGTAAGCCAGCATCGAGGCAATGGCATGGCGCTAGAGAATATCCGCCAGCGCTTATTGCTTCACTTTGATGCTGAAGCCAATTTAAGCACTTACGCGAATAACGACTATTATCAAATACATATTGTCTTGCCTTACCGGGAGATTCCCCATGGGAACACCATTGCGCCTTTTCCTTGTTGATGACGAAATCCCTGCCCTGCGCAGGTTACAAGATGTGTTGGCTGATGTGGCTGATGAATGTCCGCACGATGTTGTGGGTACCGCTACTAGTGGTATGGCCGCGCTTGCTGCGTTGGCAGAAGCCGATGCAGATGCGGTGATTGTGGATATTCAAATGCCACAAATGAGTGGTATTGAGCTGGCGCGCGAGCTAAGCCATTTCTCGCACCCTCCTGCAGTGATTTTTGCTACCGCATTTGAAGAGTACGGCGTGGCCGCCTTTGAAGTGCGTGCAGTGGATTACTTATTAAAGCCCATCCGTAAGGAGCGGCTACTTTCTGCTTTGAAGCGGGTACAGGATATGCGTTCTGCTCGAGTTCAAGCCGAGCCTGCTAGCCATGCTCGTAGCCATTTCAGCGTTACAGAACGGGGCCGAGTGCACTTGATCCCTGTTTCTGATGCTTATTATCTTAAAGCTGAGCAAAAATACATCACGCTGCGCACAAGGGACCGCGAGTATTTGCTGGAAGATTCTCTGACCCGATTAGAAGAAGAGTTTGGCAATCACTTTGTACGCATACACCGTAATTGCTTGGTGGCGCGCGATATGATGTCTGGCTTTGAAAAATCCGCCATAGGCGGCAGCGAAGCGCACTGGCAGGTGATTTTACGCGATTTACCAGAGCGCTTGGCAGTAAGCCGTAGGCAGCAGCACGTGATTAAAGAGCTTAAAAAATTAGAAAGCGAAGGCCGTTAAAAGCACCGTTTGCCTAATCACTTGCTTGGCCAAGGTAAATCCCAAGGAGAGTCGATGGTGGCGAGTTGCGCTTCTAGCCCTTGAAAGGCAGATCCTGATTCTGGAGCCAGTAAAATTCGCTGTTGCTCTCCTTGATAATCAAAATCTAAAGCCCAAGCGTGTAAATAGCCACGATCTGCTGGTGTGCCGCCATAGCGCTCATCGCCCAAAATAGGGCTGCCCAAGCTTTTCAGGGCAACGCGTAATTGATGAGTGCGACCACTGAGTGGTCTAAGTACAAACAATCGTTGGCCCGTTTGTATATCTCCATAACTAAAAAATTGTGTGGCCGCTTTTAACTCACCATCACGACTTAAGCGCCAAGAGCCTCCCCTGCCTTTTTCCATTGCACCCTTGACCCAACCTTGTTTTTTGGATGGTTTTTTGTCAGAGATGGCTAGGTAATATTTATGAATACGATGCTCGGCAAAGGCGGTTCCAAAGTAGCGAGCGGCTGCAGCACTTTTGGCAAAAAGCAGTAAACCAGAGGTGAGTTTATCGAGCCGATGCACGGGCCAAAGTGGCATTCCGCCTAGTGTTTGGCGTAATACCTCAACAAAGCCCAACTCATCCTCTTCTTTGTGAAAAGATAAGCCAGCTGGCTTAATCGCCACTAAAAAGTCTGGATGATCGTAAACAACAAAGTTACTCATATATAAGCATAATCTAATTTAGTGTAAGGTTGTTGAGATAGCAAATTAATATAGGGCGTAAGCATAAATATATGCTCAAAAAAAAACTATTTTGGCAGGCTATTCTAATCTCTATCCTAGCCTGCATAACGGTGACGTTGTTTGCTGCGTGGCTGGCTAGGGAGCAGGCAAAAGAAGAGTTGCAGACTTATCTTACCGATGTGGTTGAGCAAGCCATGCTGCGTAGTAGTCGTGCATTTACGGTGAGTGGCGATATTTTGGCTAAATTAGATCGCTTAGATCTAAAGGACTGTAGTGACGCCCATCAACGGCAGCTCCGTGATTTTACCTTTAAAGAGCTGTTTATACGTGATGTATTGTATGCGCCCAATCAACAGGTACAGTGCTCACAGTCTAGCCACATCGTTTATTCTTTACCGCCACGCGATCAGCAAACTGTATTGGGGCGCTCGCTTTGGTTTGCATTTAAAGGGGATTTACCTCGGCCCTCTGTTTTATATGGCTCCGGCCCGCATTATGTGGTGATGGATTCACAATATTTAGTAGATATTTTGCCAGTTAAAAAACGCGAGCTTTATATCGAAGCCGTGCTGAATCATCGAGTGTTGGCGAAAACGAAGGGCGTGAAAGCATACGATCAATCATGGTTGCAGCAATCTAGGGTTAGCCCAACTAATCCTAATTATAAAATGACCGCCTACTTACCCCCCAAAGAGCTGCAGCGTGCTTGGTTAGCTTCCTTTAAAGATTTGCTACCGCTCGGTTTTATTATTTGCGTGCTACTCATCGGCATTATTGCTTGGCTTACTCGCCGTAGCTTTACCCTTGGCGTGGAAATTATCGAAGGCCTGCAATTGGGTGAGTTTGTGGTGCATTACCAACCTATGGTTGTACTGGCTAATGGAAAAGTGTGTTGTGCTGAGGCGCTATTACGTTGGCAGCGGCAAAATGGCTCAAAAATTAGCCCGGATATTTTTATTGCCTATGCCGAAGAAAATGGCCAAATCAGCCTACTGACGCAGTTTGTGCTAGAAAAAGTGATTGCAGATTTAGCCAAGCTGAGCAATCTGGATATATCGGTTTCGGTTAATTTAGCAGGAGCGGATTTAGCCTCGCCTCTATTTGTAGAAAACTTGGCTGCGCTCTGTAAAAAACATCATATTGCACCTAACCGTATCGAGCTAGAAATTACCGAGCGTAGCTTAGTGCTAGGCCCAAGCGCGATTGACACTATAAGCCGCTTGCGGGGTGCTGGGCATCTTATTTTGATTGATGATTTTGGTACGGGTTATTCAAGCCTGAGCTATTTGCATAATCTGCCGGTTGATTTACTAAAAATCGACAAGAGCTTTGTACAAGCGCTAGGTAGTGGTGCTGCTACGCACCATGTGGCCTCGCATATTGTGCAAATGGCGACGGCCCTTGGCTTAAGTGTGGTGGCAGAAGGAATCGAAACGAGCGATCAGGCCGAGATACTTAAAGAAATGGGGGTTGAGTGGGGCCAAGGCTGGCTTTATGCCAAAGCCATGCCTTTCGATGACTTGTGTAAATTCTTGCAAGCATCTACCCCTACTCCCCTTAAACCGCTAAGCTCCAGCCCTTTGCCAGACGCTGTATGAAACTTACCCTCATTGCTGTTGGGCATAAAATGCCAGACTGGATAGACGCCGGTTATAAAGAATTTGCCAAACGGATGCCGCGCGATTTTCCGCTGCAGCTATTAGAGCTAAAACCCGATAAACGTGGCAGTGGCAAAACAGCGCAACAGGTTATGGTGGATGAAGCCGAACGCATCTTAGCCGCTATTCCTCAAGACGCCCGCGTGCTGGCTCTGGACGAGCACGGTGCCAATTGGACCACCATGCAGTTAGCGGACAAAATGAAATCTTGGCAAATCGATGGCCGTGAAACGGTGTTTATCATCGGCGGCACCGATGGCCTAGATCCAAGCGTTAAAAAGCGTGCCGATCAACTATTACAACTCTCCGCCATGACCCTACCCCACGGCATGGTGCGGGTGATTTTGGCCGAGCAGCTGTATCGCGCCGTATCCATTATCAATAATCACCCTTATCACCGCGAATAATAATGCCTAATATCCAACTCTACCTTGCCTCTGGCAGTCCACGTCGCAAAGAATTGCTGGCGCAGATTGGCGTGCAATTTGAGCGCATCTCCGCCCCTATCGACGAAACGCCTTTGATTAATGAAAGTGCCAAGAATTACGTGCTTCGCTTAGCCAAGCTAAAAGCTGAGGCCGGTTGGCAAGTCATGTTGGAGCAAGGCTTAGCTGCCCTCCCCGTTTTGGCTGCTGACACTACTGTAGTGCTAGATGGGCAAATTTTGGGTAAGCCGATTGATGCCTTGGATGCCACCGCTATGCTAGAGCAGCTATCAGGCCGCAGCCACGAAGTGTTTACAAGTTTGGGTTTACGCAGCGATACCGGCACAGAAGTCGTGTTGTCGGTTAGCACCGTTACCTTTATGGCACTTAGCTCCGCCCAAATCGCCGCCTATGTTGCTAGTGGCGAGCCTATGGATAAAGCAGGCAGCTATGGTATTCAAGGCACGGCAGGGCTGTTTATTTCAGACCTGCAAGGCAGCTTTAGTGGCGTAATGGGCTTGCCATTACACGATACGGCCACCCTGCTCGCTCGTCATGGCCTAGGTTTATTAGCTAAAAATTAGACTAACTCCAAGCTTGCTCGCATTGTGCTTACAGTATGACGTTTGGAATAAATGGTCTACCTGATGTCAAAATTGGGCGTTACCTGACCATTTTCGTCACATTGCAGCTAGTCACCGCAATAAAAAAGACCCGAGAGGGTCTTTTTTTTGTTCAAAGTAAGTGGTGCCGTTAAGGTGAATCGAACACCCGACCTACTGATTACGAATCAGTTGCTCTACCAACTGAGCTACAACGGCAGTTTCTCAACCAAGTATAAAGCACTCACCATTGGTCTGCCGATAAATCCAGCCGTTAATCAGCTTACCCCTAAAACCTATGCAGTCAGGCATCTATATTGCACATGTCATATCCAAGCAAAGAATATATTTTGCATGTAAGTGCTCAGGGAAAAAGGCTTTTTAATTAAAGACTTAGGAGCAAGAGATGAAAAACCTACAAAAGGGTTTTACCCTGATCGAACTGATGATTGTGGTCGCCATTATCGGTATCTTGGCAGCAGTGGCGATTCCTTCTTATCAGGACTACACCAAGAAAGCGAAGTACTCTGAAGTGCTGAGCATTTCTGATTCATATAAACAAGCTATTGCCTTATGCCAATCTGATTTGAATACCTTTGCCGGATGTAATGCAGGCGTTCAGGGTATCCCTGCAACTCCCACTGTTGCTACTAATGGTTTGGCTTCTGGTGGTACTGTTGCCAATGGAGTGATTACTTTTACTGGAACTGCCGCAGCAGGTGGATATACTTTTGTTTTAACTCCTTCTTTGAATGCTGAAGGTACGGCAATTACTTGGGCTCAATCAGGTACATGTTTAGGTGTTAAGTACTGCAAATAAGAAAAAAATGAATAAAAAAAGGCTAACTTATAAAGTTGGCCTTTTTTTTAAGTAAATTTCCAATGTTTTACTAAGATGGTTAAATCAATAAAGGAAGACATCATGACTGATATGGTAAATAAAAATTTTATTGAGGTAAAATCAGTCATGCTCAGTCAGGAAGTAAAAATTGCTTTTGGTATTACAATGTTTGGTTTGTTTTTAAAAATATTTTTATCTTCAATAGGTTTGATTGAATATTCATTTAACTCGCTTGTGTTCAGTTTTTTTAAATTACCCAACTTATCTTCAATACTAAGCTTTGCCAGCGTAATGGTTTTATGCACTAAAAATGAAAAATTAGGTAGGTGGATTTGGGGGGGGAGCGGCTTGATCTGCTTACTTGCCTTAGTGATATTTACGCCTGACTTTATAAAAAATGCAGATAAAAACACCACAATTATTGTATTCACCCAAGGTTTACTTTCTTTTCTCCTTCTTATTTACAGAAGCTTTACCGGGGAATCTGTTTTATCCAGGCAGCACGCAAAAGAAAAATATTTTCTAATTCTTATACTTGCCATTGTATCCATCTACGGATTCGGAGTGGTATCGATTACCAGCGCATTAAGCCCACTTGTTTATGATGCAATCCTTTATCAGTTTGATGGCAGCTTAGGTTTTTCTGCCAGTACAATTTTAAGCAGTTTAGTACAGGATTATCCGTTATTTTTAAACTGGATTATAAAACCAATTTACCTAATGCTTCCTCTAGGAATGGGCTTGCAATATGTCCAGCAGATGCAATCAAAAGAGCCTGCTAAGGTTTATCTTTTATTGTTCTGGTTCAGCTCCATGTTTATTGTTTGCTTATTTTCATATCTGCTTTTACCCGCAACGGGCCCTAAATATATATTTACACATTTATTTCCAAATAATATGCCTCCACTCACAGATATTATGAACGTTCCGCTTGTTAATCCGGTGGCTTACCCACGCAATGCCTTCCCTTCTATGCATTTTGGCTGGGCATTTGCTATGTGGCTGAATGCCATTTTAATGAAAGGAAAGTTGCAAACCAAGTTTTTTTTAGTAATAACAATATTAACTGCTTTAGCAACATTAAGCCTTGGTGAACATTACTTAATTGATTTAATTGTTGCCGTTCCATTTACCTATGCATTGCAAGGTATTTTTCTACGCGGATTACCACTTAATCATACTGCGCGTTGGCAGTGTATTTTAGTTGGAACAGCTTTATGGCTGGCATGGGTTGTGGCGTTGCGAACTGGGATTGAGGTATTTATTGGTTTACCATGGCTATCATGGGGGGCAGTATTATTTAGTCTGGTTTCCCCTACTTTTTATTATCGAAAAATGGTTAAGGCTCAGAATGAATGGTTTAATTCACCTGCTTCGATTGAAGTACCTGTTAAAGCCGATAAAATATACAGCAATTTAAAGCCAATTTATCTAATGTTTATATTTTCTGGTTTTTCAGGGTTGATTTATGAAGTGGTTTTTTCAAAAGAACTGGCTTTAATCTTTGGTAGCAGCAGTATTGCCACATACACTGTGCTGGCTACTTATATGGGGGGGATGGCATTAGGCGCTGCGCTAGGGGGAATGCTGAATATCAAACGCCCATTAATAGCATATATTGCATGCGAAATGTTGATTGGCGTTTATTGCATTATCACCCCATTTTTATTCAAGTTTATTCAGTATATTTACCTGCATTTGGCAACTGGTTTACCGCCAGATGTCAGCATTTTGACTTTTTATAGATTAGCACTGGGTTGCTTACTATTACTGCCGCCTACACTGCTGATGGGCGCAACCATGCCATTATTACTGGCATATTGTCGTGAAAAGCATGGGAAAATTAATATGGCGGTTGCTAATCTTTATGCCGCCAACACGATTGGGGCCGCATTTGGTGCTTTATTGGCTGGATATTTTATTCTTCCTGCACTGGGTATTGCCTTGAGTACAGCCATTGCTGCCGCTATTAATTTCGCGGTTGCTTTTATGGCTTTACAAATATTTAAAAAAAATAATGAGCCGATCGAGCAGGAGATTGATTTCGGTATTCAAAGTACTCCAATGTCTAGCTATGCGGGTGTGGAAGCACTGATTGTGTTATTTTTAGGCGGAGTGATTACCCTGGCACTTGAAGTTAAATATATGTTTTTACTGGCGGTAGTGGCAGGAAATAGCACCTATGCTTTTTCTTTAATGCTATTTACTTTTTTATTAGGTTTGGCCGCTGGCGCTATTTTAATTAAGCCATGGATAAAGCCAAATAATCTATTAGCTATTCTTGAATTTATTCTTGCGGCGGTCATATTATTGGGGGTTTTTAGCTGGGAAAGTATGCCTGCTTATTTTGCTAGCTTTGCCAATTACCCATCTGCCAAAGAGTTTGGAGCAAGAGAGTTTATACGTGGCTTAGTTTGTTTTTGTGCCATGTTTCCACCTGCGCTGATTATTGGTGCCATATATCCAGTGGCTATGGCACAGGTGGCTAGTGCTTTTCCGGCGAACCCAGTACGGGCTTTGGGCTTGGCTAATGCTTTGAATACCAGCGGCAATATTATCGGGGTATTATGCGCCAGTTTTATCATGCTGCCAGTATTTGGGGCTTTGTATTCAATTCAAATATTGGCGGCTGTGGCTTTTGTGCTGGGCGTAATGCTCAGTATAAAAAAGAAAGTACACATTATAAATATAGCAATGGTGGTTTTTGTTTTGGGAGCCTTTTACATTCAACCCAAATCATTTGATTATTCTGCCTTAGCAACGGGAGCCAATGTCTATTTTGCGCCACAAAATGAAGGTCAGGTTATAGATCATGCAGAAAGTATTGATGGTGGTTTAACCACCGTTATATTGAGTAAAGATCATCATGTAAAAATATTATTAACCAATGGTAAGTTTCAAGGAAATAACTCAGTAAAAGGGGAAATGCAAGCTCAAACTGGCTTTGCCCTTGCACCTTTATTACATACAGACGCCAGAGAGCGTGCATTAGTCATCGGCTATGGCACAGGCGCTACCAGCCGTGTATTAGACGAAGCAGGGTTTAATAATTTGGATATTGTTGATTTAAGCGCAGATATTGTGCGCTTAGCTAATCAACACTTTCATGAAATAAATAAAAATGTAAGTAAAAAACCGAGAGTGAATACTTATATTACTGATGGTAGAAACTACTTGCTATTGACTGATAAAAAATATGATTTAATTGGCATGGAGATTACATCAATCTGGTTTGCAGGCGCGGCCTCTTTATATAATCAAGAGTTTTATGCTCTGGCTAAAAGTAAGCTTAAGCCCGATGGCGTATTACAGCAGTGGGTGCAATTACATCACACCAAGCTGAATGATTTACTCAGCATTTTGGCTTCGGTACGCAGTGATTTTAAATATGTATGGCTATATGAAATAGGCGGCCAAGGTATTATTGTTGCCAGCAATGATAGCAAGCGCCAACCCTTGCCAAGCAATGCAGATTTAATTGCCAATAGCGCAGGCATGCAAGAAGTACTCAGTATTTATCAGGCCCCTGTGCACGCGCTATTACATAAAATATTATTAACACCAGCCAGCCTAGAGCGATTTTTAATGAAAGTATCTAGTGGCGACCCTGCTGCTTGGATCAGTACAGATAATAACCTCTACCTAGAATACGAAACCCCCAAAGGTAATGTGCTGGATGGCGGTAAATCGCTAAGTTCTAACCTAGAGCTGATCAAGAAATTTTCGGGGAAGGAATAAGCCATCGATCTGATGGTTGGCTATTACATGCAATGTGCATGAAGTCAGCTTAAAGAAATGAAGTTATAAAATAGGCTGACGCAATAACTGGCACGCTAGTTGCTTATTATCCTCTCACATGAAAATCATAAGTAAAGCACAGCAGGGGCAGTGTTTCTTAATGATTCAGGGATAAAATTATGAAAAGCATGCAAAAAGGTTTTACATTGATTGAATTGATGATCGTTGTGGCGATTATCGGTATCTTGGCTGCTGTAGCGATTCCTTCGTATCAAAATTACGTTGCAAAATCTTTTGCTGCTGCAGCCTTAGCTGAAATTGATGCTTTCAGAACGCCATATGACAGCAAGCTTTCTGATGGTGAAACGCCTATATTTGGTGCAGATCCAGCTGCTGTTGGTTATGTTGGTAAGATAACTACGGCGCATTGCACATTAAGTACAGTTACTAAAGATGGCGGTATCCTTTGCACAATGCTTAACCAGCCTAAAGTTCTTGCTGGTAAGTTATTGCAAATGACTCGTTCAGCTTCTGGCGAGTGGGAATGTCAGACTACAGCAGTATGGGCAGATGAGGCTTTGAAAGCGTTGCCTAAGGGTTGCAAAAATAGCTAATTAGGATTTATATCATATAAATTAAATGGCCTACTAAATACCAGTAGGCCATTTTTTATCTTTAGTAAAAAACTTCCTCAAAATATTATCGTTTAATTGTTTCTATCATTCCGTGCTCCTTATTCTATAAGGTCATTGAGATCAGGCTTTTCATTTTTAATAAAATATAAACAAAAAACATGATCCTGCACTACTTTATGGGCGCTGAAATTTTCCCCTACTTTTCTGAGATAGTTGTTGGAGTGCAATATGAAAAACACACAAAAAGGTTTTTCTCTAATTGAATTGATGATTATTGTGGCAATTATCGGTATCTTGGCTGCTGTAGCGATTCCTTCGTATGCAAATTACCAAGCTAAAGCAAAGATAGCTGCAGGCCTGGCTGAAATTACACCGGGAAAAACAGTGGTAGAAGTAAAGTTGAATAACGGTGAGATCATTGCAAATGCAGCAGCTATTGGCTTAGCAGCGACTACCCATAATTGCACAATCACTGCAGAAGTTGCGAATACAGGTATTGTATTTATTTCATGCTTAATGGCTAATGCGCCAGGGAAAATTTCTGCGGCAAAGATTACATGGACGCGTGCTGTTGGTGGTGAGTGGACTTGTGCGACGACAGGCATTGTGGCGGGTTTCGAGGATTTAGCGCCGAAAACTTGTAAACAGGTGTGAGGTGTTGTTAATCAGTTGTAAAGCCATCAAGTGTATGGTTTCTTAGGGTGTCAATAAGTGAAGGCGCACTGCACCATTGCTGTCGAGCGATGCTCTTTAAGCCCCGTATCTAACATAGATACGGGGTTTTTGTTTGGGGGCAATGATGGTGTGTACAGGGTGCAATGCGCTTCGCTTATTGGCACCCTACAAGACGCTTTACATACCCAACCATCACCCCTTAAAAATCTCCCTCACATCCCGCGCGCCCCATTCTGGGAAGTGTTTGCGTACCAGTGTATTTAAATCCACTTCAAACGCCCGCCATTTAGCCAGTTCATCCTGCTCGTCGCTGGCAGAATGAGCCGCTGCTTGTTCTATCATGCCTGCGCCGGCGGTAGCGTTGCTTAGTCGATCGATCACGATAAAGCTGCCGGTGCCTTTGCAGTCTGCGTAGGTGTCGAAGACGACGGGGGCGTTGAGGATGATGCGGCAGAGGCCGATTTCATTGAGTTTTAGTTCCTTGGCTTCCACATGCTCCATGCTGTTTACATCCACACGGTGGGCGATTTGGGCGACTCGGCCGAAGACGTTTTTGCCCGCAAGTTTAAAGCCGTATTCTTTACCCACGGTAAGTGGCGCTTCGTTCATCCACACCAGATGCGCATCAAAAGACTGGCCGATTTGCGGAGGAACATCGCTGGTTTTAACGATCATATCGCCACGGCTGATGTCGATTTCCCGATCTAAGGTCAGGGTGATGGCTTGGCCAGCAAAGGCGGTTGCTAGCTCTCCCTCGTAAGTGACAATCGCTTTCACCTTGGCGGTTTTGCCTGAAGGCAGGGCGATGATTTCGTCGCCAGGGAATACGCGGCCAGCGGCGATGGTGCCGCAAAAGCCACGGAAATCGAGGTTAGGGCGGTTGACGTATTGCACCGGCAGGCGGAAGGATTCGAGGCGGCTATCGCGATTGATTTGCACAGCTTCCAAGTGTTGCATAAAGGTGAGGCCGGTGTACCAAGGCGCTTGCTCACTTGGTGTCACCACATTATCGCCGCGCAGTGCAGAAATCGGCACAAACTGAATGTCGGCGATATTGAGGGATTTTGCCAGTGTCAGATACTCTGCGCGAATCTCATTAAAGCGCTGTTCGCTAAAGCCAACCAAATCCATTTTATTCACGGCGATAATCACATGCTTAATACCCAGCAAGCTGACGATATAGCTGTGGCGGCGAGTCTGGGTTTGCACGCCGTAACGCGCGTCGATCAGGATCACGGCTAGATCACAGGTGGATGCGCCGGTGGCCATATTGCGGGTGTATTGTTCGTGGCCGGGGCAATCGGCGATGATAAATTTGCGTTTATCAGTGCTGAAGTAGCGGTAGGCTACGTCGATAGTAATGCCTTGTTCACGCTCGGCTTGCAAGCCATCCACCAGCAGGGCCAGATCGATCTCTTGATCGGTGGTGTTATATTTTTTGCTGTCTTTTTGAATGGCGGCAAGCTGGTCTTCAAAAATCAGTTTTGAATCGTGCAGCAGGCGGCCGATCAAGGTGGATTTACCGTCGTCCACATTGCCACAGGTAATAAAACGCAGCAGATCTTTGTTCTCATGCTGCTTTAAATAGGCTTCGATATCGCTGGCGATCAGATCAGATTGGTGTGACATGTTTATATTCCGAGAGTAGGGAGTATCAAGGGAATGCGGGTGGGAGTTGGACTATTGGGAGTCGGGAGAGGGGAGTCGGGAGTAAAATCTTTCCCTTGTCTACTCCCCACTCTCCAATCCCCACTCCCCGCTTTTAGAAATACCCTTCCATTTTTTTCTTTTCCATCGAGCCAGATGAATCGTGGTCGATCATTCGGCCCTGGCGCTCGCTGGTGGTGGTGAGCAGCATTTCCTGGATGATTTCTGGCAGCGTTTTGGCGGTGGATTCCACAGCGCCGGTTAGCGGATAACAGCCCAGCGTTCTAAAGCGTACCGATTTCATTTCAGGCACTTCACCCGGCAACAGCGGCATACGGTCGTCATCTACCATGATGAGTGTGCCATTACGCTCTACCACGGGGCGAACGTCGGCGTAGTAGAGCGGTACGATATCGATGTTTTCCATATAGATATATTGCCAGATATCCAGCTCTGTCCAATTAGACAGCGGGAATACGCGAATGCTCTCGCCTTGGTCTATTTTGGAGTTGTAGATATTCCATAGCTCTGGGCGCTGTACTTTTGGATCCCAGCGGTGGTTTTTATCGCGGAATGAGTACACGCGCTCTTTGGCGCGAGATTTTTCTTCGTCGCGGCGCGCACCACCAAAAGCGGCATCAAATTTATATTTATTTAGCGCTTGTTTTAAGCCCTCAGTTTTCATCACGTCGGTGTGTTTGGCCGAGCCTGCGCTAAATGGATTAATACCCGCTTTTACACCTTCTTCGTTGATATGCACGATCAGATCAAAATCAAATTTTTCCGGCATTTTATCGCGAAATTTAATCATTTCGCGGAATTTCCATGTGGTATCTACATGCAGTAGCGGAAAAGGCATTTTGCCTGGTGCAAAGGCTTTAAGCGCCAGATGCAGCATCACGGCAGAATCTTTACCGATGGAATAAAGCATGACCGGGTTATCAAATTCCGCGGCCACTTCACGAATAATATGGATAGATTCGGCTTCGAGTTGCTTAAGGTGAGTTAGCCTTGCTTCACTGAGGGTAGTCATACTTTATCCGGGCAAAAAATAATTGGGTCAGACTGCCGGCTGATAAAAGCCCGAGCGACGCTGCAACCCTGTGAATTTACCGAAGTAATCTGCTTTAGCGAAGGATTTAATCGTTATATCTATATGGAAGCTTGGTTTATGCCGAAATGAGCGGGTTGGTTCGCAGTCTTTAGGCCGACAAACCAGCTACCTCAACATTTCGGCATAAATAGGAATACTGGGTTACGCGATAAAGCTGCTAAGCCAAGCTACCAACTACGTGTGAATAAGGAGTTGAAGTTAATCACTGATGTTACGTAGCAAGATAAAAAATACGCAGTCTACTAAAAACACAAAAGGCACGAGCAGATAAGTTGAGCTGCATCATTTAATTTGATACGGACGTATCTTTTAGGTTGGCGCTGAGCATGCGAAGCCCAACATTCTTAATCGTATTGTTGGGCTTCGTTTCACTCAGCACCAACCTACAGCTATTCAAATCTAGTTGCGCATGAATACTTATCGTATAACCATTACTTTTTGATTGATTCGGATAATTATATTTAATATCAAATAGTTATTAAGTAACTCATCTACGCATCATAATAAAAAAGCAGAGGGAGATTATCCCTGTTTGATCCGTTTTTTTTCGTGCATTTAGTGTTTTTCGTGGACAAATAGTCTTTATGCGTAACATCAGTTAATCAGAGTTTGCCTAAGATCTCTTTTACCAAATCTGCATTGGTTTCTACTAAGGCGTATTCGTCTTGGCCGGGGATGCCCATATGCACATTGGGGTTGCAATAACGCATTTGGCTAGCAAAGGGTAGGCGGGCTGAGGTATGAAATTCTACGCAGCCGGTGGTGGCGACTAATTCGGCGATATTATTACTGCGTACTCCGGCGCCTGGCATTACCACTAGGCGTTCGCCTGCGACTTGCTGTAGCTCTTTGAGTAAGGCGGCCCCAGCTGTGGCTGTTGCCGCTTGGCCACTGCTAAGCAGGCGCTTGCAGCCAGTTGCAATCACGTCTTCTAGGGCTTTAAAGGGATCACGGGCCACATCAAAGGCGCGGTGGAAGGTGACTTGCATCGGCGTTGCCAGCTCTACAAGGGCTTTGCAGCGTGCGATATCGACATCGCCATCTGCAGTTAATATGCCAATTACCACCCCATCCACACCTAGTTTTTTGCAGGCAATGATATCGCGCTGCATCACTTCGTATTCCAGGTCGGTATATAAAAAATCGCCGCCACGCGGGCGGATAATCACGTTCAGACCGATCCAAAGCCGTTCTCTAGCCACGGCGATTTGCCCGAAGGATGGCGTGGTGCCGCCTTCTAGCAGATTGTCGCAAAACTCAACCCGATGCGCGCCACCTTCTTGCGCCGCTAAACAAGAAGTAATCGATCCTGCACAAATTTCTAGCAAAATAGTAGACATGACGTTTCCAAAAGAGAACGCCGCCCAGAATAAGCGGCGGCGTTGTTTAAGCTGGATTAATAAGACGTGTATGGGATTAAAAGGTTCTGTAACTCGTCTCAAGCACGGTGCTAGTGTAAGTATTGTAGGACGGGAGCAACCAGCGAGTCATGCTGAAAAATACGTGGCTTGCATCCGTCCTACGTGGTTTCTCTGAAAATATCACGCTGCTTTAGCTTCAAAAATATCCGCATTGAGCGCGGCATAAATGCTGCGTAAACGCGTATCTAAATCGGCGAGTTGCAGCGCAAGTTGCCTATCCATTTCTTCTAGTTCTTCGATGCGGCTTTCTAAGGTATCGGTGGCTTTGTGGATACGTTTGATGCTTTCTAGGCGGCGGCGTAGCTGCAGCTGATGCTCACGCACCTGCGTTTCCATGGGGGCCATTACCGCTTTTAGCCAGTTTTCGATATCGCGGTTGGCTACTTCAAATACGTACAGCACACGGCTGGCGACGGTTTCAAAGAACTTATGCGAAAGCCGCCCCTTGCTGGTGGTCAGCAGGGTGCTGATGGTGTTGAAATGTTCACGGAAAGCTTTTTCTAGCCGAGAAATTTCTTTGTGATATTTCAGGGTAGAAAAGGGCGGTGGGGTAACGGTGCCTAAGCCGTGCTCTTCGCTAAATTTTTTGTACATCGCCGCCATCATGGCTTGAATTTCGGCCACTTGTTCGGCGGATTTACTGATATTGCCGTTCACGTCTTTAAAGAACTGATCCATGATGGCGCGTAAGCCGCCCTCGCCAAACGAGAACTTGCTGTTGTCCATTTGGCCGCGCACAACTTCAATATTGCCTTTCAGCGCATCAATGCCCAGTAAGGTAAGCAGGCTATTGGTTTGCTGGCTAAAGATGCTGCGCAGGGCTTGAAAGCGTACCAGGCCCTGTTCAAACTTACGCTTATCGGCTTGGACTTTATCCATCATTTGCCCGACTACGTCTTGATTCTTGCCGTGCAGTTTGGATAGCTCGTCTAATTGCTCCAGTACACCATCGCGTCTTGCCGACAAAATTGCGCGGGTGCCTTGCACAATGTCTTCGACCTCGGTCATGGTGCTATCGCGCACGATATCTTGCTTAGAAGGCAGTAGCTCGTTAGAAAGCGCTTCTTCTAAGATGGTAAGGCGCGAGCGGGCGAGTAAATCGACGTCGTGATTTACCTTGGCAACTAAGGCTTTTTGCGCCGAAATCGGGTAAACGTGTTGTGTTGGCACGCCTAATAGCTCGGCAGTGGTGGTGATTTGGTGGTTAATCTCCGCTTCAATTTGCTCTGGGGTTTTTAATTCATCCCACATGCTGTCGATTTTATTGAGCACGGCCAAGCGGCCACGATTACCACCTTTGCCAATATGGGTGCGCCAAATATCAATATCAGAGCGGGTTACACCGGTATCGGCCGCCAAAATAAACAAAATGGCGTGGGCATTAGGCAGCAAATTGAGCGTTAGTTCTGGCTCAGTACCAATGGCGTTTAGCCCTGGTGTATCTAAAATTACCAAGCCTTGCTTAAGTAGTGGATGCGGGAAGTTGATCACCGCATGTCGCCAGCAAGGAATCTCAATCGTGCCTGCGGCATCTACGGCAATCAGCTGGTCGGGATCATCGCTGTTATAGAGGCCGTAGCGGGTGGCTTCTTCTACCGGAGCACGGCGGGTTAGGCCAACATGGCGAAAGGCTTCGAGCATGGCGTCGGAATCGTTGATATCCAGCTCAATGGTTCGCCATTCTTCTGGGTAGCGGCGGTATTCGCTGGTGGTGACGTTTTCGGCGCGGGTTTCAATCGGCAATAGCTGAATGGAAGGCACACGCGATGCATCGTAGAGCAGCTCGGTGGGGCACATGGTGGTGCGGCCAGCGGAGGAGGGCAAAATGCGCTTGCCATAGTTGGCAAAGAAAATGGCATTGATTAGCTCTGATTTGCCGCGAGAAAACTCGGCAACAAAGGCGATATTAAGCTTGTCGTCGCGTAGCTTTTCGATCAGCTGGGATATGCGTAAGCCGTTTTGTGCGTCTTCTAAATCTTGCTCATTTAACCAGCGTGATAGCTGGCTAATGGTTTGGGTGAGCTGAGCTCGCCAATTGCTGTAGGCTTGAAAATCTCCCACAAGGCGGTCATTGCCACTTGGGTCATTTACGGCTAAATCATGCTGATGTAGGTAATCGGTGCTCATTGCGATCTCTCTCTTTACTGCGCCAAGATTTAGTATCAATTGTTGTTGGGGTGTTCGCTGACGTTTTGCCCCATAAAATCACAAACATACTTCTAAAACTAAATTTATAAGCATATATGTAGGGGCGTTGCTTGCTGCATTCTGTTTAATATTGGGCGCTGCAAGCAGCATCCCTACTGTATTTGTGGTCCCTTTAAATTTGCTAGGGACCATTTTATTTATGTCCTGCTTAACATTCAGTGATTAATTTGAAGTTAATGATTTAATTTTAAAGTTAGCCTTTTACTGCCTATTTTTCAGCACTTTATCGCATAAATATCATTTTAGTAATAAGCGATTACTAACATACTTACTGATTTAGCTTGCTGTTGATTAAAAATATTGAAATATATCAATTAAATTTGGCATTGCGGGCAGTAAAAGGTGCTGCGTTGGCCTTGGCGTATTTGCTTAATTTCACCGTTACATATTCTGCACGGCATACCCGCTCGGGCGTAAACAAAGGCACTAAGCTGAAAATAACCCGCCTTACCATCGCTATCTACATAATCTTTTAGCGTACTACCCCCCGCCGTAATTGCATCGCTGAGTGTGGCTTTTATCGCAATCACCAGCTGCGCTGCTTCTTGCAAACTCAGGCTATTTGCGGCCCTTTGCGGATTAATTTTTGCTCTAAATAGCGATTCCGCCGCATAGATATTACCCACGCCTACTACGGTATGGTTATCCATAATGGCGAGCTTAATGGCTATTTTCCGATTAGAGTTGGCCAATAGTAGATAGTCGGCATTAAATTGATCCGATAAAGGCTCTGGGCCGAGTTGTAGCAATAAAGGGTGGGGGCAATTTTCTATCGGCTGCCATAGGCATGCGCCAAAACGGCGTGGATCTCGATAGCGTAGCCGTGTGCCATTGGCGAGCACTAAATCAAAATGATCGTGCTTTTCGGCGGGAAAGGCTTCGGTTAGTACGCGTAAATTACCTGACATGCCCAAATGAATCAGTAAGGTGCCATGCTCAAAACTGAGCAGCAGATATTTGGCCCGCCGCGTAACGCTAAGTACTTTTCGCCCCTCTAGTATTTGAGCTAAATCCGCCGGAATTGGCCAGCGCAGCCTTGCTTGGCGAATAATGACTTCGCTAATGGTTTTCCCTTCTACATGGGGAGAAATGCCGCGTTTTGTGGTTTCAACTTCAGGTAATTCTGGCACTTTTTCTTCCTATTAGCGGTGTTGTACTTGCGTTAAACGCGGCCTATTGATGGTGGATACATGGGCAATTGGCCAATAAATATTGATGCAATACCCTGTTTTGTAAGGGAAATAAGCTTTAATTAATTGTGCTAGCCTTGTTAAGTGGCTAGGCTTACATCGTGGTTTTAAAGACAGTAAGCGTAAGACGGGCTATTACTATCTGAAATATCCGAGTTAATATGGAATGATTAATGACGTTACTGGATTGTGCCATGCCCGTCCCATTCAGACTCCCCACTTTTAAACACTCAGCTCTATGCTTGCTTATTAGCGGCCTGTTTTTGGGCGGATGCGCCGCTGTGCCTGTTTCTACATCCAGCACTGCGGCTAGCGAGCCTGCAGAAGCGGTGGCAGAAACCGAGACGGTTCGGGATGAAAGCTTTGCGCCAGAAACATTATCACGCATGCCGCTGACCAATGATTTATTGCTGCGCTTTTTGGTTGCGGACGTTTCATTGCAGCGAGGCCGCACGGCGCTCTCTGCACAAACTTGGCATGATCTGGCTAATCGTACCCATGACCCTCGTGTGGCTCGCCGCGCAACCGAAGTAGCCGTAGGCGCTGGGCAGCTGGGTTTAGCACAAGAAACCGCTCAGCAATGGATAGCAGCTGCGCCAAACTCTGTGGGGGCTCGGCAAATTTTGCTCACTCTTTTGATTCGCGCAGATCGAATTGAAGATGCCAAGCCGCATATCGAGGCGCTGCTGGCGGCAAAGCCAGAAGATGCCGCATCATTTTTTATGCAAATGCATTTGCTCTGGGATAAGACCACCGACAGAAAAGCGGCATGGAAGCTTACTGATGAGCTAACCCAAAAGTATCCACAGCTTCCTGAGGCGCATTTTGCCCGTGCCGTGGCAATGGCCAATCAAGAGCGGTTTAATGATGCGCTGGCGGAGTTAAACATTGCCCTTACCGCAAGACCTAATTGGGAAACCGCCATTCAGTACAAGGCGCAGCTATTGGCTAATCAATCGCCAGCGGCCAGTGTTGAATTCCTAGAAAAAACCATCAAAGACAATCCGATGTCTTTGACGTTAAGAAATAGCCTAGCGCGTGAGCTGGTTGCGGCCCAGCGCTTGCCTGAGGCATCACAGGTTTACCAAGAAATTTTAAAGCTACAAGGCAATAATCTGGATGCATTAATTGGCTCTGGTTTAATTGCACTGCAGCAGCGTGATTTTGATACGGCGTATAGCAATCTCAGCGCCGCAATCAAACAAAACCCACGCAATGTGGATAATTTGCGTTACTACCTAGGGCAGATTTCTGAAGAGCGCTATCGTTTTGATGAAGCCTTGAGTTGGTATAGCCAAGTGGGCGGAGATTTTGCCGCCTCAGCTAAAAAACGTCTGCCGCGTGTTTTGGCGCGCTTAGGGCGCACAGAAGAAGCACGTAAGGCTATTGCGGCTCTGCCTAGTGATACCGAGCAAGCAAAAGTAGAGCGTATCCAAATGGAAGCGCAATTGTACCGTGAAGCTCGCAACTATAAAAAAGGCGTTGAAATTCTTAGTAAGGGCCTAGTGACTTATCCACAGTCTACCGATCTGGTTTACGACCGCGCACTACTTGCAGATATGCAAGGTGATTACGCTTTAGCTGAAAGCGATTTGCGTAAGTATGTAGAGCTTATGCCAGCTAATGCACAGGGAATGAATGCGCTTGGCTACACCCTGCTGACACGTACCACTAAATTAAGCGAGGCAGAGGTATTGCTAGAGCAAGCGATTGCGCTAGAGCCAGATAGCCCAGTGATTTTAGATAGCCTAGGCTGGCTGCGTTATAAGCAGGGCAAGTTGCAGGAAGCCAGTGTGTTGCTGAAACGTGCGTATAGCAAGCTTGCTGAGCCTGACGTGGCGGCACATTTGGCCGAGGTATTGTGGCTGCTAGGTGAAAAGGCTGAGGCAAAAAAAGTGGTTGATGCAGCAGCTTTGATTGATGCCAAAAACGATACTTTAGTTGAAACCATTAAACGCTTAGGGATTCATTAATGCGTTTATGGTTAATTGCGGTATTGTTTTTAGTGGGCTGCGCCAGCACACCTCCTGTAAGCCGCTCTGGGTATTCGGCCAGTGGCCGAGTGGCCTTAAAGGTGGCAAATGAAAGGCATTATGCGCAGTTTGATTGGCATCAGCTTGGCGAGCAAAGCGAGTTAGCAATATCTGGCCCACTTGGGCAAACCGCGGCAGAGCTGCGATTTAGCCCCGGCTTGGCAAGCTTTAAGGATGCTAATCAGCGTGTCATTAAGGCCGCATCCCCTGATGAGTTGATCAAAGAAGCGCTGGGCTGGCCGCTACCGGTGTCTGGCCTGCGCTGGTGGTTGCGTGGCGAGGCCGATCCAGATAGCGTAAGTCATCAAAGCAAAATTGAAAATGGCCAACTGCTTGAGCAAGCAGGCTGGCGTATTGAGAGCACAGATTATCGCGGCCAGCCTAGCTTGCCGCATAGGCTGATGCTAAGTCGTGACGATCTTGAAATTAAAGTAGTGATATCAGAATGGCAATGGAATCCCTAGGTATAAATAGTGTTTGGCAAGATTTTCCTGCTCCAGCCAAGCTTAATCTTTTCTTACATATTGTTGGTCGTCGCCCTGATGGCTATCACCTGCTGCAATCGGTTTTTCAGTTGATTGATTTAAGCGATACAATTAGCTTACGGGTGAATGCAAGTGGAGAGGTGATTCATCACAATCCTTTGCCTAGTGTTCCGGCCGAGGCAGATCTCACCGTGCGTGCTGCGCGTTTGCTGCAGCACGCCACAGGCTGCAAGCTAGGGGTAGATATCCGTGTAGATAAGCGCCTACCGATGGGTGGCGGCGTGGGTGGTGGGAGCTCTGATGCTGCTACCGTGATGTTGGCGCTAAATCGCCTATGGCAGCTTAATTTACCTCGTAGCAAACTGATGGAGTTAGGTTTAAGTCTGGGGGCAGATGTGCCGTTTTTTATTTTTGGCGAGTCGGCTTTTGTTGAAGGGATTGGCGAAATAATGACGCCGGTTGCCACGCCAGATACCCATTTTGTGATCTTGCACCCAGCAGTACACGTGTCCACACCGCAGATTTTTCGCGATCCAAGCTTGACAAGAAATACGCCGCCGATTACAGTTCCGCTCCTCAGTAGCGCCTTCACCCAAAATGATCTGGAAGCGGTGGCCTGTAAAAGTCATCCAAAGATAGCTGAAAGTATTACGTGGCTTAGCCAGTATGCAAACGCAAGGATGACTGGCTCAGGTAGTTGTGTTTTTGCAAGTTTTTCTTCACCTAACGAAGCAAACAGTGTAATATACGACCTGCCAAAAAATATGACCGGATTTGTTGCTAGGTCATTAAGTAAGCATCCATTACATGAATTTGCCGAGTAGTTGCGGGCAGTTTCATTAGGGGAGTCGCCAAGTTGGTTAAGGCATCGGATTTTGATTCCGACATGCGAAGGTTCGAATCCTTCTTCCCCTGCCATCATTCGAATAGAAAAGCGTGTAATTTAAAAATTACGCGCTTTTCGTCCTTCTGGAATACAGAAATGGCTTACGATAGTCTCATGGTGTTCACTGGTAACGCTAACCCGAAGCTTGCTGATAGCGTAGTTAATCACCTGGACATCTCGATCGGCCGTGCCACGGTTGGTCGATTCTCTGACGGCGAAGTGACCGTTGAGCTGCTAGAAAACGTTCGCGGTCGCGATGTGTTTGTTCTGCAGTCCACCTGTGTGCCGACCAATGATAATTTGATGGAAGTAATGTTGATGGTTGATTCGCTGAAACGCGCATCGGCTGGCCGCATTACTGCAGCAATTCCCTACCTAGGGTATTCCCGTCAAGATCGCCGTCCTCGTTCTGCTCGTGTACCGATCTCCGCCAAAGTGGTTGCAAATATGCTGACCGTGGCGGGTGTAGATCGTGTGCTGACAGTCGATGTACACGCTGATCAAATCCAAGGCTTCTTTGATATCCCTGTAGATAATATCTACTCGACACCCGTATTGCTGTCGGATATCCGCGAAAAACGCTACGAAAACCTAATGGTAGTTAGCCCAGACGTAGGCGGCGTATTACGTGCCCGCGCTATGGCTAAGCAATTAGGCGTGGATATGGCGATTATCGATAAACGCCGTCCTAAGGCTGGCGTTGCCGAAGTGATGCATATTATCGGCGATGTAAAAGACCGTACTTGCGTGATTATCGATGACATGATCGATACCGCCAACACCCTGTGCAAAGCCGCGCAAGCGTTGAAGCAACACGGTGCTAAGCGCGTATTGGCTTATGCCACTCACGCGGTATTTTCTGGTGCAGCGGTTGAGCGCATTATGCAATCTGACTTAGACGAAGTGGTTGTGACTGACACCATTCCAGTCAGCCAAGCAGCCCAAGATAGTGGCCGTGTTCGTGTTGTTTCGATTGCTGGCCTGTTGGCTGAAACGATGCGACGCATTAATAACGATGAGTCTGTTTCTTCGTTATTTGTCGATTAAATCGGTTTAAGAATTCAAAACCCAGATATTTTATCTGGGTTTTCTGTTGCACTGTCTGGTCGCGGACAGTGCTTATTAAAATGCACTTCGGTGCGTATGGAGTTTTATTATGACATTTGAAATCAATGCAGTAGCACGTGACGCGCAAGGTACGGGTGCGAGCCGCCGCCAGCGTCGTGACGGTCGTTTGCCAGCAATCGTTTACGGTGGCGATGTAGCCCCTGTAGCCGTAACACTTGATCACAACAGCATGTACTACGCTCTGCAAAAAGAAGCGTTCCACACTGCTTTGATCACTTTGAACGTTGAAGGCGCTGCTGCTGAGCAAGTTTTGGTTCGCGCTGTTCAATATCACCCATTCAAGCAATTGGTTCTGCACGTTGATTTACAACGCGTAAACGAAGCAACTGTTGTTGAATTGAAAGTGCCATTGCACTTCGTTAACGGCGATGCTAGCTTGGGCGTTAAGTTGCAAGGCGGTACGATCAGCACCGTATTGAACGAAGTAATGATTCGTTGTGTAGCTTCTAAGCTGCCAGAATTCGTAACTGTTGACCTTGCTGATTTGTCTGCAATGAATACTTCGGTTCACTTGTCTGACATCAAATTGCCTGAAGGTATCGAATTGGTATCGTTGGCTGCTGGTAAAGACCTAGGTATCGTAAACCTGAACGGCGCAAAAGCTGTTTAAGTTTTAAGTACTTAAAAAACCCGCTGCGGCGGGTTTTTTTACGTCTATATCTAGGGTCTGTTGACGTTTCATTCACTGCTGCGTTTGACCCAGTTTTGGGGCTGAACAAGGCAAAAATTGCGACATGGCACGAGTACCATTAGCGATTTTTAACGCTGTGCAGCCCCAAAAATGGGTCAAACCCTCTGCGTGCGAGGGATTTTCCTCGCTCAGCGCAATTGTGAATGAAACGTCAACAGACCCTCGCGTTAAACTCAGGGTTTGGGGCAGAAAGAGCGGTATCATAGAGCCCTTTTTGCTTGCTTTAGAAAGACTATGCCGCATATTAAACTGATTGTAGGCTTGGGTAATCCAGGTAGCGATTACGCAGCAACTCGCCATAACGCTGGCTTTTGGTGGGTGGATGAATTAGCCAAAGATGCTGGCGCTTCTTTACGCCACGATAATAAATTTCATGGTTTGGCAGCCAAAGCCCGCCTGCACGGCAGTGATGTTTGGCTGCTAGAACCGCAAACTTTTATGAACCGCAGCGGCCTAGCTGTGGTGGCCTTGGCGCAGTTTTATAAAATCTTGCCAGCTGAAATCCTAGTGGTACACGACGAGCTAGATATTCCCTCGGGGCAAATCAAGCTGAAGCAGGGCGGCGGTAATGGTGGGCATAATGGCTTAAAAGATATTCAAGCTCATCTGGGCACGCCTGATTTCTGGCGCTTACGCGTAGGTATCGGCCATCCTGGCAATAAGGCCGAGGTGGCTAATTTTGTACTTAAGGCACCGCGTAAAGAAGAATTCGAAGGCATCATGGATGTGTTTATCAAAGCCCATCACGTGCTGCCTAAAATGCTGGCTGGCGATATGGGCGGGGCGATGCAAGCTTTGCATGCGGGTGTGCAGCGGCCAAATAAACCTAAGCCTGATACGGGCACAATAAGCTAGAACACCGCAATTCTTCTTGTACATAAAACCCAACTCTTGAACCACGGAGAGCGTGGAGGACACAGAGTTACACGGAGAAAACTGTAGTGGTCTAATTCCAACAGACACCTTGATAGGTGCATCATTCGCCTAAACAAGGAAAAACATGGCTTCTAAGCGTAAAAATTATAGTACTGACTTCAAACTAGAAGTCGCTCGTATGGTCGTCGATCAGGGCCTCAG
>NZ_JANXSO010000172.1 GCF_025352645.1 Iodobacter sp. | reverse complement strand
GCTATTTGGCAGAAATGCAGTATCGATTTAATCGGCGTTTTGATTTGTGCGCCCTAATTCCACGAATGCTACATGCATTACTCATAGCTAAGCCTTGCCCGCGTGGGAGATTAACTGAGCAAGAGACATAATCAGGTAAATTTATATAAGCCGTTTTTAGTGACCTCTAAATTGCTATCGGTATAATTGGTAGTGCCAGCTGGCAGCTCTTTAATTAATTTTCCACTGCGGAAAAGCTTAACTGGCGCAGTGGATTTCCAACTAAGGGTAATGCTGCTTCGATCTGGGTTAGCTCTGGCTTGCAGTTGTTTTACTGCAGGCGCTTCTAATAATGAAACGCCGTCCATTGTATGATTTTCAGCGTTGGCGTTATTTGTCAGATAATTGATTAAGGTCGGGGCAATATCCGCCTGGCTTGGATAGCTATACCAGTCGGCGATATTGGCAGGCACTTTAAGAGGTACACCTGCTATTTTTTCAGCCAGTGGCTTATTTATGGCAATAAAGCCCGCTTGGTTTACTGCGCGTGGCAGGCCATCGTTATTGCCACCTTCACTTAAACCATGGCTAGAGGTTAATAGCAGCAACCAATCTTCATTGTTTTGAATTTGGCGCTGCTTCAGTGTTTCGAGTAATTCACCAATTTGCTGGTCAGTATTTTTAAGGGTCTGTTTATATTCTTTGCCCAGACCAGTATGTAGCGCGGTTTCTTCTGGCGCATGTAAATTGGAAACCACTAAGCTGTAATTGCCGCTATTGATCGCGCTTTGGGTTGAGGATACAACGCAGCTATCAAAGCCACTGCAATCAATTGCATTGCTTAATTGCCCAGCATTAATATCTACACGCAGTAGTTTATTTAAAGTGCTCCAGCTAGTAATGCTGCTCGATTTGAGCTGGCCTAATTGTTTAAACACAGAATCATTTTTAAACACCTGCCCAGCATAATCCGAGCGCACTTCATGGCGATTGGCCCATGCTCCGCTTAAGATTGAGGCCCAGCCTGGGCCGCTCAGCGTTTGCTGTTGAGTGTTAGAGCCAGCAATCCCACCGGTATAGCTGGGGCTGAGGTTTAATTTTGCAATATTGCTGAGCTGCTTGTTATTGAGCGCATCAAGTAATACATCGTACTGAATGCCATCAATTCCCACTAATAGCACTTTTTTGCTGGCCGGGCCTGAGGGCAGCGGAGCTGGGCTTGGCGTACTAGGGGCTGGAGTCGGCACGGTGGTTGGTGCTGGCGTTGGGTTTGGTGCGGGAGTTGGCGCTAAGGTGGGCACATTGGTAGGCACGGGGGGCAGGGTTGGGACTGGATCTTGGCCAGGAGGTGTTTCAGGTTTTGGCCCAGGTGCGGGCACGGGAGTGGGAATAGGAGAAGGGCTAGGTGTAGTGGCCACCACCTGCTCGCCGCTACCAGCGATATCATCTGATGAATTACAAGCGCTGAGTAATAGCCCCGAAAGGGCAATCGTCATGGAGGCGTATATTTTTCCGGACATTCAGGCAGTTCCTTTATTCTGTGGTGTTTCGAGTGACATAAATTCAGACCGCCCAAGCAGGTCTAATGTTGAAACTGGAAAAGGTGCAGAATAAAGAAGGGGGGTGACTTGCTGATGAAAAAAAACTTAAATTTTATAGATGCGGTATAAATTTTTTTTAAACTATGACATTTATATTGATTAAATATTAAATATTGGTGATGATTGTTTACTTGTTTATGTTATTTAACATTTTTGTTGAAAATTAATTTTGTAAAATTAAATGAAAGTTAATTAATAATAAATAGGTTTATTTTACTCAGCCATTTCTTCAGCGGTGTGCGTCCGCAGCTCTAGAAAAAATATATATAAAAATAAGAAATTGGGTGTGCAAGGCGGTATTCTGCTGAAAACGCTTTCTTCAAGACTCCCCTTAGGGGGCCTCGAAAAACCTATATTTCTAAATAAGACAAGGCGCGTTTTAAAAAAATAGACGCTGCATATGTTTGATATGTAAGGAGATTTTTTTAAAGCGCAACGCAGTATTATGACGAAAGATGGGTTTTTTGAGGTTCCCCCTGGTAGGCGTACGCCATTGCTGTTAGCTGAGTCAGATGGCACAGCTAACAGCGCATCACCGTTGGTTTTCAAGCCTGTGGCTGAGTGACTAAATCTATTTGCCTAACCGTACCTGCGCCGCTGTGCTCCCCTAGCCATACGCTGCTGGCGCGGATTTGGCCGAGCACATTGCCTTCTTCTCTCAGGCTAAATTCGGTGGCGGCGCTTTGGGTGGCCATTGCGCCTACGCCAGCCTCGGCAAGGGTTTGTACGCGGCCACGGCTAGGCTCACCGCTTTGCCAAAGTTTTAAGTCTTTATAGGCTGTATCACCCTCATCAATCCAGCCATTGTGATCGTCATCCAGCTTGGCTAATTCACTAAAGCCATTGCCGCTTTGCGGGCCAAATAGCTCGCTGCCATTATCGGCAATGCCGTTGTGATTGCGGTCTAAAAACAGCAGGCCAGAGCCAGTGTCTGGCAGGCGCATGGTCTCTGTTTTGCCATCGTTATCCAGATCGAAAGCCACGCTTTGTGGGCTGAGCTTTATGGTGGCAGCGCCGGTATCCACCACCAGCGGGTCTTTAATTTTGAACCACTCTGCCCCTGCAATACGGGTGGTCTCGCTGCTTTGGGCGTTCTGATATCCAACGTCAAATTGCCGTGAGTTGCCATCGCTAAGGCAAACTTTGCCGCTGGCGTTAAAATTGCAGCTCTCGGTGGTTTTAGTGTGCTCTATGGCTAATATTTGCAAGTTATAAGCTTTGCTGCTTACTGGTGCCGCTGTCGCCGTTGGTGTCGCTGCTGGGCTGTCGTTTGGGCATGGAGGTGGGGCGCTCTGCGTGGGGGGCTGGCCATTGCCAAACAGCATTTCCCATAAAGATTGAAAGCGCTGTTCCTTGCTTTTATCCACGTCTTTTTCAGCCTGCTCTTGCTTCTTAGCCTGCTCAAGGCCACTTGAGAGCGCCGAAAGCTGCTCATTAAAAAAATCCGCAAATAAACCCGCCCCCTGCTGATCTAAACCCACCTTCTGCCCAACTTGCAAAGATTTAAGCGTTTCGCTACTGCTGGCTTGTTGGCTACTGAGCTGTAAATCGCTCTGTGTGATACGCATGATATTTCCTTAGGTAAGTGGAAATAGCCATGCAGCATAAAATGTGCCGGAGGAGATGAGTGGTGGTGGTTAATTTTTGTAAGTTGCTGCCTAGTTTTTGCGAAAGATAAAAAAAGCATAATGTAATATACTTGCTTTTATTAATTATGCATAATTCAAATTTATTTAGTCATTTGTCTGATAAACGGAAGATCATGAAAAATTACGCGCTAACAACAATGGTATTGGCCTTATCCACGGCACTGACTGCCTGCGGTGGTGGTGGTGGGGGGGATTCAAGTAATACTGCTGTGGCTACTCCAGCGGTATCGACGGGTGTGACTAATCCGGTCAAAGAAACACTGGCGCAGTGTATTGCATCTCTTTCTTTACCGGCAGATTTAAAAGTCACAAGTACAACAGAAGGGGATACAGCAGTATTTCTTTGGGATGGGCAGAAAAAAGTTGATTTTTACGGTAAGCAGCAATTTCAAGAAGGTTGGAATGGTGGGATATATCAGCACTATTTTGATACTAAAAATGAAACGGTTAGCCTTGATGGTGAGTTGGTTTTGCAAAAGTCTAGTAAATACACCTTTTTGGAAGATGCTACTAATTATGCTTCAGTTAATTATTATCCTTATTATGGCTTTGCCAAAGACTATAGCAGCCTTGATGGGCAAAAACTCCTAGGCTGGCGTACTGATCATTTCGATCAGAATGGTAAATCCATGGATATGTGGATGCAAAAAAATGCAGCATTGAATGCAGCTCCTAATACGTACCTTTATGATTTAGTAAAAGATCAGCCTAAAGCAGCTGAGTATACACGCAAAGTCACTGCTAGCTGGTATCCCAATGAAGTACGTAGCGAAAATGTTAAATCAGAGTATAGCTTTGTCGGTCGGGAAACGATTGATACTAAACTGGGTAAATTAGATACCTGCGTTTCTTTAGAAAAAACGTCTATTTTGCATAAAGGCAATAGAGAAAGCTTTGATATTTTATGGAGTTCAAAGCGCTGGCACGCAGCTAAAGTGGGGTTTGTAAAAGAAGAAACCGTTGATAGTGAATATGATGCAAGCACTAAAGCACTGATTTGGGATGAAAAGCGCACATATGAGATTGTTGGTGCACGTAAAAATGGCCAGCGTTATGGTAGTTATGATTTATGGATGGGTGTATTAACGGCTCAAGCAAGCACTGCGACGCCTAAATACAGTACTTGTGATTATTCATCCACAGGCAATACCTTGGGCTTTACTTGGCTAGTTAAACCAGAGGCAAATGGTAAAGGAACTTATCGTTTCTGGGATGGCAGCAAGCAGTCTGAGTTGGCGATTAATTATTCAGGTAATAATCAGCTGAATAATTTCAAGACTCAAACTTTTGATAATAGTAAAGGCGTGGGCACAATTAACTGGTCACAAAATGTGGCTTTTGATTTAGCTAATAATGTTTTATCCGGCTCATATACCCGCACTGAAAAATATACCAAGCCTAGCGTATGCGAAGGAACATATCCTTCAAGCATTAAAGGCTCTAAAATATTTTAATTGAATATGTAGTGAATAATAAATTTTCGTGTATTTAAAATAGGCTAAAAAAGCGTCATCCCCGAGCGTTTTTGTCGGGGATCTAAGAGCACAGCTGGATTCCCGCCTACGCGGGAATGACGAAGCTGATTTTCTGAATACTCGATAACTAAGTACTTAGATAAAAAAATACCCCAGCTTGATTTAACTGGGGTATTTTTTTAGCGCCGCGTTAAATCTTCAAACACCTTACTTAAACGCTTTACCGATACCGGATAAGGCGTTTTTAGTTCTTGGGCGAATAGGCCAACGCGCAGTTCTTCTATCATCCAGCGGAATGGGGCGAGTGGGGCGGTGTCTCTGCCTTCTTTCTCCCATTTGAGCATTTCTGCTTCCCAGCGCTTAAATAGCTCATTGATTTCCGCGCCGCGTTGGCCGTCTCTTTGCGGATTGGCAACGCGTTTTTCGGCGCGGATACGCATGGCTTTTACATAGATGGGCAGGCGAGGCAGTTGCTCCCACGGGGTTTGTTGTAAAAAGCCTTTGAAGACTAACTGGCCCAGCAGCTCGTTCATATTGTTTGCAAACGGCGAGGGTTTGGCGAGTAGTTTATTCAGCGCCACGTATTCGCCAGTCAGCTCGGCCAGAATACGCATCACCGCATCACGTACCGATGGCAAGCGTACTTTGGCGCGTGATTTTTGCCCTTCAAAGTCTTTAGGCTTACGTGGTGGCTCGTCTTCACCAATAAAGGCGCGATCGCAAATGCTGGCGACCACGTCTTCCATTAATTCATCGCCATTACACACGCCGCGTAATTGCAGTGCCAGCGGATTGAAGGTGGGCAGTGATTTAGGCAGCTGCTTAACATGGTCTTTGAGTTCAAATTTAAGTAAGCAAATCACACCACTACGGTGGGCGATGCTGGCGGCAAATTCGGTATCAAATAGACGAATCGCTACCGCGTCTTCTTCCGGCACAAGGCCGGGGAAGCCGGTAATAGGGCGGCCTTGGCGCTTAAAGTTGATTTTGGCGGGCAGCTCGCCAAAATCCCACTTGATGATGCCGGTTTTTTCGATGCTCACACTATCGTCGGCGGCATCGCGAAAGGTCATTTGCGCGGCTTCACCCAGCTGGGCGCGTAGCGCGATCAAATCGCGCCCCTGCGCCAGCTCTTGCCCTGCATCGTCCACAATTCTAAAATTCATTTGCAGATGCATTGGCAAATCTTTGGGATTGAACTCATCCGCTGGCACAATCAGCCCCGCGCCACGGCTAACCGCCTGCGCTAGCTGCGGTAGCAGTGCTTCGGTTCTTGAAGCTTGATCCAGCGCGATCAGCATTTTGGTGGCAAATTCTGGCACCGGCACGCAGATGCGGCGGATGGATTTAGGTAAGGACTTAATCAGCAGGGTGATTTTTTCACGCAGCATGCCAGGCACCAGCCAGTCAAAAATAGCGTGATTCACGCGATTTAATAGGTGTAGCGGCAGGGTAATGGTGACGCCATCTAGCGGGTGAGCAGGCTCAAAGCGGTAGGCAAGCGGTAATTTGGCATCCAGCAGGCGGAAAAACTCTGGGAATTGCTCTTCGGTCACCGCATCTGCACCGTGCTGCATTAAATCATCGCGGCTTAAGAATAAATGCTGGGCATTATCCCGCTCAATTTGCTTACGCCATGCCTCAAAACCTGCGCCATTGACGATGTCGGCTGGAATCTTGGCGTCAAAAAATGCAAACAGCGCGTCATCATCCACCAGCACATCCTGACGGCGGGCTTTGTGTTCTAAATCCTGCACGTCCAGAATCAGCGCTTTATTATGCTCAAAGAATTTAGCGCGGCTGTTGTAGTTAAAGCGCACCAAGGCTTCGCGGATAAAAATCTCCCGTGCGGCGACGGGATCGATCTTGCCAAAATGTACGCGGCGTTTGGGCACAATCGGCAGGCCGTACAGGGTAACGCGCTCGCTGGCGTTGACTTGCGCGCTGGTTTTTTCCCAGTGCGGGTCAAAATAATGGCGGTTAACCAGATGGCTGGCGATGCGCTCTACCCATTCAGGCTCGATGGCGGCGACGCAGCGGCCATAAATCTTGGTGGTTTCAACCACCTCGGCGGCGATAATCCATTTTGGCCGTGCTTTTTTTAGGCCAGAGCCGGGGAAAATATTAAATTTAATCCCGCGTGCGCCAAGGTATTCGTCGTTTTCTGGCTGTTTAAAGCCGATATTGCCAAGCAAACCTGTCATCAGTGCTTTTAAAATCTGCTCTGGCGTGCCAGGTGCAGCTTTCAAGTCATTGACTTGTAAATCCATATCCTGACAAATCTCGCTTAACTGGCGATGTAAATCTCGCCATTCGCGTAAGCGCAGATAGGATAAAAAGTGCTCGTGGCAAAGATTAATTAGCTGACGGTTGCTGGTTTTATTATCCAGTGCCTCGTTAAAGAATTCCCACATGCGTAGGAAAGATAGAAAGTCGGATTTATCATCCACAAACTTAGCTTGGGCACGGGCAGCGGCTTCTTTGGCGTCAAAAGGGCGCTCGCGTGGGTCTTGCGCCGACAGCGCCGAGGCAATAATCAGGATTTCTGCCAAGCAATGCTCATCGCGCCCAGCCAGTAGCATGCGGCCAATGCGTGGATCGACCGGCAGGCGGGCGAGTTGCTTACCAATTGGCGTAAGTTGGTCTTCAATATCGACCGCGCCTAGTTCGCGCAGTTGCTGATAGCCGTCGCTGACCAAACGGCTGGATGGCGCTTCTAAGAAAGGAAAGTTGTCGATATGGCCCAGTTTTAGCGCAGCCATACGCAAGATCACCGCTGCTAAAGACGAGCGAACGATTTCTGGATCGGTAAACTCGGAGCGGTTATTAAAATCAGCTTCATCATAAAGACGCACGCAAATACCAGAAGCCACACGGCCGCAACGCCCTGAGCGCTGGCGGGCCGAGGCTTGGGAAATTTTCTCAACCAAGAGTTGCTCGACTTTTGCGCGAGGCGAATAGCGTTTAATCCGCGCATGGCCAGAATCAACCACATAGCGAATACCCGGCACGGTGAGTGAGGTTTCGGCGACGTTGGTGGCCAGAATAATACGCCGGCCAGTGCTGGTGGAGCGGAAAATCCGCTGCTGATCTTCATTCGAAAGCCGTGCAAACAGCGGCAGAATTTCGGCGTCGCGCAGCTTAGCTTTGCGCAGCTCTTCGGCGGTTTCACGAATCTCGCGCTCGCCCGGCAAAAACACCAGCACGTCGCCACTACCATCGGTGCGCCACAGCCCTTCAATGGCTTGCACAATGGCTTCTTCCATCTCTAGCTCTTGATCGTCTTCATCAATGGCGTGCAGTGGCTGATAGCGCACTTCCACGGGGAAGGTGCGGCCAGAGACTTCCATGACAGGTGCCCCAGCAAAATGCTGACTAAAGCGATCGGCATCAATGGTGGCCGAGGTAACGATCACTTTTAGCTCGGGGCGTTTGGGTAGTAGCTGCTTGATATAGCCGAGTAAGAAATCGATATTCAGGCTGCGCTCGTGTGCCTCGTCGATAATAATCGTGTCGTATTTTAATAGGTAAGGATCGGACAGCGTTTCGGCCAGCAAAATCCCGTCTGTCATCAGCTTGATATAGCTGGCGTCGGTGGTTTTATCGGTAAAGCGCACCTTAAAACCCACGGCATTTTCAGATTTTAATTCTTGCCCGATGCGCGTTGCGACCGATCTGGCGGCAAGGCGGCGCGGTTGGGTGTGGCCAATCAAGCCATGCACACCACGGCCCAGCTCTAAGCAAATTTTCGGTAACTGCGTGGTTTTACCCGAGCCAGTTTCACCACACACAATCACCACCTGATGCTTGGCGATTGCTTCGCTTAGCTCGTCTTTGCGCTGATTAACCGGCAGATTGTCGTCGAATTCTGGGCGGGGCAGGCGGCTGCGGCGTTGCTCACTTTTGGCCAAGGATTTGGCAATGCCCGTTTCTAGCTCGCGCAATTCTTTATCGCAAGGCTGCTGCTTGGCTTGCCGCTGGTTGACGCGGTGCAACAGACGCTCCAGATTGCCTCTGTCGGTTAATTGCGCGTCGGCAATTTGCTGAAGGTAGTTTTGCTCTGAAATAGGACTAGAGGCGCTGCCGGTGGCTGTCATTAGCTGCTGTCGAATACGTGAAAGGCAGCGATTTTAACATGCAGCAGCGATGAAGGCAGATCTAAGGGGGGATTGCTGCTTTGTGCAGTTTGTACAAATGGGGATGAGTGTTTTTGTTATTAACAAAAGTAGATGTTTTGTATGAGCTTGGGGTTGTTTTATAAGTGCAGATGATGATGAGGGGTGCAAGCGCTGCTCTTGCGCACCGGCTTTGGCGCGCAAGAGTATGCTTTACGCTCTATATATTGAGCTTTATTTGGCGATTACCCATTACAAGCGTGCAGGCACAAACTCCTGAATCACGGCCTCACGTAAAATACGCCCAGGAACTAGGCCTTGCGATAGCACAAAATCATTAAAGGCGCGGCGGTCGAATTTTTTACGGAGCGCGATTTCGGCGATTTGGCGTGTTTCCATTAGCTGCTGATAGCCGTAAAAGTAGGAAGTCGCTTGGCCTGGCGAGCGGAAGGTATAGCGTTGTACTTCTTGGGTGGCCATGGCTTCGGATAGGCCAACTTCTTCCATCAAAAAGGTTTTGGCTCCTTCCGCTGGCATCTGGCCTAAATTGACCATTGGGTCTAAAAAGGCGCGCGCGGTGCGCAGCATGCGGTGCTGTAAGGCAAACAACTGGCCGTCCATAGGTTCAAAAGGCTGCATCTCGGCTTCGGCATATAAGGCCCAGCCCTCCACATTGGTGCTATTAAAGGCAAACACAGCCCTTGCGGTGGAAACGCCTGTTTCTATCATTTTGGCAAATTGCAATTCATGCCCCGGCCTTGCTTCATGCGCGGTCAGCGTCCAAGTGCCCGCTTGATGGGTAAAATCATCAAAGTGCAGCGTTTTGCTGGAGGCACCCGCAGTTAGCCCCGTGGTTAATACAAATTCACCATATTCGCCGGTATTGCCAATTAAGCGTGGCGAGTTCATATGCGGCGCTGGCTAATCGAATCACGGCGTTACGATCTGGCAGCGTCACAATCTGCTGGTTTTTAATAATGGTTTCGATTTGCCTGAGGATATCGCTGTATTTGGCGATCACATTTTCTTTGGGAATTTGTGTTTTCTTTAATTCACGAATCACCGAGCGATAATCTGCATCTGCAAAATGATGCTCTTTTGCCACAATACCGGCACTAATGGTTATTTGATTACGAATTTCAGCAAAGGAGGTCAGTGCTTTGGAGATTAATTCTTCTGGCGGGATATCAACACCAAAATCGCGCAGATTATTGGCATAGACTTCAGCGGGTAATTTGTGATCATTGCGGGCCAGCGGCAATACTTCTTTTTTAATGAGGGCATTGTAAGCAATGAGTTGTTGCTCTAATATCGCCCAAGTTGTTTCCCAGCCCTTTATCTCACTTTTAGCCAGCATTTCTTTGATGCCCGCTAGATAAACTGGCCCATCGCTTAAAGCCTGCTCAATATCGCCTTTAAAAGGCCCAATGAGCTGTGGGTTGGCTTTTAAGCGCTCGTGCATACGGTCTGCGGCTAAATCTGTGATCGGTTTAAAGTCTTTAAGCAGGCCCGCATATTTATTTAAGCGCACCAGTAAAGTCTGCTGACGTGATTTGGATACCCGTGGGTCTAAGGTTTGTTGGACAACATTAAAAATTAAGCTGCTTACATCAATAAAGGGCAGAAAGTATTTGCGGTCTAAATTTTCTTTACGTAAATGATCTTCGGCACTGCTGATTAATATTTGCAAGTCTTGCTTGTTTTTATGATTTGTTTCTTGATTTAAGCGCTGGTTTAATTGCCCGATAATGTTGCGGGTATCTGTTGTTTTGCTATTAAACCAATCTTGGGATAAATCAGTAATTTGCTCGTCTAAACCGTCTACACCTAAATTGCCAGCGTTTTCCGGTGAGTATTTGCTCATTAATTGCAGTAGCAATTTGGCATCGTTATTACTTTGCTTAATCCACGTTTGATCGGCAGCTTGGGCAGAAAATGAATGGATTAAAAGGGCGCAGATCAGACTGATTTGTGCAAGCTTGCCAGGGCGGGGTAATGATTTTTGCATGATTGATACTCACTTTGGGTTGAAAGTCAGTTTTGTGTCAGTATGTCAGTGGAGTATCAATGGTTTTATGCGGTGGGTCAATTGCGGGAAGCTGGCTTGGCGATTCTTGGCATTGTAAATGGGTGTGCAAGAGCGCTACTTGCACACCTTAAGCATTTTTAGTTGTTTACTTCCACCACCATCAGCCCCGCTCTAACCCCTGGCTTTACTTTTGGGTTAGGGAATACGATGCGTTCCTCGCTGTGGCTGACGATGTATTCATAGCCTTGGTCGGTGGCGATCCGCGTGCCCTTAGGGTAAGCGGTGAAGTTGGCTACGTCGCTGGGTAGATTAAGCACAAAGTCTTCGCTGTGCTTTTCTAATTGCGCTACGACTTTAAAGGTTTTGTAGGGTTGGGCAGCCGTGGTGGGCTCGGTGCCTGCCACCATGGCGCGCATGAGGGCGTTGATGCCGGCAAATTCGGCTAACTGGTTTTGCCCAAAGGGCTGTACTTTGCCCAGTTCTAAAGTCACCGATTCTGCACTGTGGTGCTGGCTGGAGTGATAAGCAAATGTACCCGCTGGGGCGTGATTAATCAGCAGCGCGCCTAAATCACAACGCTCTAGCAGACTCAGTAAATAGGCATCGTAAGGGCGGCCTTGGTAAGGCAGCAAGCCAAAGCGGCTAAAGCTGGAGGGGCGAATTGCGGTGTGTAGGTCGAGGTGATATTTCTTGCCACTTGCAGCATCAAAAAACTGCGCCATCGCCTCTTCGATATGGGCGGCTCGTTGTGCTTCTGGGCTATCTGGCAGTTTTTGGTGGCGATGATCAAAGAGGCGGTTCAGATCATCTTGCAGATAGCGGCAGTTTTGGCGCATGGCCGCAACATTGCCCAGCAACATCAGCAAGCGCACTGCTAGTGGTTGCTCGCCAGTGGCGATATCTTGGACTAGCGTGTTGAGTAGCTCGATAGGCGCGGTTTCATTGCCGTGTATGCCCGCAGAGAGCACTAAGCTTTGATCACTGCCGTGCTGCGGTACAAATTCTAAAATGCCATCCCCTAAATAGTGCCAATGCACCCCATTGGTAAGCTGGCCTTTTACGATATCAATGGGATGATGGCTCAGGGTAAAGCTTAAAAAATCGGCAAGAACAGGGTGAGTATGCGGCATTTGGAATCCTATTTATAAAGCCCAAATTAAATGGTAACCCCAAAACTTGAATGAAGTAAAAATATACTACTGTTTAGTTTGTGAACAATATATTAAATAGCGGATGCGATGCACAAGGATTATTAACTCGCGAACAATACTTGAATACACGAGAAATAAGCACGGCCTATGCGTGATGGATTTGTATGTGCTTAATGAAATTGATTAAGCCAACCCATTTTTTCTCTGTGATATTCCGCGTTCTTGAGTGATTCAATATTTGGTTTTTTGTTGTGTAACACGGGTCATGGGCTGTTTTTTCGGCCATTTGCAGCTGGTGGCTAAAGCCAGTGAGGCGAGTGTGCTTTACAATCATGCTTTTTGCTTTATTTGGAGATTTAAGACATGCCCGTTAATCTGCCCACGCTTGATCCTAGCCAGCTTTATCCTGTTGCCGGAGTGGCGCTTGGTATCGCCTCGGCAGGCGTTAAAACGGTTGGCCGAAAAGATGTGTTGGTCATGCGATTAGCCAAGGGCAGCCGCGCTGCTGGGGTGTTTACGCTGAATAAATTTTGCGCCGCACCAGTGCGTATTTGCCGCAGCCATTTAGCGGAAGGCGGCGAGATCCGTGCATTGGTGGTGAATACCGGTAACGCCAATGCGGGCACGGGGCTAGATGGGTTTGAGCGCGCCAAAGAAATCTGTTTTGCGCTGGCTGAGCGTTTGGATATTAACCCTGCCCAAGTACTGCCTTTTTCGACTGGGGTGATTTTAGAGCCCTTACCCGCAGGCAAAATTATTGCGGCGCTGGATGCGGCGATTGGCGATCTAAAACCTAGCAATTGGTTTGAAGCTGCCAACGCGATTATGACTACCGATGTTGCCCCTAAAGCTGCGAGCAAAAAAATTGTATTAGATGGCAAAACGGTCACCCTAACCGGCATTAGCAAGGGGGCGGGGATGATCCACCCGAATATGGCGACCATGCTGGGCTATTTGGCGACGGATGCTGTGGTATCGCAAAACATGCTGCAAGAGCTGGTGGCATGGTCAGCAGATCGCTCGTTTAACTCGATCACGGTGGATGGTGACACCAGCACTAACGATAGCTTTATCCTGATCGCCACCGGCCAAGCGGGTAATACAGAAATCACCGATAGCACGAGCGCCGATTTTGCCACGCTGCGCGATGCGGTGTTAGACATCAGCCAAACGCTGGCCAAGGCGATTATTCGTGATGGCGAAGGCGCCACCAAATTTATCACCATCAATGTAGAAGGCGGTATTGATCGCGCCGAGTGCAAAGCCGTTGGCTATGCAATTGGCAGATCGCCCTTGGTTAAAACGGCTTTCTTTGCCTCAGACCCAAATTTGGGCCGCATTCTGTGCGCGATTGGTTATTCAGAAGTACCCAATTTAGACGTAGATACCTTAGAAGTGTGGTTGGATGACGTGCTGGTTGCCAAAGACGGTGGCCGCTATGTGGGATATAAGGAAGAAGACGGCCAACGCGTGCTTAAGCAATCAGAAATCAGCATCACGGTAAAACTAAATCGTGGCACTGAGGCCGCAACGATTTGGACCTGCGATTTTTCTTATGATTACGTAAAAATCAATGCGGATTATCGTAGCTGATTGATTGCATGGCCGGGGTAAGCTGAGCTTGCCCCGCTAAAGTCACAAATCATCTCCGTGATCTGTGAAATGGCGCTAAACCTAGGGCCTCAGAGATAATGAGAGCACAAAGGGCACAGAGAAATCCTCAAAACAAGGTTTAGCCACCTTTGTGGAACCCCGTGTTCTCTTTGGATCAACATTTTGGTTTTTACTGCCTAAGCTCTGCTACAAATTGGGACTACTTTTTCAGTGCTTTGCCATTAGGCCAATGGGCAAATTTCCAGTCTTGATAGCTGTTTTGGTCGGCAAAACCAGCAAAATCGCTAGGGAAGAGTCGCTGTTTAAGGGGTTTGCCTTGGGCCTTGCTATACACCCCCATAAAACCGCCGCCGGGAGCGGAGATATACTGCCAATCCTCGCCGGTAAGGGGGTCTTTATACGCTTTGCGGATAAAACGGCGCGGGGTGGGGCTGCGGGGGTCGAGTACCAGCTCTTCTAATGATTTAGGGTATTGCATGCCTTGCATCATATTTTGTTCGGTATAAAGCTTAATCCCTCGGCGGATTTCCGCGCCTACACGTAGTAGCTCTGCTTCTTTGGCCCGCTGGGCGCGGTTTTGCCAAGCCTCACCCACTTGCGCTAAGTAGACTCCCATAATCAGTACCGCCATTAGGGCCCAAGCGTAAGCAAAGCCAGCCTCTTGCTTGCTGCCAAGCTGAGGCCTTGCTGCGCCCTTGGGCTGCGCTTTACCAGCTATTGTAAGCGGAGCCATCATTGCCGTTTCCCTCTGCACCACTTTTTACGTCATACACGCCGCTGGCGTTTGTTGGGGCGACCACCTGCCAACTATCATTTTTGCTGGTGATTGGGTCCATAGGCATTTCGCGCAGGTATTTCTGGCTAACTAACTCTGCAATATCGCTGGGGTAGCGGCCAGAATCGGCATAAAACTTATCGATTGCATCCCGCATGGCAACTAAATTATGTTTGAGTACCGTTTCATTGGCGCGCTCGGTTTGATGAAAATAGCGCGGCACCACCAGTGTGAGCAGGCTGGCCATAATGGCGAGCACAACGAGTAGCTCGATCAGGGTGAAACCAGATACTGTTTTTTTCATAAATAGCCTTCTTGGCTTGAGCCAATATATTTACCACTTTTTATACGCCACGCCATTTAAGCCTATGCCACTGCTTAGCGAGTAAACGTCAAACACATCTCGGCCTGATTGTGGTGAATCGGGCGGGCTGGTGTAGCTGCGTAGCCCCCAGGTTTTTTCATCGTTGCTGCTTGGGCAGTCACAAAAGGGGTCTCGGGGCAGGCGGCGCAGAAAGTAAATCATTTTGCCATTTGGGTCTTTGGCGTCTTTTACGCCTTCGGTTAATACCGCTAGATTAGGAGGATAGCCCGATTCATCGAGCGACTTTTTGATCTGCCCATCGTCTGCGGCTTGTTTGTAGGCATCAAGCCCGCTGCGAATTTGCCAAAGCGCGCGGCGCAGGTCTTCTTCTCTTTGGCGAGTGGCCGTAATTTGCGAGAGTGGCATGGCTACGGTGGCTAAAACCGCCAAAATAGTCAGCGTAACCATCAGCTCTATCAAGGTAAAACCCTGATTAAACCTGCGGCGGCGGGCGCTTGCTAACATATTTAACGGCGTCCCATACCGTTGCCGCGTGAAGGCAGCGGGGTGGGCTCAGGTGCGGGCGGCGTGGATTTAGGCACAAATTCCTCGCTTTGCTGTGCGGGCACTGGAGCTGGGGCCGGCTCCGGTGCAGGTGCAGGCTGTGCTATCACCATCTGTGGTGCTGGCATCATGATGCTGCCGCTGGAATTACTATTGATTTTAATTGTAGAGCTGGTGCGCAGGCGCAGCGGGCTGATGCTGATTGCGCCTTCGGTGCCGCTATCAAAGGTGGTGATATGCGGTGATGGAAGCGCCAAATTGCGCACCACACGCGGGGTAATCAGCAGGATGAGTTCGGTTTTGGCGTTATCGTCTTTTTTATTCCCAAAGAGGCGATCAAGGACAGGTAGCTCGCCAAGGCCAGGCAGAGCATTGCCGGTGGATTGATCTGTGCGGGATAATAATCCAGCCAGTACCTGTGTTTCGCCATCCCTAGCGCTCATATTGGTGGTGGCATTGCGCGTGCCTACTTTATAAGCAATTAAGCCGTTGCGGGTGGTAACGCTGCCGGTAACATTAGATACCTCTAGCGATACTTTAACGCTGATATCGTTATCGTTGGATAGCACAGGCTCAACATTTAGCGTTAGCCCCACATCAAGGTAAGTGATGGATTCTGAGGTGGTGCCGTTGTTATTGGTGGTGGTTACAACCGGCACGCGTTCACCAATCTGTACCTTGGCTTTCTCACGGTTTTTAACACGAATTTTGGGGTTGGCCAGAATATTGGTCGTGCCCTTATTGTGGGTAAAGTTGGCGCTGATCATAGGATTGCCAAGATTCACTAACACATCGCTTTTATTGAGATTACTTAGCTTATCCAAACTAATTTGCCCTGCTGCGGGTGTTCCGCTGACAGGAAATGGCGAAATGCTGTTCACTGGGGCCAAAGATGCGGAAATTGTATCTGGGTATTGAATCCCCATATTGAGCAGATCGGTGCTGCTAACTTCTAAGATTTCTACATCTAATACAATCTCTGATTGTGGCAAATCTTGGGCTGCAATGAGCCGTTCGGCCACAGCGATAGCTTCGGGCGTATCCCGCATTATCAACATGGATAAGCGCTCGTCGATATACACATCTTTGGTTTTAACCATTTGTTTAATCATGGCCAATACCTGCTTTGGATCGGCATTGGATAAATAAAAGGTGCGCATCACCAAATCTTTGTAATCGCGGTCTTTATCTGGGCGCTTTGGGTAAATGAGGATAGTGTTTTCATTTAATACTTTTTTATCTAATTGATTGGTGGTCAAAATTAAATTGATCACGTCTTCAACGCTGCTATCGTGCGCATAAATGGTGGTACGCAAATTGGGCGCAACATCGCGGTCAAAAATAAAATTTACTTTACCTATGCGCGAAATAATATCGAATACGCTGCTAATGCTTTGGTCTTTAAATTGCAAAGAAATCGGGTTTTTTAAAGACTGAGCAAGGCCTGGGCGCAGCGTTGCTTCGCGGGTTTTACGGCTTTCTACCTCATCGCGTAGCCTAAGTGCCTGCGGATTTCTAGGGTTGTCATTTAAGATTTGCGCGAGTACATCGAGCGCCTCGTCAGGCTTGCTTTCTTTGATTTCCCGAGCATATTTCAGCATGGAATCTTGCCGCGCCGCGATCTCGGTTAGCTTAAGCCCTTCTTGCGCACGGTAATTGCCTTTATCGTGCGAGAGCATTTGTTGATAGCGATTGGTGGCCAGCTCAATATCGCCACGGGCGCGGGCGCTGTCGGCTTCTTTTAGCAAAATACTGAGCGTATTGTCTAGCTGCCGTTGATAGCTGGTACGCAGCTTAATATCGTCAGGATAAAGCTTAGATTTTTCTTTTAAAAATTGTAACCCTTGCTCTACTTCGCCTTCGTAGATTAATGATTCACCCTGCTTGCGGGCCATGTCGGCGGCACAGCCTGTCAGCAGGCTGGCCGCGATAAGAGTCATGCTAAATGCGCGCTTCAAGGTGTAGCTCCCAAAGACAAAACCTGCTGTGTGCAGCAGAGAAATTATAAGTAATTGAACACCGGCTAAATACGCGCTTCAAGGCGTTGCTCCAAGAGGGAGCACCTGCTGCTGATTCAGTGGCAGGAAAGTAAACACAATTTGCTGGCGAGTCACCTGATCAACGCGCCAAGTGCCCAATAAAGTTTCACCTTTTTGCACCCGCCCAAGCGCATTGCAGCTTTGGCAAACCACTATCTGCTGGCCATTAGCCTCTAGCACCACATAATCGGTGCTGCCTTCATGCCAAGTAGAAACCACTTGAAAGGGCAAAGGCGGCGCGATGGGGGGAGGCGTCGGTGTGGGCTTAGGCGTTGGTGTGGGTTTAGGGGGCGGCGGTGGTGGCGGCTGCCAAGTTTGCACTGGGAATAAATTCACCGCCACGCTACTGGCGGATGACGCCACCGCCTTTGCTACGGCGGATGCCTGAGCTGCACTGGCGGTTGCAGCACGCTGCTGGCGGCGCTCGTGGCTTTCTTCTGGCTGGCTATCTTGCCATGCCACGTAAATAGTGAGCAGGGCGGTGATGGCAACAATAATTTGTAAAGGGCGCGAAATCATCAGCAGCGTCCTTCTTGCACTTGTAGGCTGGGCAAGTTGCCCACGCGGTGCATGGGTTCTGGCCATTGTGGTGCATCTGCGTGAGCAAGGTAAACCGCTTTGCCCAACTTACAGCTTGCAGCGAAGAGCGATGTTTTTTGCCCAAGCGGTATTATGGCTGGCGAGTGCAATATCATTGCTGCACCTCGCTTAGATAAGACATTTGCACCTGCAGGCTGAGCATGGCTTCGCCAATTTGCTGACGGGTGAGGCTGAGGTTTTCTATTTTTACCCCTGGCATTTTCTCCAGCTCGGCAATAAATTGCTGTACGTCTGGGTAAGCCCCGTTGGCAGGAAACTGCAGGCTGTAGCGCAGCAGCTCGCCATTGATTTCAGGCGTGGCTTTGTAATCGCTTTGCTGCAGCACAATATGTTTTTGCTCCGCCAGCGCATTAAGCTTGAGTAAAAACGCGGTAAATTCGCTGGATTTGGGGAGCCGCGTAGCTACGCTGCTGGCTTGGGACGCGTTTGATGCCGTTGCACTGGCTATTTTCAGCTTACGCGCTGCCTCGCTCAGCGTGCTTTCGCGCAGGGTTAAGTCTTTTTGTAGCGGCTTAAGCTTTTGCAGATATAAAGCAATGGCAAAGAGCATTAAAACCAGCCCTGCTATCGCTAGAATCCCCGCGTATTGCCGCCACTGGCGCAGATACCAGTGGCCATGTTGTAAGAGTCGCTGCATATTCACTGACGCGGCTCCCATGTGATATCTAGATTAACCTGTACCGGACGAAACGGATCGCTGACCCGCATATTGTGTCTGGATAAAGACACAGCCTTCACTCCCTTGGTACTGCCCAAGCTGTCTACCAGTGCTAAAGCATCGGCCAGTGTTTTGGCTTCCAAATCTAGCTTAACAAGATGCTCGGCGCTGGCTAGCTCGATACGGATGTAAGCCACGCTCGGCAGCCAAGTTTGCTCCAGCACTGCTAATACTGGGCCAATAGCCTGTTGCTGTGCCTGTTGTGCAGCCTGCACTTTGGCATTGGTTGGCGCTTCTTTTTGTTCCTTATTGCGGGCTTCGTCGATACGGCGGCGATTCCAGCTGATTTCATCTTCTTGGCTATCTAGCTGCTGACGCATTTGTTCAGCAATATCCAGCCGAGTCATCACCCATAGCAGAGTAATCACTGCGGCCACTACAATTGCTAGCCCCAACCAAGGTGTTGAGCTGGGGCGCTTATGAAAATCAAGTTGTACGGGCTTCATGTGGCAGCCCCTTCGGTAGATCGTTGATGCACCGCATCAAGGTTGGCCGCCGCTACAATCGAGAGTGAGCTTGGGCGTGTATAAAAATAGAGTTGTACGGGTTTCATGCGGCAACCCCTTCGGTAAATAAGGGGTGGACTGCGCCAAGGTAGGCCACCTCACAGCCCGGCAGGCCGAGTTTAGCCAGCGAATGCGCTGATGAGCTGATGTAGATTTGTTTGGGGAGCGACACTTGTGCCAGCATGGCCGCTTGGCGCAGCAGCGCCGCCATGCCACCATTGTGCAGCGCATCACTGCCCTGATTGATCGGCAGGTTGATGACACCTTGCCATGCCTTATCTTGCCAAAAAGCGCAGCACAGGCTGTCGTTTTCTGTCACCACTAAGGCAAATTCAGCAGCAAGAAACTGACGGCGATATTGCGCGATCACGCTGCTTAATAAGGGCTGCACGCTTTGTAGGCGGGTTTTATTGCTTTTGGCTAGCTCAAGCACGATCTGGTAAATAGATTCATCCATCGCACAGGCAAGGCGGCGCTGGCCAAAGCCTGCGGGGTTGATGCACACCCGCCAGCCATCGGCATTGCTGCCAAATTGTTGTGCAATAATAAGCCGAGCGTAAGCCTGCCAGTCGTTAGGCTGATACAAGCCATCCTGCCAAGGCAGCACGCCATAGCGCACCCAGTCGCCGCTGAGCAGCACATTGAGCGTGCTAACGCTGCTTGCGGGGCGGGCAGTCAGTAGCTGCTGCAAACTCAGTGCAGCAGACTGACTATCAATCGCTTGTGATAGCCATTGTTTGTCGGCTTTTTGTAAGCGGGGTTGACTGGCCAGAGTCAGCTTATTCCCTGCCAGCCAAACGCTATGCTCAATCCATAAAGGGGACACGATTTACTTCCTGCAAATTGCCTGATCTGCCATTTATAAAAAAATCTGTGGGCATAGCGATAAAAAAGCGTATAGGTAGAACGGCTTTTTAGGGTGAGCAAAGGCGGTTTATCTTGCCCACGCAGATTTGCTGCAATGCCATAAACAAAGACACCACGTGGGCAAACAAACCTTGTCCACCCTACAGCTGCATCAGCCTTTGTAAAAAAAATCTATGCAACATATTCTGTTTTTCTCTGTGAAACGCTGTGTTTTCTGTGGCTCAAGCTGTGGGGTTTAATGCATAACACTTAATCTACAAACGTCACGCGGTTAATTTCTTGCAAAGTGGTTTCGCCGCTGGCCACTACGCTCATTGCTTGCCGGCGCATGGATAAAAACCCAAAGCGGGCGGCCAGTTGTTTGAGTTCTACTGCGGGTGCGCGGCTGGCGATGGCTTGTTTTAATTCGTCGTTCAGCCTTAAAACCTCGGCAATCGCCTTACGTCCTTGGTAGCCGGTATTGCGGCAGGCCTTACAACCCACCCCTTTACGAAATGTCCATGTGCTGACCATTTCCCTGCTTAATCCTGAAGCGGCTAATAGCTCATCATCGGGCGTATCGTCCACTACGCAGTGCAGGCATACTTTTCGAATCAAGCGTTGTGCCACTACGCCAATTAACGCGTCCACAAAGCTATTGGGCTCTACACCCATATGGATAAAGCGATCGAGCACCGAAAACACATTGTTGGCGTGCACCGAGGTCAGCACTAAGTGGCCAGTTAGCGCCGCCTGCACCGCGATATTGGCGGTTTCGCCGTCGCGAATCTCACCCACCAAGATCTTATCTGGGTCATGCCGCAGTACCGAGCGCAGGCCACGGGCAAAGCTCAGGCCTTTTTTATCATTCACGGGAATTTGTAAAACGCCTGGTAGCTGATACTCCACCGGGTCTTCAATGGTGATGATTTTTTCTTCACCGGTATTTATTTCAGAAAGTGTGGCGTAAAGCGTGGTCGATTTACCTGAACCGGTAGGCCCAGTGACCAGCAGCAGGCCGTAAGGCTCACGCGCTAGGCTGCGGATTCGCCCCATGGTGCCCTCGTCAAAGCCCAGCACGTCCAGCCTTAGCTGCTTAAATGCATCGCCGCTTTGTTGCTTATCTAGTACCCGCAGCACCGCATCTTCGCCATAAATAGACGGCATGATGGACACGCGAAAATCGACTTCACGGCCATTAATCCGCGCCTTAAAACGGCCATCTTGTGGCACGCGCCGCTCAGAAATATCCAGATCGGCCAGCACTTTAATCCGTGAGATCACCTGCTCGGCGTTTTCTAGGCCATTGGCCCCGCCAATATGCAGCAACACGCCGTCGATACGATATTTAATCGTCAGCCCGTTGGGGGTGCTTTCCATATGAATATCAGAAGCTTTGGCTTTGAGCGCGTCGTAAAGTGTGGAGTTAACCAGCTTTACAACGGGTTTATTGTCGCTGGCTAAGCTTGCCAGTGAGATTTCAACAATCCCATCTTGGCTGACTTCGCTCTGCTCGTCTGCTCCAAGCTGATCCATGGCGCGGTGTGAGGTTTCAAACTGTTCTAAGTAAGTACGTAGCGCCTGATGATGGGCAAATGCCGTTTGATAGCTGACAGAGATTCTTTGGCGCAGTGCATTGCGCAATGCCATATCAAACGGATCACCCAGCACCAGCCACAGGCCGTCGTTGCCTTCTAATAACAAACTCTGCTTGGTCACTGCATCGCCGTAAGGCAGTAAGTCGTAACGTGGGCTGAGCGCACTCATGGCGTCATCACTTAAAAAAGGCAGGCCCAGAAAGTGGCTGAGCTGCTCACCGTAATCTGCATCGCTTAGATCAAGTAGCTGCTGTAAGTGGGCACCCAGGCTGCTTTGGCTGGCATCGCTGCGCAGAGTTTGGATCAGCTCTAGGCTGAGTTTAGGTAAAGAGGCGGTGTTTTCTGCTGCAAAAGCAGGCGTGTATTGGGCATCGGTCATTGCATATTTCCAGCAAGCTCAAAAATCGGCATATACAGCAGAAACACGATTCCGCCGATCAGTACCCCAATAATTAGCATCAGAATCGGTTCAAAAAGCCGAGTAAACATATCGATGGCGCGTTCTAGTTCTTCATCACAAAACTGCGCGCTACGCTCGCACATGGTGGCTAATTCTCCGCTTTGCTCACCCACCCGTAGTAAGCGCTCTGATACGGGGGTAGTTAGCTGATAGCGGGGTAGGGCTTGGGAAAGTGCTTGGCCAGATTTCACATCGACTAGGGCTTGCTGTAAGCCTAGTTGCATTTTTAGCGGCAATAATTGCGCTGCCAGCTCCATGGCGTGTACCACCGAAATCCCACCGGCCAGCAGCAGGCCCACTGTGCGATAAAAGCGGGTCAGCGAAAATAAACGTCGGTACTGCTCTAAACGTGGCAAGCGCCAAAAGGCTTCTCGTAGCACACTTTTTGCCGCATCAGTACGTAGTAAAAACACTGCCAGCAGTACACTTAACACCATGCTGGCAAACATCATTAAGCCGTGCTGGTGCACCAGATCGCCCCACCACAGCATTAATTGTGCGGCAAAGGGCAAGTTTTTCATGGAGGCGTAGATCTGACTGAATTTTGGAATCACATAAAACAGCAAAAACAGCAAAATGCCGCCGCCAATACCAATCACCACTAAGGGGTAAATCACCGCCGCAATCACTTTCTTTTTAACCGCGGCGAGCCGAGATTCGTAATGATGATAGCGGCCCAGCGCATCGGCTAGGTGGCCGGTTTTTTCGGCTGAGCTAACGGTAGCAATATATAAAGGCGGAAAATGCTGGTTCATTTGCGCCAAAACTTTAGATAACGGTAAGCCCTGATAAAGCCCTTCTATCATGCGGCTTAATACATCGCCATTGGTGTCTTGCGCGCTTTTTTCTTTGAGGGTTTCAACCGCTTCTACCAGAGTTAGGCCCGCTTGCAAGAGTGCAATTAACTCTTGGGTAAATAGCGATAGGCCGAATTCTTTGCGTGACATAGCAAACTGCTTGAGTGGCTTTGCAGACAATAACTGCAGGCCTTCTGCCGTCAGCTTGTCTTTGAGCTCGCTTTCATTAGCAGCATCCATTTCAAGCTGTAATAGCTTGCCTGCCTGCAAGGCTTTAACGGTGTAGCGCATGGGGGCTTTTTGTCATGTAGGGCGGGTGAAACCCGCCGTTTTAAGCGGATGGGTAGCTAGTTTTTTTTGACAGTTTAATAACTGACATCTGTATCTTCACCCGTACCACCGGCCTTGCCATCTGCGCCATAGCTCAGTAAGTCATAGTCACGGCCATTTTCACCTGGTTTGCTGTAAACGTAAGGCCTGTCCCAAGGATCTGCCGGTACGTCTTTCATCAGATATGGGCCTTGCCATTTTGCTTCGTCAGCCGGTTTTTTGGTCAGTACATTGAGTCCCTGCTCAGTGCTAGGGTAGTGGCCGGTATCAAGGCGGTAATGATCCAGCGCATCAGCGATCGATTTCATCTGGCTTGCCGCAGTCTTGGTCTTAGCTTTGCCCACTTCGCCAAACAGCTTGGGGCCAACGTAACCTGCAAGTAGGGCAATAATCAGCAAAACAACCAGTAATTCCAGCAGCGTGAAACCGCTGGAGAGGCGATGATTTTTCATTTTTTGGTCTCTTCCCGTGAAGGCTAGCAGGAGCTGCCTTTCATCTTCTGTTCCCGCATCCTAATACGCGGCTTCTGACTGGATCAAGCCTTTTTCGCGGCTTTTGCATAGATGGAAAAATACCTAGCTTAGGATGGGGGGCTTGAATGAGGGAAGCTAGGGTAAAAATGACTAAAGAGGAAGTAGGAATGGCAGCATTTAGCGGGATTTTATACATTTAATGCGGCGCTAAAATAGCCACCTTGGCAAGCAGGATTGCAAAGGTGGCTGAAAACTAATCAGAATAATTTTCCATATCGATCAATTTGCGTTAGATACAAGCGTAAATCAAATTCCAGCTGATGATATTGCGGCTCCATATGCTCGCATAATTTATAAAACGCTTTGTCGTGCTCTTTTTCTTTTAAATGGGAAAGCTCGTGCACGACGATCATTTTTAAAAAATCGATGGGCACTTCTTTAAACATGGAAGCAATGCGGATTTCATGCTTGGTTTTAAGCTTGCTGCCTTGCACGCGGGATATGGTGGTGTGCAGGCCTAGTGCATGGTTAATCACATGAATCTTGCTATCAAAAGCAATTTTGCTGATTGGATCGGTTTTGCGCAAATAATCGTTTTTGATATCTAGTACATAGTCATATAAAGCTTTGTCGGTTTTAATATCGTGCGCGGCTGGGTATTTTTTTAAAATCACTTCGGCGAGCTGATTACTATCTAATAGTTGCTGTACCTTGGCTTGAATGGCGGCGGGGTAGGCGGCTAAGTATTTGAGTTTATTCATTTATATTTTTTCAGAAACAGTGCTGATATCAATACGATGGCCATCTATTTCTAATTTTAATAGCCAGTCTTGTCGTTTGTTGGTGCAAATAGGCAGGGCTGTTTGAGCATGCCAATGTTGCTGATCGTTTGATAGTAAGCGATAGCGGTTGGGGCCCATTTCCATGCCTTGCATTTGCCAACTAGCGTGTATTTTCTTGGCTTTGCCTTCTACTTGTAATTGCACTGGTTTATTCGCATTAAGCGGTGTTTGGCTATTAACTTTGTAGTTTTGCTCTTCAAAATTAAAGATGCAGCCCTCACTAAATACAGGGCAATTAAGCCGTGCTTCTGGCTCATTATCAGGCGTAAACCAGCCAAATTTATTGCCAAGTACCGCTAAGATCAAGGCCAACACAATCACATGCCCGACGATGATTTTAATAATCCAAGTTTTCATACCCAAGCTGCACGCATGATCGCTATGCCGTGTGCACCGTGTTCTTGCGCTAAGGCGATATCGTCTTTGCTCATTCCACCTAAGGCATACACCGGCAAGGGCCAGCCCTGTGCCAGTAACGCGCTAAAATTAGCCCAGCCTAATGCGCTTTGATCGGGATGAGAAGGCGTGTCACACACATGGCCGAGCAGTGCGTAATCAAGGCCAAGTTGGCTAGCGGCAGCAAGCTCAGCGGCATTGTGGGTGGAAGCGCCTACCCAATCTAAGAGCGGGCGTTGCTGGAGTGCCAGCAGGCTGCGGGCGGGCAGATGCACGCCGTCGGCATTGAGCTGGGTGGCTAAATCAATAGCATCGTGCAGCAAAACGCGGGTGTGTTGGCCGCGTGCAATAGCCAGTACTCGCTCGGCTAGGCCGCGATATTGGTCTTGATTAAGCTGTGGCTCGCGCAAAATAAGCCAACTAGGCTTGTTTTGCTTAAGGCGAGCTAAAAAGGCTGCTTCGCCGAGTTCAGCCACATTGGATAGCGTCATCACCTCGGGTAGGGCTAGGCCGCGCAAGATAGGGCCATTGGCGGGCAAGATGGGTGAAACATTCAGCTTACCTGGCTGCTGCCAAGCGAATTCTTGCCCCTCATGCGCGGTGATTTCGCCTTGCCATGCCGTTACTCTAAAAAACGATAGCCGCACACTGGCGTGCGGGTAATCAAAGGTTTGCACGATCCATGGCGTGGCCGCGGTGACTTCAATACCCATCTCTTCGACTAATTCGCGTTTTAATGCCGTGATCTCGCTCTCGCCACTTTCTAGCTTGCCACCTGGGAACTCCCAATAGCCCGCGTAGGGCTTACCTATGGGGCGGCTGCCAAGCAAAAAAGAGCCATCGGCGCGCAGTAAAATACCGGCTGCAACATGAGTGATTTTGCGCATAAATCTTTGAATTCACAGAAGAGGCTGGCATTTTACCGTATTTGCGAGCGGGCGGCGTGCTACGTGAATACTAGGGCTTGGGGCCACGCCTGCCTGATACGCCTAATCTTGATGCAAATTAGAATTTTATTATTTAGCAATTTTTGGCATAAAAACACGTATATCATATCGGCGCTTTATCTGATCAATTGCAATATCGGGAAGAATCTGGCTAAGAATACTCCTAATCTGGCAGGGCTTCTCCGTGTAAAGGGTTTTAATAATGACGCCAGAACAAGCCAATAAAACGATCAATGATTTGCTGCGTATGATGCTGCAGCATAAGGCGTCTGATTTATTTATTGCCGATGATTTTCCGCCTGCAATGAAAATTAATGGCAAGCTCACACCAGTGGGTAATCAAAAGCTCAATGGAGTGATTAGTAAGGCATTGGCGTATTCGGTGATGCGGGCTGATCAGCAGCAAGAATTTGAGCGCGAATATGAATGCAATTTTGCGATTAATCCAGAAGGCATCGGCCGCTTTCGGGTTAATGTGTTTATGCAGCAAGAAAAAGTCGGCATGGTGCTGCGGGTTATTACCAGCAAGATCCCCGATTTTGATGAGTTAAAACTCCCCCCTATTTTAAAAGATGTGGTGCTGGCCAAGCGCGGCTTGGTGCTCTTGGTGGGCGGAACAGGATCGGGTAAATCAACCACGATGGCGGCCATGATTGATTACCGTAATCAAAACACCCACGGTCATATCATCACTATTGAAGACCCGATTGAATACGTGCATAAAAGTAAAAATTGCTTGGTGACGCATCGCGAAGTAGGGCGCGATACTAAGCATTGGTTTGCAGCGCTTAAAAATACTTTAAGGCAAGCGCCCGATGTGATTTTAATTGGTGAAATTCGTGATCGCGATACCATGGAATACGCTTTGTCTTTTGCTGAAACAGGCCATTTATGCATGGGTACTTTGCATGCCAATAGTGCGAATCAGGCTTTGGAGCGCATTGTTAATTTCTTCCCCGAAGAGCGCCATCCGCAAATTTATATGGATTTATCCTTAAATATGCGCGGGATGGTTTCTCAGCGCTTAATTCCTACTCATGACGGAAAAGGGCGTGTGGCTGCGATTGAAGTTTTGCTTAATTCACCGCTGGTTGCAGATATGATTTTTAAAGGGGATGTGGGCGGGGTTAAAACCGCCATGCTCAAATCAGAAGAGCTGGGGATGCAAACCTTTGATTCTGCGCTCTTTCATTTATACGAAGATGGGCGAATTAGCTTAGAAGAAGCGCTTAAAAATGCTGATTCAATTAATGAATTGCGTTTGCGGGTTAAATTAAAAAGCAAAGACAGTAAAAGCGTGGGCCATGATGAATTAGGCCATTTAAGCTTGGTGGCCGAAGCCGAGCCAGAGGAAGACGAAGCAGCATAGCTATCTAGGTGTGGATTGAAATCCTATAGGGGCACGGCATGCCGTGCCCTTTTTACTTTACAAGCCCAGCGTCCCCTGCAAGCCTAAGTCTTTATTTACCCTGACCTCTACAGCGCTATCGGCAAATTGCACGGATAGGGCTTCGCCGTGTTGAAGTGTCGCGCCAAGCCGAACCAGCTGCCCATCTGGCCGGCTGACTAGGGCATAGCCACGCGCTAAGACGGCTTGCGGGTTCCATGGCTCTAAGCGGGCGGCGAGCATAGATAAACTTTGCCGCCGCTGCAAAAGCGTGCGTGGTAGTGCGCTGGCTAGCCTTTGTTTTAGTGAGGCAAGCCTATCTTGCTGGCGCATTGTGCTGGGCTTGAGGTGGTTTAAGCGCAGCGCCGATTGCGTCAGGCGATAATAATTTTTTTCTAGCGCACGCTTAGGGGCTAAATGCAGGCGGCGGCTTAGCTCCAAAATATATGCTTGTTGCTGGGCTAAACGGGTTCCGGGGTGTTGTAAACGCCTTGCAATGGCGTCTAAGCCCTGCATTTTGCTTTGTAGCTGCCGCTCTACTGCGCGGTGCATGCGGCTACGCTGGCGATCAAGGCGAGCTAGCCATTCATCGCGATTGGGGCTAACTAGCTCTGCCGCTGCTGTGGGGGTTGCTGCCCGCACATCGGCAACAAAATCGGCAATGCTAAAGTCGGTTTCATGGCCAACGCCACTCACCAGTGGAATGGTGCAGGCGGCAATGGCCCGTGCTACTACTTCTTCATTAAACGACCATAAATCTTCTAGGCTACCGCCACCTCGGCACACAATCAGTACATCTACTTCTTGGCGTTGATTGGCTTTTTGGATAGCACTGGCAATCTGTGCTGCGGCATCGATACCCTGCACCGGAGTGGGATAAAGAATGATAGGCAAGCTGGGCATGCGGCGTTGCAAGGCGGCAATGACATCTGCGAGTGCGGCAGCGGCGGGGGAGGTGACGATGCCGATAGCGCGTGGAAAAACAGGTAGGGTTTTTTTACGCTCTGGTGCAAATAAACCCTCTAATTCTAATTTTTGTTTGAGTCTTTCATAGGCGGCAAATAAAGCGCCTAAGCCAGCGGGGCGTAGGGCCTCGATAGTGAGCTGAAAATCACCGCGTGCTTCATACAAGGAAACCAGTGCGCGTGCTTCAACTTGCATTCCTTCACGAGGCTGAAAATCAATTAATGTAGCCCGATTGCGAAACATCACGCATCTTACTTGGGCCTTTGCATCTTTTAAGCTGAAGTAACAGTGGCCTGAATCGTAACGTTTAAAGTTTGAAATTTCACCGGCCACCCACAACAAAGGAAAACTACTTTCTAGCAGTGATTTGGCGCGGCTGTTGAGTTCCGCCACGGTTAAAATGACGCCGTTTGTACTTGACAAATTCATGACAATCTCGATTTGGCTCTGTTTAATCCACAAAATGGCGCAAACTAACGATTTGCGTATGACTATGAGTGTTGTAGTAGAGAATTAAGCTTTAACTTGTTGATTTATATGTGTATTAATAAATCATTATGTAGAATGTGTAGTCGCACATTTTATTGGCTACACGCTATTTAATGCTTTTTTTATATATTGTGCACAAAGTTATCCACAGTGCTATTGACAATAAAAAAAGCATGGCAGATCACAGACTTAGCCATGCTTTATTTCAAATGGGCTCAGAATAAAGCCGCTGGATAAACTGGATTTCTGCATATTTTGTGATTTTAAAACCAGTTAAAATAAGCATTTTATCGCTCTAAATATAGAGCGGCGTTTTAGGCGGAGCACACTTTGGTGTTTTTGTTAGTGCACAGCGCTTCCCCCCGCCCCTTAATCCCGTTAAAGTTACGCGCTTCTAATCGTGCCTCAGGATTAAACACATGCTTGCTATTATTGAAGCGGCCGGTTGGCCGATTTGGCTAATTATCGCCGCTTCTGTTGCCACTGTAACCATCATCATTGAACGTTTTCTATCTTTACGCCGTAGCCAAATTTTGCCTGAGGGTTTGTTGGCTCGCGCAGTACAAGATTATCGCGGTCAGGGCGTGAATGCCGAAATGCTGGGTAAATTATCTGCTAGCAGCCCATTGGGCCGTGTTTTAGCGGCTGGCCTTAAGAATGTTCGCAGCTCTCGCGAAATTATGAAAGAGTCTATTGAAGAAGCGGGCAGTGTGATTGCTCACGATCTAGAGCGCTACCTGCCAATGCTGGGTACGCTGGCTGCAGTCACGCCACTATTAGGCTTGTTTGGTACCGTGATCGGGATGATCGAAATTTTTGGCTCGCAATCACCCACCGGTGCTGCTAACCCTGCCGCGCTAGCGCATGGGATTTCTGTGGCGTTATACAACACCGCATTCGGGATTATGGTGGCTGTGCCTGCGCTGATGTTCTATCGTTTTTTCCGCGGCAAGGTGGATGGCTTTCTGGTGGAAATGGAGCAGCAGGCCGTTAAGTTGGTGGAAGTTGTTCACGGCGAACGGAATTAATTATGAATTTTCGTAAAGGGCGTAATCGTGAAGAGCCAGAAATTAACTTTGTACCGTTGATTGACGTGCTCTTGGTGATTTTGATTTTTCTGATGGCAACCACAACTTATTCCAAGTTTGCGGAGCTAAAAATCACCTTGCCTACGGCAGATGCAGAAAAATCACCGGATAAACAGCCGCAGTCTATCAATGTGGCGATTTCAGCCAATGGCCAATACAGCGTCAATGGCAATGCGGCCACCTTTAGTACGGCCGATGATTTTGCCCTGCTATTACGCCGTGCTGCGGGGGCTACGGCAGACCCGATGATTATCATTAATGCTGATGCACAAAGCGCTCACCAAACCGTTGTTAACGTGATGGAAGCCGCACGCATTGCGGGCTATGGCAAGTTGACCTTTGCTACGCAGACGAATGCAAAGTAAGTGGTTTATTGCAATTCAAGTGAGGCGGGCCGATGCTGCTTGATCGTATCTGGTACACGCCTCACCATCCCCTCTCTTACCTATTGCGCCCGCTCTCAATTTTGTTTGCGGGGCTAGGGGCTGGGCGTCGCGCTTTGTTTGCCTTGGGGTTAAAGCAAAGCGTGCGCTTGCCAGTGCCAGTGATTGTGGTTGGCAATATTACGGTAGGTGGCACCGGTAAAACACCACTGACTATTTATCTAGCCCAGAGCTTGCTGGCTCAGGGGTTTTTTCCTGGCATTATTTCGCGTGGCTATGGTGGCAAGACGCTTGTCCCGCTTGCTGTGACTGAAGAGAGCGATCCCGCTCAAAGCGGCGATGAGCCTATTTTATTAGCCAGAGCCACTGGTGTGCCAGTTTATGTTTTTGCTGATCGTGCTGCCGCAGGCGCGGCCCTTTTGGCCGCACATCCAGGTGTGAATGTTTTGCTCTGTGATGATGGCTTACAGCATTATCGGCTGCAGCGCGATTTAGAGCTTTGTGTGGTTGATGGTGCACGTGGCTTTGGTAATGGGGCATTGCTTCCTGCCGGGCCTTTGCGTGAGCCCGTGTTGCGGCTAAACACGGTGGATGCGGTGGTGGTGAATGGCTTTGAGCGGCTATCGGAGCAGGGTGAATGCTTTCAGATGTCCTTATTGCCTGCAGAGTTTTATTCTTTAACCGGCGTGGCGCGGCAATCATGGCAGGGAAAACGTCTTGCTGCCGTATGTGGAATCGGCAATCCGCAGCGCTTTTTTAATACTTTAACAGCGCTGGGCTTAGAATTTACCGAGTACGCTTTTGCCGATCATCATCAATTTAGCCCCCAAGACTTACCTGATGCCGACATTATTCTGGTTACAGAAAAAGATGCAGTGAAGCTAGCAGGCCTCTCTGATGTTAGAATCTGGGTTTTGCCGGTAAGCGCAAGCTTAACGCCTGACTTGGCTAGCTGGCTAGGTCACAAAATGAGTTTACTCAGTACGCGGTAATTGCAAATTTCATAGCCTTTCCTGATTATGTCTCTTGCCCAATGGACTCTGTGTAGATGGATTTATTGAGTGCTTGGTTTTGGAGTTTGTAGGGCGGGTGAAACCCGCGAGCAATGCTGAATAAGCCCGCGGGTTTCACCCGCCCTACAAACTCCAAAACCAAGCACTCAATAAATCCATCTACACAGAGTCCATTGGGCAAGAGACATAATCAGGAAAGGCTATGAAATTTGCAATTACCGCGT
>NZ_JANXSO010000171.1 GCF_025352645.1 Iodobacter sp. | reverse complement strand
CGAAGACTATGCGCTGTTTAGTGAATTCACCCGCCAGTTTAAAGTAGCCAACCTGCCCGATGTGCTGATCCGCTACGAGCTAGACCCTAGCGGCATTTCGCTGAGTAAACGCCGCCAGCAGCTCAAATCCCGCTTGGCCGTACAAAAAAAATACAGCGATGGCCGCCTTGCCGCCCTGATCGGCATGGCCAGAACGCGGCTTTTACTCTTGCTGCCCTATTCCTTGGTGTTTAAGCTCAAATCTAAATTAAGAGCAAAAAAAGCATGAGCCTGATTCCCGTAAAACCCGCTGCTAAAATTGTGCATATTGTTGAGGCCTTTGGCGCTGGCACACTGTCTATGGTGTCGGCGATGGCTAATGCGCAGGCCAAAGACGGCCATAGCATCACTATTATTCATTCGATCCGTGAAGAAACACCGGACAACTGGCGAGCGCTGTTTGTCGATGCCATCCGCTTTATTCAACTGCCCATGGTGCGCGCCATTAATCCTGCCGCTGACTGGCGTACTGGCCGCGCGCTTTATCACTGGCTGCGCGAGTTAAAACCAGATGTGGTGCATATGCATTCATCTAAAGCCGGTGCGCTAGGGCGGATTGTTAGCTTATTTATCCGTGGCAGATCTGCGCCAAAATGGTTTTTCTCACCGCATGGCCTGTCATTTTTGCAGCGTGCCGAAGGTCGTTTAAAAAACACCATTTTTCTGACTGTAGAAAAAATACTTTCAGAAATATCCTGCACCTTTATCGCCTGCTCACCTTCTGAGGGCGCAGAAATCCGCCGTCATCTCAGCAACAATGTAGTGGTCGTGAACAACGCGGTTGATCTGGCGGCCATCCCTGCCGCCAGCGGCAATCAGGATATTGTGCGCATCGGCACAGTTGGCCGTGTAACGCTGGCCAGAAACCCTGAGCTATTTGCAGAGATCGCCGGCCAGCTGACTCAGCCCGGTGTAGAGTTTCTATGGACTGGAGGCGGGGATGCCCACTCAGAAAAAACCTTGGCCAAGGCCGGCGTTCGGCTCACAGGCTGGACAGACCGCAGCCAAGCATTGCAGCACCTTGCTAGCCTTGATATCTATATACAAACCTCGCGCTGGGAAGGCTTGCCGGTAGCCGTAATAGAAGCGATGGCCGCAGGCCTGCCAGTACTCGCCACCAATGTGGTCGGTAATAAAGACCTAGTGATCGATGGCGAAAATGGCTATCTGTGTGAAAACAGTGCCGACTTTGTTAAATATCTAAATATCCTAATCGAAGACCGCCTCAGCCGCCAAAAACTAGGCGCACAGGCTAAAACATTTGCAGAGCAGCATTACTCGCTAGATAAAATGATGGCGAGCCTTTATAAGGCTTATGGACTGTCTTAGGGCGGGTGCAAGCAGCGAGTGATGCTTAATCAGTGCGCGGGTTACACCCGCCCTACGAATACCGTTTCTCTTGAGTTGATAGGGCTGGGTTTTACCCGCTCTTGCTCTACAGAACTTTTGCTTGAAAATCAGGAAGTAAAATGAATAAGCATTTACAAGCCGAAAGGGCCAAGCCTTTGTTGGCGCTGGCTGATTTTGCTGCGCTCACCGCATCTTTTTGCGCGGCGCTAGCCATGCTCAGCTTTTTTCGTCACCAAAGAATTGGTGGCGACTTTGCCGCATGGTGGTGGTGGGAAGGCTCGCAACAAAGTACCGCCTTTCTGTTTCTAGCCGTACTCACCGTTGGCAATTTTTGGTGGCGCGGGCATTACAGCCTGCGGCTGCCATTTTGGGATGAGCTGCTAGAAATCCTGCGCGCCCTGCTGCTTGCCGCACTACTCAACGGCATGCTGGTGCTGCTAGGTAAATTCACGGTATCGCGCTTTTTATGGCCAATGTCGTGGAGCCTTGCCCTACTGCTTTTGCCGTTTTTACGCTCACAAATGAAAAACTGGCTGCTATCTAAGCAACTCTGGCAGCTGCCAACGGTGATTATCGGGGCCAGCAGCAATGCCATCGACGCCTGCCGCGCCATGCATAGCGAGCGCCAGCTTGGGTTTGAGGTGCAGGCTTTTTTATCAATTAACCAGAGCGATCCAGCCACACTGATTATTGATGGCAAGGCTAGGCCGGTTATTCAGCTAGATGAAAGCGGGTTGCTGTCTTGGCTAGATAATAACGGCCGCCCCCACGTGGTGGTTGCCGTGGATGAAGATGAATTACGCCGCCTAGGCCCGCAAATTGAGCTGCTATCCCTCAAATATAAAGATATGCATATCATCCCGCCAATTGCTGGGTTGCCGCTGTTTGGCGTGGTACCGCATCACTTTTTCAGCCATGAAGTGCTGCTGCTACGGGTGCGCAATAATTTATCAGTGAAATCGCTGACCACCTTAAAGCGCGCTTTTGATTTATTCGGGGCCAGTGTTGGGCTGATTTTACTTTTTCCACTACTGACCTATGTAGCGGTTCAAATCAAACGCCAAGGTGGCCCTGGCAGCATCTTTTTTGGCCATGTGCGCGTGGGGATTAACGGCAAGCCATTTAAGTGCTGGAAGTTTCGCACCATGGTTTCTAACAGCCAAGAAGTGCTAGAAAAACTACTGGCCAGCAGCAGCGAAGCACGGGCGGAATGGGATAAAGACTTTAAGCTTAAAAACGATCCACGCATTACGCCGATTGGTGAGTTTTTAAGAAAAACCAGCCTCGATGAGATTCCGCAGCTGTGGAATGTGATCAAAGGCGAAATGAGCCTTGTGGGCCCCCGCCCAATTATCACCGCCGAGCTGGAACGCTATGGCGATCACGTTGATTTTTACTTAGAAGCGCGCCCAGGGCTAACCGGCTTATGGCAAGTTTCCGGCCGTAACGACACCACCTATGCCGAGCGCGTAGCGCTGGATGCTTGGTACGTTAAAAACTGGAATCTTTGGTACGACGTGGCGATTGTCTGCAAAACCATTCGCACCGTGGTCAGCGGGCGCGGGGCTTATTGATTTAGATAAAAAACATCGCCCACGAAAGGCATGAAAATCACGAACGGGCATCGCTTAAACGGTCAGCATGCCATGTCATTTTTACTGCCTTTCGTGTTCTTGGTGGACCAAACAAACGTCACACCACCTACTTGCCCTACATTTTAAAGCCATAGCGCAGCACCACAAAATCAGCACCGTAATTGGGGGTGTTGATATCGGCGTTCGAATGATGCTGATACATCAGCGTTAAATCTTGCGCAGACTGCTCGCCAAAGCGCATACCTGCACCAAACTGCTCGCCAAATTGAAATGCAGTACTAAAAGGGCCACGCTTGGCATAATCTGTGCGGGAAAACAAATGCCCCCCTACTCCTGCCTCTACAAACCACTGCGTGCCGGTCTCCAGCGGAGCCCATTCATATCGCAGCTCAGGTGTAATAAAAAATTCACCAGTGTTGCGATCATCCCCATGCCACAATCCGGCCCCAATCGCAAAGCCGGAGCTTAATTTGCCGGTTTTACTCTCATACCAAGACCAAGGTAGCGCCTTGTGTAAAGCCACTCTAAACAAATGATGCTGCTCAACATGGCTTGGCTGCACGCCTTGTCCAAGCTCCACTTGCCACTCCAAACCCTCAGCAGCTGAAGCAGCTAGCGCAATCAGCAAGGGGGAGATTAGTAGAAGATGGGTAAGCATGGCGAAGCTCCATTACGCAGTCACCTTTACAATATAGACACAACAATCCTTTTACACCCTCCTTACCACCTACAGGACTTCACCCATATTTTGGATAGAAAGCCTCGTCTAAAGCAGGTGTCTGCCCCCTTAAGACTAAGTTGCTAGCTATTTAAAGAAAAATTGCACAAAATATGAAAAAATCTGGCTTTTTACCCGTTGGCGAGCAGCCTAGGCCGCTTTGACATTTGATTTGCAAACATAATAATCGTGCAACAAATATCAACAGCACTAACGACAAGCCATACTTGGCACAAAGCTCACAAATCTTTTAGGAATTCCATGCAAGCCGATGAGTTCGTCCAGTCTTTTCGTCTGGCCGCCCCGTATATTCATGCCTTTCGTGATCGCACTTTTGTCATTGCCTTAGGTGGTGAAGTGGTTCGCGACGGCAAATTTGCCACCATTACGCACGATATCAATCTACTCACCAGCCTTGGTGTGCGCTTAGTTGTTGTGCATGGTGCTCGCCCACAAATTGAAGCCCGTATTAATGAGCGTGGTTTAGAGACGCGCTATCACCACGGTTTACGCGTTACCGATGCTCAAACTTTGGAATGTGTCATTCAGGCGGTGGGCCAAGTTCGAGTAGAGATTGAATCTTGGTTATCGATGGGCTTGGCTAACTCGCCCATGGCCAATGCCGATATTCGCGTCTCTGCTGGCAACTTTATTACAGCGCAGCCCATGGGTATTCGTGACGGCCTAGATTTAATGTACACGGGCGAAGTGCGGAAAGTAGACACCACCGCCATTCGCTATCGCCTTGATGATGGTGAGCTGGTCTTGCTTTCTACCCTTGGCTACTCGCCAACGGGCGAAGTATTTAATGTGCCACTCGAAGATGTAGCCACCAGTGCCGCCATTGCCCTGCGTGCCGACAAACTGATCTTTTTATTGGGCCAGCAGGGAGTAGAAGACTTAGTAGGCGAGCTGCTAACTGAACTAACCGCCTTGCAAGCTGAGCAGTTTTTAAACACGCATCCCCATCCAAACGAAGATATCCGGCTGTATCTACCCTGCGCCATTAAAGCGGTGCGCAATGGCGTAGCACGGGCGCATTTGGTTAGCCACCATGTGGATGGTGCTTTGCTTAAAGAGCTATTTACCCACGACGGGATTGGCACCATGGTTTCGCGTGATTCACTCGAAACCATGCGCGAAGCCACCATTGATGACGTCGGCGGGGTATTGGCCTTGATTGAGCCGCTAGAAGACGATGGGGTTTTGGTGAAACGTGGCCGAGAATTACTCGAGCGTGAAATCCATCGTTACTCGGTGCTCGAGCACGATAGTAAGATTGTGGGCTGCGTAGCGATGTACCCTTTCCCTAAAAGCCATATGGCAGAAATGGCCTGTTTGGTGATCCATCCCGATTACCGAGATGCTAATCGGGGCGAACAGCTACTCAAGCACATCGAGCAACACGCCCGCAGCCTAGGTGTGCGCGAGCTATTTGTGCTTACCACCCGTACCGCGCATTGGTTTGTAGAAAGAGGCTTTGCGCTGGCAACCGTTGATGCTTTGCCGATTGAAAGAAAGCAGCTCTACAATTATCAGAGGCGTTCAAAAGTATTTATTAAGCAGCTACGCAACTAAAGTTAGTTTAAGAAAATAAATAAGCAATATACGACATTTCAATTACTCATTATTATTGATGGTGTAACACTACCGAAAGCAAACAATGCTTTCGGTAGTAATCAGGCTAAGTGCCAGCAATATTTTTAAATAATGCTAAAGCATAAGCACCAAGCGACTAAGGCATATTTAAGCTGCTTGGCCTATAAAATATGTAATCATTTTCCAACAGGTTTGCATGGCATCGCTCCCGTTTTTTAATTCGCTACGTGCACGTTTAATTGTTGCCACTCTACTCGTGCAATGTACGATTTTAGCCGTCCTATTGTTCAATACATCGAGAATATGGTCAGAAATGGCCACCCATGCCACCGAAGTGCGCGTTCAAGAATTATCTCGGCTATTAAATGCGGCCTTCGCCACGCCTTTATCCAGCGGCAACATGGCCCAAGCGGCGGATTTACTTGAAGGAATTCGCACCGCTGAAGGGATTGATTACCTAATTCTGCTCGATAATAAAAAACAAATCATTGCCGCTCGGGGCTGGGATATTGCACAAAAACTTCCTCCAGTAGATAAACTATCGCTAGAGCGTGATCTGCCCGCTTTAATTCATGCGGCAACCCCAATTGAATTTGCTGGCGAGCCTTTTGGTGAGCTACGTTTTGGTGTTTCAACAGAAATTATGCGTGGCGGTATTAATCAGCTGATGCTGCAAAGCGCCATTACCATTATCGCAGGGGTTTTGCTTTGCGCGCTGATCATGGGTTTACTTGGCTTTTGGCTTACTCGGCATATCCACCGGCTTATCAAAGCTGCTGAAAACGCCGCAATAGGCCACTATGAAGCTCCTCTGCCCAGCAAAGGCCTGACTGAAATCACCCAGCTCACCACTCGCTTTAATGAAATGACAGTGGTTATCAAAGAGCGGGTTGATACCTTGGTGATGAACGAAGAAAAATTTCATACCATCGCCAACTACACACACAGTACCGAGCTATGGCTATCCCCCGATGAAGGCAAGCTGGTGTGGATTAATGATTCAGTCACACGGCTATCTGGCTATTCAGTCAATGAATGCATGCTATTAGGGGATTTTCCACTTTCACTCACCATGCCAGAGGAGCGAGATCGCGTCACCGAGACCCTACAACAAGCGCTGCTGCATCGCACCGTGATTCAAGATTTTGAATTTCGCGCAGTACGCCGTGATGGTCAACCCTTTTGGGCATCGGTTTCTTGGCAGCCTATTTACGATTCAAACAATAGCTATCTAGGCCTTCGAGCCAGTATTCGCGATAATAGCGAGCTCAAAGAAGACCGCCTTTCCTTACGCAAAGCCGTAATTGAACTGCGGCAAATTCAATCGCTAGGGCAAAGCTATTTATCCCGCGCCGAATCCGAACGGGCCCGTTTAAGCGCACTGCTTTCCGCCATGCGCTTTGGCGTGTTGTTTGTGGATAACGATAATCGCGTGGTGTTCCATAACCCCGCCTTCTGTGATTTATGGGGCCTTGGGCCAAGTAATCAGTTGCCAGGTAAACCGATTGGGCAAATTCTGCAAATTGCAGAAAACCGGCCTGCCCTAGGCGATATTATTGCCACCTACCTAGAAGAGCTGGTGCTCTCTGACGATAAAGTCGATTTTGGTGAGCTCACCATGAATGATGGCCGCGTCATTACGCAGCATGGCTTTAAGGTGCTCGATAGCCAAGGCGCGGCCAATGGACGGATGTGGATTTACGAAGATGTCACCCAGCAGCGTGAAATATCCGAGCATATGATCAAGCTGGCGGAGCGTGACTCGCTTACCGGCCTGTATAACCGCCATCGCTTCCAGCAAGAACTAGATAGAATGGTTTCAGAAGCCGACCGCAAGCAAAGCGCCATGGCCTTAGTCTTTTTCGATCTGGACGAGTTTAAACACGTAAACGATACCTTTGGTCACGGCGTGGGTGATGAGTTACTTAAATGCATCGCCACAACCATTGGCCTGCAAGTGCGCCGTCATGAGGTTTTATCCCGCCTAGGAGGGGACGAGTTTGCGATTTTAGTCCCCGATTGCAATGAGTTTGAAGTCAGTAAACTGGCCGAGCGAATTGTAAGCTCAATCGCACAAATTCCCTTTACCGTTGAAGGCCATGTATTGCGCCCTTCTTCATCGGTGGGGGTAGCGCTCTTCCCCAATCACGCCAGCAATTCACTTGAGCTAGTTGCCCATGCTGATTCCGCCATGTATCAGGCTAAATCCGCAGGTAAATCCACTTGGCGTATGTATCGCCAAGATGCCGATCCTTCTCGAGAAGCTATTACTCGGCTCTCATGGAAAGACCGCATCACCGATGCCCTAGAAAATGAGGGGCTAGAGTTACACTATCAAGGTATTTACTACCCCAAAACGCGCAAGCTCGCCCACTTAGAAGCCTTGGTGCGCATGAAAGACCTGCAAAAACCAGGTGAAATCATCATGCCTGGGATGTTTATTCCCCACGCCGAAAAAACCGGCAAGATTATTGATATTGACCGCTGGGTGATTCGCACCACCATTGAATTACTCGGTCAAAAAGCCAATATTCCATCCATCGCCATTAATATTTCTGGCCGCTCCTTTGATGAACCAGAAATGCCTGATTACATTAGCCAGCAGCTCAAGCTGCATAAAGTAAACCCAGCAAGGCTATTGGTGGAGCTCACCGAAACAGCTGCGGTATCGGATATCCGTGATGCTGAGCGCTTTATTGATGCGTTAAGAGCCACCGGCTGTACTGTTTGCCTCGATGATTTTGGCACTGGCTTTGCTTCCTTTGCCTATTTAAAACAATTAAAAGCCGATGTGCTTAAAATTGATGGCTTCTTTATTAAAGACATTATTAGCGATCACGACAGCCAAGTCTTTGTAAAAGGCATGGTGAGCATGGCGCATGAAATGGGCAAAACCACCATCGCCGAATTCGTAGAGAACGAAGCTATTTTTAATATGCTGATTGAATTAGGGATAGATCAAGTACAGGGTTATTATCTGGATAAACCCATGAAAAACCATCCTGGGCTGGATATTATTTAACGCTCTGATATTACGCAGCCCACTAAAAACACAAACAGCAACCGCATCACTCTTTAATATTTTTTATCAATACTATTTTAAAATAAATGGTTATAAAAAAGGGAGATCATCCCCCAATCCTATTAACTTAAAGGCTTGTAGAATGTGTAGGGTGGGCGCGTTTTTTGCCCACGCTGTGTGCATCCGCGTGGGCAAGATAAACCACCTTGCCCACCCTACCATGGTGTGCCTAAGTTGATAGGATTGGGATTCACCCGCCCTACATATTCCAAAAACAAGCCAAGCACCCAAGAAATCTATCTACACAGAGCCTATTAAGCAAGAGAGATAATCAGGTAAGTTAATAGGATTGGAGCATCCCCTGTTTGATCGATTTTTTTTCGTGCATTAAGTGCTTTTCGTAGACGAATAGTCCTTGTGTGTAACATCAGTTAACTGAACAAAAAGGCTTCAATATGATGAGCTTAGCAACTTGGCTGGCTTTTATTGCCACCACTTTTTTAATCTCCGGCACCCCCGGCCCTAATATGCTATTGATGCTATCGCATGGCACACGCTACGGCTGGCAAGGCACTTTAGCCACGATGGCAGGTGCTATCACTGGGCTGTATTTTTTATTTGCCTTATCGGCATTTGGGATGGCCACTATTTTGGCCACCTCGGCCACGCTATTTATTATTTTTAAGATTGCAGGTGCTTTATATTTAATTTATCTAGGCTGGCAGTGTTTTAAGGCAGGCGATAATTTACATATGCCAGATGCAGGTGCAGATTCTGCAAGCAAACGCTTTCGCCTTGGGCTGACGGTTGCCCTTTCTAACCCTAAAGCCATTTTATTTGCTGGCGCATTTTTGCCGCAATTTATTGACACATCGCGGCCACAAATGGGGCAATGGCTCATTCTGCTAGGGAGTTTCTTTATTATTGAAGCCAGCTGGCAAGTTGCCTACGCCGCAGGGGGCGCACGCCTTGGCCTCTGGTTAAAAGGCCCAAATCGCATTAAGCGCTTTAACCAAGGCTGCGGCGCAGCATTCTTTACAGTTGGCGGCTTACTGGCAGTCGCGCAGCGCTAATTGTGTCCAACAGAGCGGTTTAAAGCACTTTGTACTTGGCTAAACCGCCATGCCACACAATACCAGCATAGGGTGCGCAAGATAAATCCTTGCCCACCCTCATCCTCTCTACTCCCCGTATTGCTTAACCACCCAGCGCTCAAAGTCCTGGTACATCTGTGCATCAGATTGCTGATTATCTGCCAGCAGCTCTGCGCCATGCACAATACGAATATGCGCATCCAAATGCTTTACAGGCGATTCAGGATAGCTGCGGCTGGCGGCGGCGCTGATTTTATCGCTCGCCTCATTCCATGCATCTTCAACAGTCTGATTACACGCATCGGCTAAATACTTGGCATTAAACGCCTCACCCGTCAGGCTGATTAAGCTGGCGTTATGGCTAATGCTATTACCCGGTGCCCAATAATGCTCAGATAACAACGGGCCAATGGCTGGGTTATCGGTCAGATAGCCGTACTCGCGCTCAAAGAAGGCGCGGGTTTGATAAACCGCCATATTGGCCAGCAAATAGCCGTGATAAGCCGCTGCTGATTCCTGATTTAATAAATGAGGAATTGCCAAGAGTGGCCGACCAGCCCGCTCAAAGCCCAAAATTTTCATTTCAAACTCACGGGCCAGTGCTAATGCGTTTACCGAAGTAAGCGCGTCATCGGCAAGTAGATACAAAGCACGCTCAAAATAAGGCACCACCAAAATATTGCGCTCGTTAAGCGCGGCAAATGGCTGTGTTTTTTCGATACGCACTTTAATCAGAGCATCTGGCACCGCTTCGCCAGCCGCATTTTTAGCGTAACGCTTTAGCCAATCGGCATCTTCTAACAAGCTGTCGCAAAACATCGATTGTGTTTCGGCATAGGCCATAGAGGACGGCGCAAATTCTTGCGAAAAGCACGGTGAATTTTGGGTGATGTTGGCAAAGTGTGCCGCATGGCCGCCTTCATGAAACAGCGTATTAATCGCCCGCGCGCCACTGCCCACCTGATCTGGCTTAGCATCCGAAGTAAAGTTAATCTGCCCCGCAACCCAGCTGCCATCTGCATCTACAAACGAAGGAATTGGCCCGTGACAGAAGCCATTTTGATATTTACCTTTGCGCTCTAAAAGATCGAGCTGCAAGGTGGCGCCACGGTAAGTAATCCCCAGCCCGCAAAAGCTATCAACCCAGCGCTGCAAGCCCTTGGCAAAAGGCAGATATGGATCAAGCTGGCGCGCAACATCACCGCTAATGGTGTAGCGAAAATTCCACGGCAGCAAAGCGTCTTTACCGTGTTCTTTTGCCAACTCATTTAAACCGCGCAGATTGGCATCCCGCGTGCGCACTTCAAAATCATCCAAAATTGCAAACAGCTCTTCACTGCTCATTTGCTCATTTTTACGCACTTTATAATCAAAATAATTGGCGTAGCCCTGAGCGCGGGCAAAGGCATTACGCTGTTTAACGATCTCTAAAAAGCCGTTTTCCAATACCCAGTTTTCCAGCCCCTCCATTGCGTCAAAGGAGCTTTTACGCGCTTCCTCGCTTGGGTTGGTCGACATATTGGTGGCCAATGAGCCTTGGGTGGCTTCAACGCGCTCGCCCTTATCATTGATATGCGTTTGCACATAATCACGCTTTTTAGCAAACAGCTCGGCTTCCATCACAATCAGCTGGCTCATCAAATCGCGGGCGGCATCGCTATCGATAATGTTGCTTTCAAATAGCGCCAACCAACCGGTTAAGCCGTGTTTCAAAGCTTGCGTATCGGCATCATCCGCGCTTAATTGCGCCAAAGCCGCCCTAACTTCTGCCAATTTAGCAGGGCTAGAGGTAAAGTTTTTATACGCGTCTTCCGCCTTGGCAAAGCCTGCATGATCATCGGAGATTGCCATATAGGTATCCCAAAACAGATCTTCTTTGGCTTTATGAACGGCAAGGTAATCACGATTAAGTGCTGCAAATAGCTGGCGAGCGGCTTCCATTGAATCTCCAATCTTCTGTATGTAAAAAATTGCACAAGTTCTGACTGATGCTTTATGTTTATGCCAAACAAATTACACTAGCCGCTATAAATTTGCCAGTTTGCCTTGGTATAGAGGAGAAATCTGTCGTAGTTATTCTAAGCCTGCATACCCGCAGCGGCTAAACGACTTGCTAGCCAAATAAATAACGGCCTCGCTGTGGTAAGTCGCGTAGCTTAGCAATACTTAAATCGGCCGCCTGCGCGCCAAAGCTGCCATGGTTTAACCATACGGTTTTCATACCTAAGCGCTTGGCCGTAAGTAAATTAGCCAAGGTATCTTCTACAAAAATACAGCGATTAGCCTCCAACTTAAACTTGCTAATAAGGCGGCGATAGCCATGAATATGTGGCTTAGGAATAAAATCGACATCCTCAACCGCCACTACAGCGCTAAAGCAATCATCGATCCCCAAGGCCAGCATCATGGCCTTGGCGTAATGGCGCGCACCGTTAGTGAAGAGGATTTTCTCCCCTGGTAAGCACCGAATGGCCACTTTTAACCCCTGCATGGGATGAATCGCCGTTAGCAATTCGCTTAAAGGATGGGTAGCGCGTAAAAAATGCACGGGATCAATATGCGGATGATGGCGACGCAAGCCTAATAAAGTAGCGCCATAGCGCCGCCAATAGTCAGTACGCAATCGTGATGCCGCCTCTGGGCTGAGCGATAAATGCTGGGATAAATAGGCGGTCATGGCGCGATTAATCACCGGAAAAGCGTGCAAATCGGCATTATGCAGGGTGTTATCGAGATCAAAAATCCAGACTGGTTTCATTGTTTAAGCATAAAAAAGACCAGCATGGCTGGTCTGTTTAGGGTGGCCGCATTTAAGCTCAGGAATGAATATAGTGCTCTAGCTGGGCAATGGTGAATTTCTGCTCTTCGATGATTTCACGCACCAAATCGCCAATCGATAATACCCCTAGAACCTTATCCCCATCTAAAACCGGCAAGTGGCGGATTCGTTTTTCACTCATGATCGCCATACATTCATCGATCGTGGCCGATGGCGGCACACAAAGTAGCTTACGCGTCATGATTTCTGACACTGGCGTGCCCGCCGAAGTTTTGCCCATCAAAATCACTTTTCTGGCGTAATCCCGTTCGGAGAAAATCCCAACAAGGTGATTTTCTTCCATCACCAACAAGGCACCAATATTTTTTTCTGCAAGCACTTGCAAGGCTTGATATACGGAAGCCTGAGGTGTAACTGACAAAATATTATCTATGGCTTTTTCTGCAAGCAGCTGGCGTGCTGTTTTCATATGGTCATCTCCCTGATGGCTAGTACTCTAACTTTAGATGGCAGAGCGCAACATGCAAGGATGACGTAGCTTAGTTTTTACAAAAAGACAAGAAAAGGGGATAAAAGCAGCACAATCTTAATATTTTAATTGCTTAGGCTAGGGGCTAAACCCCAGCCTAAGCAGCACTTAACTTACTTAGCGCGAATCATGGTTCCTACGCCTTGCTCGGTCAGCACTTCTAGCAGCAGCGCGTGTTTTACTCGGCCATCAATGATGTGTACCGCGTTCACGCCACTCTTGGCTGCATCCAGCGCTGAGGAGATTTTAGGCAGCATGCCACCAGAAATCGTGCCGTCTGCAAATAGCTCGTCGATACGTTTAGCAGAGAGCTTCGTAAGCAGATTGCCTTCCTTATCAAGTACGCCAGGGGTGTTAGTCATCATGATGAGCTTTTCAGCATGCAAGACTTCAGCCAGTTTGCCCGCGACTAAATCGGCGTTGATATTGTAGCTTTCACCGTTTCTATCTACGCCAATCGGCGCAATCACAGGAATAAAATCACCCGCATCTAAATGCGCCACGATGGTTGGGTCGATCGATTCAATTTCACCCACTTGGCCAATATCCAGCAGTTCGTCTGAGCTGTCTTTTAGATACATTTTACGGGCCTTAATAAAATGCCCGTCTTGCCCAGTTAAGCCAACGGCCTTGCCGCCATGCTTATTAATCAAGGAAACGATTTCCTTGTTTACATGGCCGCCCAATACCATTTCGACGACATCCATGGTTTCGGCGTCAGTGACGCGCATGCCTTGGATAAATTCGCCCTTCTTGCCGATACGATCCAGCAGTTCGTTAATTTGTGGGCCACCGCCGTGTACCACAACGGGGTTCATCCCCACCAGCTTGAGCAGCACCACATCACTAGCGAACCCTTCTTTTAACTCGGGTTCAGTCATTGCATTACCACCGTATTTGATAACGATGGTCTTATCAAAAAAACGCTGAATATAAGGCAAGGCTTCCGAAAGAATTTCGGCTTTTTCTTGCGGGGTAATCGTGGTCATGGCGAGTCCAAAAACAAGATAAGGTCTAGCAGCCCTGCCACACCTAAGTCATCTCTACTGCAGAGGCGAAAGGGAGGCTGCCGCGTAGCAGAATTCTAACAGTCTCGAGCAGGTTACATTGTAATTTTTGACAGCTTCTTTCGTTGAGAGAATAATTAAATAAATATTCATTTATTAAAATGGTGTGTCATGCCCCCTCTGTGCAAACGCTGGTGCCGTCGTAAAGAAGCGCGCCCACAAGAAATCCTGGAGGCCGCACTCGCGCTCTTTGTTGAAAAAGGTTTTGCCGCCACTAAAATGGCCGATATCGCCAAAGCCGCGGGGGTGACCAATGGCACACCGTATATTTACTTTGCCAGTAAAGAAGAAATATTCAAGACGGTAGTGCGGGAGCTATTAATCCCGCAACTCGCCCGTGGGCAAGATTTACTGACCACCTTTCAAGGCAGCTCCGCCGACTTGCTCCGCGCCATGCTCTCTACTTGGTGGCAAACAATGGGCGAAAGCCAGCTTTCTGCCATGCCTAAGTTGATGATTGCCGAAGGGAAAAACTTCCCTGAAGTGGCCAAAATCTATCAAGAAGAATTTGTAGACCCCGGCAACACCATGCTGCGCCATATTCTGCAAAGAGGCATCGCCAGTGGCGAATTTCGCATACACGATATTGATTACGCCATTGAAGTGATTTGCGCCCCCATTATTGTGGCCATGCTAATGAGACATTCGCTGATTAATTGCCTGCCCGATGTGATTGATCCTGAACGATTCCTCCATACCACGCTTGATCTCCTCCTTAACGGCCTAATGGCCTCACCCAAGGACCATTAACATGAATAAAGCCATCCCTTTGCTGCTCATTAGTGCCGCACTTCTTAGTGCCTGCAAGGAAGAACCCAAGCCACAGGAAGAAGTTCGCCCCGTTCGCACCATGACCCTCGCCTCTAATCCAACCAGCAATTACGCCGAGTTTTCTGGCGAGCTACACGCTCGCCAAGAAAGCGCGCTAGGCTTTCGGATTCCTGGCAAATTAATCAGCCGCTTGGTCGAGATTGGCAGCGAAGTTAAAGTAGGCACCCCCTTGGCTAAAATTGATGCCCAAGATATGGCGCTCAATGCCCTGGCCGCCAAGGCACAAGCAGAATCGGCAGCAAGCCAACTTAGCCAGCTCAAATTAGATCTCACCCGCTCCCAAGAGCTGCTCGCCAAAAAATTTGTAAGCCAAGCCGAAGTAGATCGAAAGCAAACTGCGGTGATAGCCGCAGAAAAATCACTGCAACAAGCCCAAGCTCAGCAGCAACTCGCCCAAAATCAAGCAGGCTATACCACGCTACTTGCCAGCAGCGATGGCGTTATTACTGCCACCTTGGCCGAGCCTGGCCAAGTCCTCGCTGCAGGCCAGCCTGTGGTGCAATTGGCAAAAGCGGGTGAAGTTGAAGTCTTTATTGATCTGCCAGAAACGCGTAGCCACGATTTGAAACCAGGCCAGCACACCGAAATTAGTTTCTGGGCACTACCTGGCAAAGCTTTTAATGGCAAAGTGCGCGAAGTCTCCCCTGCCGCCGATCCAGTCAGCCGCACTTACCGCGCCAAAGTGACACTAGAAAAACCCTCAGCTGATATCCGCCTTGGCATGAGCGCCACGGTAAGAAGCAGCCAAAGCAATACAGCTCAAGCCAGCACCACCCTGCCACTGACCGCAATCTACGGCAAAGGCAAAGAGCAGCGCGTCTGGCTGGTGGATGTGCAAAGCAAACGGGTAAAGAGTATTGCCGTTGCAGCGAGTCAGTTAGATCGCAATGAGCAAGTACAAGTCAATGGGCTAAAAGCAGGCGATGTTGTGGTCACTGCGGGGGTGCATCTATTACACGAAGGGCAGGCTGTGAAGCTATTGCCTGCACAAGGGGAATAACAGCATGCAGCAAAACAAAGCAGATGTGGCCCGCTTTAATTTATCCGCTTGGGCCTTAAAGCATCAATCCCTCGTGTTGTACTTAATGGTGGTACTTTCGCTGGGCGGCATCTTAGCTTACGGCAAACTGGGGATGAAAGAAGACCCCGAATTCACCTTTAAAGCCATGGTGGTCAGAAGCTTCTGGCCAGGCGCCAGTGCGCCTGAAATGGAGCAGCAGGTTACCGATAAACTGGAAGAAGCGCTGCAGGGCATTGCTTATATCCACTTCACTAAAAGTTACTCCAGAAGTGGCGAATCGCTGATCACGATTATGCTGCACGAAGATCAAAAAAATAATGTGACCGATGCTTGGTATCAGGTCAGAAAGCGCATTAACGACGCCAAGGGTAAGCTGCCGCCAGGTGTGGTGGGGCCATTTTTTAATGATGAGTTTGGTGATACCTACGGCAATCTCTACGCCTTTACCGGCGATGGTTTCAGTTACCCTGAGCTTAAAAAATATATCGAGCTGGCCCGCACCGAATTACTACGTATTCATGACGTAAACAAGGCGCTGCTGATTGGTCAGCAGGATGAGAAGATCTATGTGGAATACTCCAATGCCAAGCTCGCCAGCTTAGGTATTTCGCCGTTTCAAATCAATAAAGTCATTGCCGCCACCAATACTGTCACCCCAGCGGGTGCAATAGAGGGGAAGGACGAGCACGTATTTTTACGCGTCACTGGCGGTTTTAACGCCGTAGAGCACTTACGCAGCCTACCGATTACCGTGGCTGGTAAAACCTTTTTGCTCGGCGATATCGCTCAGGTATTTCGTGCCACGATCGATCCCCCCCAAACCAAAATGCGCTATCAAGGGCAAGACGCGGTGGGTTTGGGCATCTCAATGCGTAAAGGGGGTGACGTCGTCAAAATGGGCCAGCAGATTGATGCATCGCTTGCAAAAATCAAAAGCAGCTTACCCATTGGCATCGAAATCCATACCATTTCTGACCAACCTGCCGTGGTCAAAAACGCCATCCACATCTTTATGAAATCCCTGCTAGAGGCCGTGGTGATTGTGCTGGCCGTCAGTTTTTTAAGCTTGGGTTGGCGCACCGGCATTGTGGTGGCCTTATGCATTCCGCTGGTGCTGCTGCTGACCTTCCTTGGCATGAGTATTTTTAATCTAGAGCTGCAAAGGATTTCGCTTGGCGCACTGGTGATTGCGCTGGGCTTATTAGTGGACGACGCCATTATTGCGGTTGAAATGATGGCGCTTAAATTAGAGCAAGGCTGGAGCCGCTTTGAGGCCGCCACCTTTGCCTATACCTCCACCGCGTTTCCTATGCTGACCGGCACGCTGATTACCGCCGCAGGCTTCTTGCCGGTGGGGCTGGCTAAATCGGATGCAGGTGAATACACATTCTCTATCTTTGCCGTGATCGGGATTGCACTGGTGCTATCGTGGATTGTGGCCGTGGTGTTTACGCCCTACATGGGCTATCACCTACTGCCAGAAACGCCAAGGCATGAAGAGCACGATATTTATCAGGGCGGTTTTTACGCCCGCTTTCGCAAGCTAGTAACATGGTGCGTTACATGGCGCAAAACGGTGATTGCTGCCACCCTAGGCGCGTTTCTGCTGGCTGTCGCCACCTTTGCCCTGTTTATCCCGCAGCAGTTCTTTCCTGCCTCTGCACGGCCCGAGCTGATGGTGGATATGTGGCTGCCCTACACTGCCTCGTATGAAGCTACCGAGCGCGAAGTTAAACGCATGGAAGCCATCGCCATGAAAGACCCCGATGTCGATCATGTCACCAGCTATATCGGCGTAGGCTCGCCGCGTTACTACCTGCCCCTTGATGAGCAAATGCCCAACCTCAATTTTGGCCAGCTCACCGTGATGACCAAAAACGAAAAGGTACGAGAGAACGTCTACAAACGCCTTACCCAGAAATTTGCCGATGATTTTCCACTAGTGCGTGGCCGAGTAACGCGCTTAGAGAACGGCCCGCCAGTTGGTTATCCGGTGCAGTTCCGCATCAGTGGCACCGATACCGCCGTGCTAGGCCACATTGCTAGCCAGGTTGCCGAGGTGATGCGCAAAAACCCAGACACACGCCAAGTCCACACCGATTGGGGCGAAAAAGTAAAAGTGGTCAGGCTGCAAACCAAGCAAGATCGTTTACGCCAACTGGGCTTAACTTCCCAAGAGCTGGCTTCTTACCTGCAAATGGCGGTATCTGGCATAACCGCCACACAGTACCGTGAAGCCGATCAGAGCATCGATGTCATCACCCGCCTCACCAGTAATGAGCGCACCCGCCTCGATTTTCTGAAAGATTTGCGCGTGCCCTTACCATCGGGCCAATTTGTGCCGCTATCCCAGCTGGCAACTTTGCAGTTAGAGAACGAAGAAAGCCTAATATGGCGACGTAATCGGGTCGCCACGCTCACGGTACGCGCCGATGTGGCAGGTAGCGCCCAAGCTCCAGACGTGAGCAATGCGCTGATGCCTAAGGTGCGTGAAATCGAAGCCAAACTGCCTCAGGGTTATCATATTGAAACTGGCGGCACGCTAGAATCCTCTGCCACGGGGCAAGAATCGATTAATAAAGTCATGCCACTGATGTTGTTAGTTGTAATGACCTTATTGATGCTGCAGCTGCAAAGTATCCAAAGAATGATTATGGTGCTGCTCACCGCGCCGCTGGGCCTGATTGGCGTGGCGATTTCCTTACTGTTGTTTCAAGCGCCATTCGGGTTTGTGGCAATGTTGGGCGTGATCGCGCTTTCAGGCATGATTATGCGCAACTCGGTAATCTTGATGGATCAGATTGAGCAAGATCGTGCCGCAGGGGACGATGCTTGGACCGCCGTGATCGAATCCGCAGTCAGGCGTTTCCGGCCCATTATGCTGACCGCAGCAGCCGCAATTCTGGCAATGATCCCGCTGACTCGGGATACCTTCTGGGGCCCCATGGCGATTGCCATAATGGGCGGGCTGTTTGTAGCAACCGTTTTAACTTTATTATTTTTACCGGCTTTATATGCAGCTTGGTTCCGGTTAAGCCCACCAGAGCAGCCTGCAAATGTAAAAACATCTACATAAAGCATACAAATTTCGACAATTTAAAATAAAGGGAAGGGGGATTATCTCCCTCTTTCTTTGTACGACTTAACTCTGAACAGAAGGCTTTGAGCCTAATAACTGCACTTCAGTGGCTTTTTAAACACAATTTTGAACAATATATTTATCCCCTCAAAACACCTGAGACACCAATGATGAAAAAAACTTTAATTGCACTGAGCATCGCTATTTTTTCCCAACCGCTCTTTGCTACTGATTTGATCGAATCTTGGAACGCGGCACAAAAATATGATGCTAATTTTGCCGCTGCACGCGCAGGGCTAGACGCAGGGCGCGAAAAAGTCGAGCAAGGTAAAGCCTTATTACTGCCGCATATTTCTCTATCTGGAAATGCCAATCGAGAGCAATCAAGCTACAGCCCAGAAAACCGTGACAGCATCAGTACTAATGGCGAGAACTATGGCTATAAACTAAGCCTTATCCAACCTATTTATCGCGCAGAGGCATTTGCCGGTGCCGATCAGTTAAAAAAACAAACTGAACAAGCCGAAGTCATTTTTCGCGTCGCCGAGCAAGACTTAATTCTGCGCGTGGCTAAAGCTTATTTTGAAGTTTTAGGTGCAGAAGAAAAAGTAAAACAAACCACGGCCCAAAAAGAAGCCGTGGCTCAGCAACTGGCACAAGCCAAAAAATCTTTTGAGGTTGGCGTATCTACTATTACCGATACCGATGAAGCACAAGCTCGATTTGATTCGATCACTTCCGCCGAAATTGCCGCCAAAAATGATCTAGCCATTAAGCGTAATGCATATGGGCAACTCACTCAGCTTAATCCAACGGAGCTAAAACCGATTAGCAATCGCCAACAACCTACCCCACCACAACCTAATGATATGGCGGCATGGATACAGCGCAGTGAAAATGGCAGCTTAGTGATTGCAGGCCAGCAATTAGGTTTAGATATTGCCAGCCGTGAAATCGACAAATACCGCCTAGAAAGTTCCCCAACTCTAGATTTAGTTGCGGGTTATGGTGATGCATGGCAATCCGCTGGCATATCCAAATCAGGTGGATTAGATCGTAGTGGCTCAGGACAAATTGGCTTGCAATTATCCATTCCATTGTTTACCGGTGGAGATCGTTCTTCTAAATTACGCGAAGCAATCGCAAAAAAAGAACAACAACGCCAAACAGTAGAAGCAAGTCGTAGAGATACAACTCAATTTACCAAACAAGCTTTTTTAGGCGTGAGTTCCGGTGCTGCGCAAATCCTCGCATTACAACAAGCGCTTAAATCGAGTGAATCATCATTAGCATCAACTAAATTAGGGCGTGAAGTTGGCGTGCGTACTACTATTGATGTACTTAATGCCGAACAAACCTATTTCTCCACCCGTTATGACCTAACTGTAGCCCGCTACACCTATTTGTATGCACGTTTACAATTAGCCGCAACAAGCGGGGAATTGTCCGAAAAAGATCTAAATTCAATAAATATTTGGCTTGGTAATTAAGAAAGCTTGAATTGTGGCGAATAGATATCCATAATCCGTTCGGTGAAGCACCCCAATTTAAAGACCCAAGGAGAATTACCGTGATTGATCTTTCCCCACTGAGCTATAGCGACTTAGTTGAACTGCGCAAGAACCTGGAAGTTGAAATTGTTCGTCGTAAAGAATCAGAAAAGCAAAACCTGATTGCCGAACTGCAAAACTTGGTTGCTTCTAAAGGCTTCTCATTGTCTGATGTATTGGGCACAAGCAGCGACAAAAAAGCAGCTAAAAAAGCCGCTTCTACTGCTAAAGCACAATTCCGTAACCCAGCTGATGCAGAACAAACTTGGACTGGCCGTGGCCGTAAGCCACAATGGGCAATTGAATTCTTGGCTCAAGGCGGTTCATTAGAAGCACTGCGTATCGCCTAATTAAGCCTTGTTTTATGAAATTAAAGAATAAACCGGCAGCATATTGCTTTACTAAGAATTATTTTAATGCAGGAACAAAAATTAATTTTTGTGCCTGTGTAAAAACACCTTATGTTAAATAGTATGCCCTTGAATATTCTCATTATTTTATAAAACATTGTGCGCATATCGCCCCAAACAAGGCAGCTTCGGCTGCCTTGTTTGTTATTTAGCCCCTGCTAAATAGACTGCTAGCAGTACAATCCTCTCATCTTTATCTGTGAATCCTTGCCATGTCGCATCCCCTCACCGCAAATCTCAATCCAGAACAAGCCGCCGCCGTTGAGCTTCCTCCGGAACACGCCCTGATTTTGGCCGGTGCGGGTAGCGGCAAAACCAGTGTGTTAACAACGCGCATTGCTTGGCTGTTATCCACCGGGCAATGCAGCCCCGCCGGTTTATTGTCAGTTACTTTTACCAATAAAGCCGCAAAAGAAATGCTGCTCAGAATTACCTCAATGATGCCGCTTAATCCACGTGGATTATGGATGGGTACATTCCACGGATTATGTAATCGTATGCTGCGTTTACATTGGCGAGATGCTGGCTTACCCGAAGCTTTTGCAATTTTAGATTCTGCCGAGCAACTTTCACTAATTAAGCGGATATTGAAAGCATTAAATATAGATGATGAAAAATACCCGGCAAAAGTTTTACAACAATATATTAATGGCCATAAAGAAAATGGCCGCCGTGCAGGCGATGTAGATGCTTGGGATGATTATTCGCGCATGCTGCGATTAATTTATGAAGAATATGAAAAACAATGCCAACGGGAAGGCGTTGCAGATTTTTCTGAATTATTACTACGCTGTTACGAATTACTTTCTAGAAATGAATCTTTACGAACGCATTATCAAAGCCGTTTTCGCCACATTTTAGTCGATGAATTTCAAGATACTAATAAACTCCAATACGCTTGGTTAAAGCTTTTGGCGGGCAAAGATAATGCCCTCTTTGCCGTTGGAGATGATGACCAATCTATTTACGCATTCCGTGGTGCGAATGTAGGCAATATGCATGATTTTCAAACTGAATTTGCCGTAAAGCACGTGATTCGTCTTGAGCAAAATTATCGCTCACAAGGCAATATTTTAGATGCTGCCAATGCTGTGATTGCAAATAACCGTAATCGCTTAGGTAAAGAATTATGGACTAGCGAACCAGCTGGTGAGCCTATTCGCGTGTTTGAAGCAGCTACAGATTTTGAAGAAGCGGCATTTATTGTTGAAGAAGCCCAATCTTTAATAAGAGATGGCAATCGAGCCAACGATATTGCCATCCTTTATCGCGCCAATGCCCAATCACGGGTGATTGAGCACGCGCTATTTAGCGCGGGTGTGCCTTATAAAGTGTATGGTGGTTTACGCTTTTTTGAACGCCAAGAAATCAAACACGCTTTGGCCTATCTGCGCCTGATTGCTAATCCTGGCGACGATAATGCCCTGTTACGCGTCATGAACTTCCCTACCCGTGGTATTGGTGCCCGTACCATCGAAAGCATCCAAGAAAGCGCACGCCATGCCGGTACAAGCCTCTGGCAAGCCGCCTGCTCTGGAGCAGCAGGCCGAGGTGCAGCTGCGGTTAAGAAATTTGCAGAGATGATTGAGGGCATGCGTCAGCAAGCTACAGGCCTAGCGATGCCTGAGCTGGTCGATATGATGCTTGATCTATCTGGCCTGCGCGCGCACTACCAAGCCGATAAGGAAGGCGAGGAACGCCTTGCCAACTTAGGTGAGCTGATTAATGCCGCCACTCATTTTGTGCAAGAAGACGAAAACAATCTGATCGCATTTTTATCCCATGCCAGCCTAGAAGCCGGCGATCATCAAGCGAGTGCGCATGAAGACGCGCTACAATTGATGACCGTGCACGCCTCAAAGGGCCTAGAGTTTCATGCGGTATTTTTATGTGGCCTAGAAGAAGGCTTATTCCCTCACGATAACAGCATGAACGATGCCAGCGCAGTGGAAGAAGAGCGCCGCTTAATGTATGTCGCCATTACCCGTGCGCGTCGCCGTCTTTACATTACGCTTGCCCAAAGCCGTATGCTGCACGGGCAAACGCGCTATGCCGTTGCCAGCCGCTTTATGCAAGAAATCCCCCAACAACTTTTAAAGTTTTTGAACCGTGGCTATGCTCCACAAGGCTATTCAGGCCCAGCCACCCTTGCCAGCAAAATTAAATCGCCTACACCCGAGCACGGCTTAGCCATCGGCATGAATGTAGAACACCCTAAATTTGGTAAGGGCGTGGTAACGGACTATGAGGGTGGTGCCAGTGGTAATGTCCAAGTCAACTTTGTAGAGGTAGGATCTAAATGGCTGGCTGTAGCTTATGCAAAATTAAAAACGCTATAAGCCCAAGTGGTTGTTTATTCTTGAATTGATACAAGATGGCAACTTAGCTATAAGAAGCATATAGGCAAGCTAGTCTCTTTAATTTACTCTATGGCCCTTACTCATTACCGTGGTTTACTTTTTAGCAGACCACGGTAGAGACCTCATCTAATACCTAAAAGCCTCAAATCCTATGGCTGAAAAAATTAGCGCCTTCTCGGTAATATCCTCAGCTACGGCCAAGCGTAAAGCCGCCAACGGCATTCCTGACATCGCCAGTTTACGGGTCTTAGTGATCGATCCAGTGGCTGAAGTTCGTACTACCGTCGGCATGACACTAGGCCAATATGGCACCAGCCATGTTGATCATGCCAGTAGCAGCAGCGAAGGCTTAACCAGCATCCGCCGGATTAAATATGACTTGGTACTGTGTGAATATGATTTAGGCACGGGGCAAGACGGTTTATTTCTATTTGATGAGGCACGCCGCAATGATTTACTCAAGGCCTCGTCTATTTTTATCATAATGACCGCCGAGAGAAGCGCCCAAAAAGTACTCGGAGCAGCTGAGCAATCACCGGATAGTATTTTACTCAAGCCCTTTACCAGTGAAATGCTCTATAGCCGGATACTCACGGCCCTGCAGAAAAAAGTACGTTTCAAATTAGTGGATGAAGCCATTATGGCCCACGATTTCTTAAGTGCGATCCAACTTTGCATCAAAGCAGCCAAAACCAGTGGCGAATACGCAATCGATTTTTTGCGCCTAAAAATTCATCTACTCCTGCGAATTGGCGACTGGGTCAGTGTTCGAGACCAATGCCGACAGCTACTTGTTGAGCAAGATTTACCTTGGGCAAAAATGGCCTTAGGCAAGGCCTTATATCAGCTAAAAGGCTATTCAGAAGCAACCTCGGTATTTAAAGCCATCATTAGCGAGCATGAGCATGCTCTAGAAGCCTACGATTGGCTTGCGCGCACCCAACAAGCACTAGGCAATGACCAAGCCGCAAAAGAGACCTTACAACGCGCCATTGTTAAATCCCCCTTTGTTGCAACAAGGCAGCGTCAGCTCGGTGATGTCGCCCTGCGTAGTGGCGATTTAGCCACGGCAGAAACGGCACTGTTAGAAACAGTAAAAATTGCTCGGCATTCATTCTTACGTAACCCAAGCGATTACGGGCAATTAGCCGATGTGCAAATTAGTAGAGGCGATATGGCGGCAGCTCGCCGTACCGTAGCAGAGGTACGGAAGGATTTTAAAGACCCACAAGTCATCATTTTAGCCGATGCGCTTGATGCCGATATCTCCATGCAAGTAGGCGAAGTAGAAAGCGCTCAAAACCAGCTTAATATCGCACTATCGCAACTTGTACAACTCAAGCTCCCACCAAGCCCAACCGTTGGCTTGGCTTTAGCAAAAGCCTGTTTTAATCAACAAAGGGAAGAATTAGCAGAAATTGTGGTGCGCAATCTTCTAAAAAATCGCCATGATGACCTATCATTGGCGGCAAAGATCACAACACTTTATCAGCAGCACGGCAAACCTGAGCAAGCCGAGCTACTGATCAAAGAAAATACCGCCAGTATTGTCACCCTCAATAATGAGGCCGTGCAACTGGCACGTAGCGGTGATTTAGCAGGCGCTGCCGAGCGATTTATCCGTGCAGCCGCCGAAATGCCAGGTAATTTGCAAGTCTTGCTCAATACTGTCAATGCGCTACTGGCCCATACCAACCAGCATGGCTGGCATCAAGAATGGATGCAATTAAGCAATGATTTCCTACAACGCATCCACGAACTAGATCCAGTCAATGGTAGAGGCTTACAGCTGCAAGAGTTTTATCGTAAAACTAAAATGCGCTATGGCATAACTAACTGACCTAAAGTCTTAGTTAAGTAATAATGAACTCCCAGCAAAAATCAAAATGCATCTCTACAATGAAGAGGATGTAAAAATCCTAGCAGCTTTTGTCGGGTTTAGGCGGCCGTAACGAGGAAATGGCCAGTTTGAGGCACATTTCATGCATTTCCGAGGTGAACAGCTAACTTCTCAACGAAAAAATGCGTGAAATATGCACGAATCAGGCGTTTTCGCAGTAGGTCAGTCCTAAGTCCGGCGAGCGGCTTAGCCTTGCTAAACTGAATTGAGATTAACGAAGGATATAATCATGCAAACCAGCACTAAGATTGATGATCATAAAGGTCGTATCATGTTAAACGGCAATTTTACGTTTGAATCCCATCGTGAGTTCAAACAAGCCACTACCGCAGCACTAGAAACCCCTGGTCTGACCGAGCTAGAGATGGATTTTAGCGCTGTGGATTACATGGACTCAGCAGCATTAGGCATGTTACTGCTATTAAATGAACGCGCTAATGGTCGGAAAGTCACCTTGGTAAACTGCCGTGGCACCGTCAAAGCCGTGCTAGAAATTGCCAACTTTGGCAAAATTTTCGAAATAAAATAATCACCAGAAAAAAGGCACCGCCATTCCCGCGGTGCCTTGCCTCATTCAATAATAACTCACACCTCAAACACGAGCGGTTCCACCTTTTACCCAGCTCCCTAGCAAGGTATAACAAACCGCCAACAGGGTTGGACCTAAAAACACCCCTAATAAACCAAATGCCAAAGCCCCACCCAATACACCAAATAAAATCAAAATAAAGGGTAAATCGCTTTCTTTACCAATAAAGAGCGGCTTAACCACATTATCTGCAGTGCCCACCACCACTACCATCCATATGGCCAAAAACACCGCCCAGCCAGTATGCCCCTGCTGATACAACCACGCCGCAGCAGGCAAACCAATTAAGCCTGGCCCACCTGGTAATAAAGAAAGAAAACAACTAGCAAAACCAAGTGTTAATGAATTAGGTACACCGGCAATTAAAAAACCAAACCAAGCCAATATGCCCTGCACTAAAGCAGTACCTAAAAAACCATAAACAACTCCTCTTACCGTACCACTTGCCACATTTAACAACGATTCAGCTTTATCACCTGCAATACGCCGCATTGCTCCTTTTAACCATGCCGATGCGCTTTCGCCATGCATATAAAAGAAAAAAGAAACAATCAAACTTAAAGCTAATAATAAAAAACCACCGCCAACAATCCCCCCAAATCGTAATAAACCTGTAGCTACAGGGCCACTCAAGCCTCGAATACGCTCTAATAACTGAGGATCTCCTTGGCCTAATTTAAGCCAGAAGCCATTCAGCCATTCACCAAGATAAGGAAAAGTACTGACCCATGCAGGTAAAACAGGCCAACCTGCTTCAAATTGCAGCCTTACTGTTTTAATTAAAGAACCCGCTTGGCTCGCAAATTCAATCCCAGCAAATAGCAAAGGCAAAACTAGGAAAGTCAGCAAAGCGCCAATAAGCAACAAAGCGGCAATAAAGCGGCGGCCTCGGCATAGTCTAACTAGCCACTGATAAGGCTTCCAAGTAGAGTAAACCAAAATCGCAGCCCAAATTACCGAAGCCAAGAAGGGGGACATGATCATCAAGCCAAGCCATATAAGCGCTCCCATAGCCAACAAAGCGGCTAACGGCTCAATTAAATCAGAACTTTGAATACGCATCATCACTCGCAAATAAGCATCCAGAATAGGCATTGCTAGCATAACTTATTGCGAGCGAGTCACGTATGAATAGCGAGTTAAAATAATAAATTTAATCGTGGTATAAGTGGGAATACTTCTTTGATTGCACAATAAGCCGAGAAACAATCACCACAACTTGATGACGCCCCGCAATAGAGTTAATGTCTTTATCACACTCTTCTAATGCAGCATGAATTTCACATGCTAAATGAAATAGCACGTTTTTCTCTCTCAATGGAGCCATGGGTAGATAGTAGTTAATTTCATCAATAATATGATCAGCAAGCTCATCCGAATACTGTACAGGAGATATCAAAATACGCTCGTACAAACGCACGCCGATCACACCAAGCGCAAGCAGCTGGGTGGGCATGATTTAACTCCTATTTAGTAAGCATTAGTTTACTCTAGTCTTATCTACACTCCACCATAGCACCTCCCGTCGGATGGCAAACTCAACATGCCATACAGCGCTTTTCTTTAGTAACACATAACTATTCCATCATTTTCTTATTAAAATACAGCAAAAAAAACTTGTAAGTTAGGTGTAGGTAAGATTAGCCATTTTGCATGGTAAAGGCTCAGCCGCTCCACCGCCTTGACGCTTAAGTTTCTGCTAGCAGTCGTAGCGGCAGTAATTCATCGATGCGGCTGTTTGGCCAAGTGGGTAACTTTTCTAAGGTGTCGGTCAGCCACGCTTGTGGATCGAGTCCG
>NZ_JANXSO010000170.1 GCF_025352645.1 Iodobacter sp. | reverse complement strand
ACCGGCCAGCTTGCGGAACATCCCCACCGGCCCAGTTTGCGCACTGCGGCCCAGGGTAAATTCCACCACCATTTGGGCAAGGCCCAGGGTGAAGCTAAAAAATAAAAACAGCAGTAAAAATACGCCACCGCCATTCATGGCGGTCACGTAAGGGAATTTCCAAATGGCCCCAAGGCCAATGGCAGAGCCTGCCGCAGCCAGCACAAATCCCAGCTTAGAGCCCCAATTAGAGCGAGTAGTCATGATATGGTCCTTTTTTCGTAGAGCTCAAGAACCAACAAATTAGGCAGGCCAGAATGCAACAAGGCCGCCTAATTTGGCGGCCTTGGATGCTTCTATCTGTGTGTTTCAGATGAACGCGACCCATCGGGCTGCCTGTGGGCAAGCCAGATAATAATAAGAATAAACGCGGGTCATATTCATCATAGTGGGCGCATAGTCAGCTTTATAGCGCGCTGCTGTCAAGCGGGCCTCTAGAGTTAAAAACATGCCGGCCACGCTTGGCTGCGGCTATTAAGCAGCTTGCCGCCAAGACTTAAACAAGGCAATAAAGCGAATACTTACAATCACTTATATCTTAAATACCCCATTAAAAGCCTTGCTATTTTGCGCTTAGCTGAGCGGCCAACACCGGCTATTTATGGTAATAAAACCCAGTATGAGTAGGGCTATGCAGCAGGAAAACAACCCTGCTGCACTGATCTAACTACCGGTTTAAGCAGCAGCCCAGCAGGCTTCTTCGCTTTGATCTACGGGTTTGGCATCCAGTACCACACGGATATCTTGATACTGTTGGCCACGATACAAGCGAACGATAATGCTGTCTGCCAGCCCTGGCTGATCTTGATCACGGCGGTAAGTGAAGCTGCCGTATTCAGAGAAATTAATCCGCCCCAGCTTAGCTGGGTTGACCAACACAAAACGATCAACCGGCTGATTCGCCCCCAGCGTGACGCGCAAGCAGCGGCCCGTACTGCTGTAGCGGGTTTTTAATAAGGCCAGTGTTGATGGTGGCTGAGTAGGTAAAGGGCTTGGCCGTGCAGTCGGCACCGTAGTTGGAGGCACGGTTGGGTTAGGGGTCGATGTTGGCACGGCAGTTGGACGAGCCGTGGGCTGCGGTGTTGGCACAACCGTTGGCTTGACTGGCGGCGGCGTGACAGGGATGCCGGTTGGATGTGGTGTTACGGCGTTATCTGCTGCCAGCGGGCCTTCACAACGCAATGCCGCACGATGCATATCCAGCTGATAATCGCTGGCAAAGCAATTCACCGCAATAAAGTTATTGGCTTTACCTTGCAAATTAATGAGTGCTTTATTCAGCAAGGCATCGCTTTCTTGATGAGCCGCAGTCAAGGTGGTGGCACGAATGGCCGTCGAGCCTGTGCATTCAAAACGGTGCAGTTCACTATCTGTACCGCTTGCCCAGTTACGGCAGCTTAGTGGCAGCTCTCTGGCTATATAGTTCTGAATAAGCGCTGGGTCTGCAAGCTGCCATTCAGATTGAGGCAGCCAGTCTTTCCCTTTTAATGTTGAAGTATCACCCAATTGCCCAGCACGCTGTAATGTAACCTGCTGATCTACAAAGGCTTTAAAGCGGGTACTTAAAGCTGTATCTGCGCTAAGGCGCTTCACCAGTGCATCAAAGCCTTTAACATCATCATTACGTAATTGCTGTAACACCTCGGCCAAAATACCTGGCTCATTGCGATGTAAAAAGTAGAACCACAGTGCCGAATGGCTATAAAAATCCCAACCATCGCTATAGCTAGAACGCATAATTTGCGCTGGCGTTTGATAACTGGCTGGCCAGTTGCTAGCCACAACCTCTACCACATGCCCACGTACTTTAATACCCTCACGCGAGGTGCTCCACGCCATAAATTCGGCAAAGCCTTCGTCATACCAAGGCAAACGGCGGCTATCACGGGAAAACTCGCCCGTGCCCCACATACCAGGCTGAATAAAACGCCCAGATAAATAATGCACGTATTCGTGGCGAACCAGCTCTTCTAAAGACAGCGAGCTTTCTTCGCTGGTGCGCTGGTAGGTGTAAAAGGTGGCACCGTTTTCAATATAAATGCCGCCGTTATCCGTAGACAAACCATTGAGCAAGCCTTGGAAGCTGCCGTAATCAGCCTTAGTGCCATACACCACCATACGTAAACGTGGGTTCGGATCATTTTTAACCGGCTCGCTTACTCCGCTTACGCGTTTTAACTGCGCCTCGACCTGCTTCATGGCGTAGTAAAGCGGCTCAACCTCATCACGGCTCAGCGGTGTTTCAAACACCAAATTGCCATTATCAAACTGCCAGCGATTCGGAAACAGCTTGGTTTTTAGCTCGGCTTCGGCATTACAAAGGTTGTAGCGATCGCAAGGCACCTTGGCGATGGTCTTAAGCGCGTATACCGCCTCAGCCCACACCGCCGAGAATCGTTCCGCATTTAGATGTAAGGCAACGGCAGGCTCGGCCAGCGGCGTGGTTTTGGGGTAAAGCATAAAACGCCCAGTTTCACGCACTGTATTTAAAAACATCTGCTCGTCTTCAAACGCCCCACGGCCTTGGCGTAATAAAGCAGCAAGGCTGCTGACTAGGCCATCGAGCTGGCCTGCCGCAACTTGATCAGCAAATCCACTCTGCCCATGCAGATTAAACAAGGTGGTTTGCATAGGATGCAGGGCATAGCGAGCATAGCTTTGCTTAAATTGACGCTGATAATGCGCAAAAAAGCTTGTTAGCAAAGGTAGGGAAAATTCTGAACTACGCACAGAATCGGCCAGAATCATGGTTTCGCTAATGCTCAGCCTTGCATCATTCTGACGCTTCCAAGCTTCGCCAGATTGTGAAGCATCTTCTGTTTGATTCAGCCACAGCGCGGGATTATCTGCCAGCGCGCTAACGACCTGCATTACCGGCTGATCCACTGCTCGGCCATAAGCGCCTACTTCCTGTGCATGGCTAAACTGCGTGTAATAGCCCGCCTTCAGAAAAGTTGCCAGCGGCCACAGGCCATCTGCCTTACCTGGCTGCCAGCGCTGGGCACGCAAACGCGCCTCCTGCGCCACCGCCTGCATATTGCTTGCTGACAGCAAAGCATAGTTTGATGCATTGGCTTCAAACAGGCTATTCATGCAGCTACCTTCCAAGGTGGCTACATACTGAGCAAGGGCTGCGCCCGATAAAGTAAATAAGCGCTTCTGATCACACTCGGCATACACGGGCACGGGCAGTGCGGATACCCCTGCTGCTCGGCCTGGAGCCCCCACAGGTGACGCAGTTTCTTTCTCCTGACGCGGTGGTAAGCCATAAGGGTGCTGAGGCGGATCAAGCAGCACCGGCGCATGTTCTGACTGCTCCTGCTGCCGCCCAGCAGGTGATGGGCTGGTCGCCCCACTGCTCTGTTCACCTTCGCTCGTAACGCAAGCCACTAAGACAGTGGCGAAAGCCATTGCAAGCAAAATAGCTTGTTTAGATCGTTTATTTCTTAACCATTTTAAGTGCATCAGTCTATTCCAATTAAGTATTTTCACTAAATTAGAACATACTAATGTATTTATATGTTACAAAAATATTCAAATAGCGTCATAAAAGTACATCAATATACATTAAATAACTTACAAAAAACAAACAAATAAAGAAATAATATTGCCCTGCCTTACCAATTTTATTGAGTCAAAATCCCTCAGGCTTTATTTAGCTGCACCCCAAATAAACGCACTTCACCATAAGGCACCAGCAGCCATTGCCCACTATCGTCCTCATCCAGATACAGACTATCAAACGGCCCAAGTACAAATTGCAGCTCGCCCTGCTGGCACAATAAAGATTCGCCCGCAGCCAAAAATAATAGCCGCCCTTCACCATTAAGCACTAGGGTTTCAGGCTGGCTAAATAGCTGCTGGCTTAGCTGCTGTGTATAGCAATCACGCCGTGTCATCACATTAAAATCCAGCACTTCTCCTTGCAACAGGCTAGCAAAAATCTTCTCTTCCCCAGCAAAGCACAGCGCCTCATCCTGTGTTGTAAGACTAAAAGCAGCAGCACCATTAATCTCTACAGCAATGCCAGTACCGGCCAAAATCGCCAAGCTCCTATCTACCCCACTAAAATCAGAAAAGCCCCCGCTCTGCCCCACCTTGGCCATGCTGATCCGCCAGTCAAAATCGGCAAGCCCAGCCCCAGCGGGTGACACCGCAATCTGATAAGTCTGCCCTGCGCCGTTTTTCCACGGCTGTGCGGCCAAATCATCCTTCCTTAAAACATGCGCCATGCTTATACACCCCATCCAAATACTGACATTTATCTGACATAATGTTAAATTATAATAATATGCGCGGCATGCCGTGCCCCTACATTTGATTTAACACACAGTACCTCTTACGCGAGCCTTCGCCACTACGATGCACTGCCAAACCTGCGGCGCTTGCTGCGCTAACTTTCGAGTGTCTTTCTACTGGGGCGAAACCGATGCCGCCCCGCAGGGTAGTGTCCCCACCACCCTGACCATCCCCATCAGCCCCCACTATGTTGCCATGCGCGGCAGCACCAGCAAACCTTGCCGCTGTATCGCCCTTGGCGGACAAGTCGGTGAAAGCGTCAGCTGCAGCATTTACACCAACCGTTCAAGCACCTGCCGCGAAGTAGTGGCAGGCGATGAGCAGTGTAATAAGGCGAGGGTGGCGCATGGGATGGAGAAAATAGCGGAAGCACTGATCATTTAAGGTGATTAGTGATTTCTGCGCCTTTCTTAGTCAGTGCAGCAAAAACCCGCTACCATTCGCAAGCGCTTCCACCTGTACCACTCTCCCTGAAAATCATCATGAAAATCATCCACACCTCAGACTGGCACTTAGGCCAGCATTTTATGGGCAAGACTCGCCAGGCGGAGCATCAGGCTTTTTTAAGCTGGTTGGTTGCCACGGTAGTTGAACACAATGCTGACGCTATTCTGGTGGCAGGGGATATTTTTGATACAGGCTCGCCCCCCAGTTACGCACGGGAGCTTTACAACCATTTTATTGTTGCCCTCCAAAAAACCGGCACAAAGCTTATTTTACTGGGCGGCAATCATGACTCAGTTGCTACTTTAAGTGAAAGTAAATCGCTGCTGGCCCAGCTAAATACCACGGTGATTGCCGGAGTAAGCGATGAGTTAGCTGAGCAAGTGCTAGTGCTGGAACAAAAAGATGGCACGCCAGGGGCGATTATTTGTGCGATTCCGTTTATCCGGCCAAGAGATGTGCAGCAAAGCCTAGCAGGGCAAACTGCTGAGGAAAAACAACTCTCATTGCAAGATGGCATCTTTAAGCACTACCAAACCCTGTATCAACTGGCCTTAGCCAAACGCGATGAATATGCGCAAGATCATTTACCAATAATCGCCACCGGCCACCTCACCACCGTAGGGGCCAGCGCCAGCGAATCGGTTAGAGAGATTTACGTTGGCGCGCTGGAAGCATTCCCCACCAGCGCCTTTCCGCCTGCTGACTATATTGCTCTGGGGCATATTCATCGCCCACAAAAAGTGGGTGGCTTTGAGCATATCCGCTATTGCGGCTCGCCGATTCCACTCAGCTTTGACGAGGCGAAGCAGACTAAAGAAGTGCTGCTCATCACGTTAAACCACACAGGCCTGCAAACGATCACCCCGCTGCCGGTGCCACGCTTTCAGGAGCTGACCACCTTGCGCGGTAACCTTGCCGAGCTGGAAATGGCCATCAATGAAATCACCGCCAAGCATACGGTCTGGCTGGAAGTGCTCGTTAGCCAAGACGATTACCTCAGCGATTTACCCAGCCGTATTCAAGCCATGATTGGCGATAAAGCCATCGAAGTACTGCGTATCCGTAAGGAGCGTAATACGGCGGCAAGCTGGCAGCCAGGCCACACAGAAACACTGGCAGAACTCAGCCCCGCCGATGTATTTAGCCAACGCATCGCCAGCGAAGAGCTAGAGCCCAGCTTACAAAAACAGCTAGAAGGGCTATATACACAAATTGTTTCTGGCTTACAGGAAGCCAAGCCATGAAACTACTGACGCTGCGCTTAAAAAACATTAATTCACTCAAGGGCGAGTGGAAGATCGACTTTACTGCTGCGCCGTTTAAAGACAACGGCCTATTTGCGATTACCGGCCCCACCGGCGCGGGTAAAACCACGCTGCTGGATGCAATTTGCCTAGCGCTGTATCACCAAACACCACGAATGAGCAGCATCTCGGCCAGCAGTAATGAGCTGATGACCCGCCACACCGCCGATTGCTTGGCCGAAGTTGAGTTTGAAGTCAAAGGCGCACGCTACCGAGCCTTCTGGAGCCAGCGCCGCGCACGCAATCTGCCAAGTGGTGCATTGCAAGCGCCAAAAGTAGAGCTGGCAGATGCCACAGGGCAAATCCTCAGCGATAAAATCAATGAAAAGCTCAGGCTGACTGAAACCCTGACTGGGCTGGATTTTGGCCGTTTTACTAAATCTATGCTGCTGGCGCAGGGCGGCTTTGCTGCGTTTTTAAATGCCGATGCCAATGAGCGCGCCGAGCTGTTAGAAGAACTAACCGGCACCGATATTTACGGCCATATTTCACAAAGTGTATTTGAGCAGTGCAAAAACAGTAAGCAGGAACTCGATCAACTTAAAGCCAAAGCCTCTGGCGTAGAGCTGATGAGCGAGGAGCAAAAAAGCAGCTTGCAAACTCAGCTCAGCGAGCTGGCAGGCCACGAGGCCACGCTTAAAGCACAGCAGCTCAATAGCCAAAATAATAAGCAATGGTGTGAGGCGCTAAGCCTTGCCAAACGCCAGCTGCAGGATGCGCAAAATCAGCAGCAGCAGGCTGAAACAGAGCTAAAAAGTAAGCAGGCCGAGCTAGTGCAACTGGCCAGCAGCGAGCCCGCTGAAAAGCTACAAGCACCTTGGTCGGCCCTTGAAAATGCCCAACTTGCCAACAAAGAAATCCAAGCAGAGCTGGGCGCATTGGCGCAGCAGCAAAATGAAACCCAGCAGCTACATAGCAAAAAACGCTGGCAAGCGCATCAAATCGCCAGCCAAATAGCGAGCACAAAGCAACAACAACTGCATACATCCCAAGCGGCCCAAAACGCCCTGCTGCAAGCCCAGCAGCCAGCTTTTGCCAAGCTGGGTGAAAAGCTCAGCGGCTGGCGCATGGCGTTCAGCAGCTTAGCCAGCTTGAATAGCGATATTCAAGGCTTGCAAGCCGAACTAGGCCAGTTGGCCAACTGCCAACTCGCCGCAGCGGTAAAACAGCAGCAGGTGCAAGTGAGCAGCAGCCACACCCATTACCAAAGCACCAAGGCCACGGAACAAACACAGCTCAATGCATTGCAACAAACACTAGCAGGTAAGGACGAAGCCCATATTTGGGCCGATTGGCAAACGCTGTTAGCACGCGGGGTAGAGTTAAACAAACTAGAAGAACTGAGTAAAACGCGTCAGCAAAGTGCTGCTCAAGCGAGCGATTTGCAACAGCAGCTGCACGACTCCCAGCAAGCATTTGCCAGTAAAGATCAGGACTTAGCCGCGCTTAGAGTTCAGTTTTCAAGTTGCAAGCAGCAGGTCAATGACAAGCAAAAGCTGCTAGAGCAAGAGCGGCGGATTACTGATCTAGAAGCGCATCGTCAGCAATTACAGCCCGACACCGCCTGCCCGCTCTGCGGATCGCTTGAGCACCCAGCGATTGCGGCCTACCAAGCGCTAAATGTTTCCGCCACCGAGGCAGAGCTGGCCAATAAGCTACTCGAGCTAGAAAGCCTTACCGAGCAGGGCAATGCACTTAGAAAAGAGCATGATCACTTAGATAACGTGATTAAGGGCCAGCAAACGCAGCTGCAATTATTGCAAACCCAGATGGCAAATCAGGAACAAGCTTGGCAAACGCTGGCCCAGCAAGGCGATTTAGCCCAGCTCAGGCAACAGCACGATGCAGCGATTCTTGCCACGCAAGCCACTCTAGACCAGCTTAGCAGCAGCAAAACCGCCTTAGATGCCGCCAAAACCGCTAGCCACGCCGCAGAAAAAGCTTGGGCAGAATGCGCACAAGCACTGACGCTTGCCGAGCAAAAACTAAGCAGTGCCCTACAACAGCGCCAAGATTTAGAAACAAGGCTCAGTAAACTTAGCGAGCAGCACCTCACCCAAGCCGAGGCGCTGCGCCTGTCTTTACCTGAGCAAATCCTTCCTGCCAACAGCAGCATGTGGTTAGCCGAGCGCGAGGCCGAGTGGCATAGTTGGCAAGCATCGCAGCAAACCTTACAAGAGCTAACCCAAACTATTTATATCCAAGGTGAAGAAAACCGCGCGGCAATCGAGCAAGCAGCACACTGGCAACAGCAAGCCGCAGGCACAATTGGGGAGCCACTGCATTCAAGCCAGCCAGAGAGCGATCTGGCCGCCTGTAGCCAACAAATCAGCCAGCTGCAAGATCAGCAAAACCAGCAGGCAGGCACCGCGCAAGCCCTACAAAAACGCGCGGCAGATCATGCTACGGTGCTGAACATCGCCGCCGATCGGTGGACTAGCGCGCTGGCCGCCAGCCCATTTGCCAACGATGCCGCCTTTATGGCGGCAAGGCTAAGCGAGGCGCAACGATCGGCATTCATAGCGCTAAAGCAGCGGCTGGATACCGCAAAGATTCAGGCCGATGCCCTGCTCGCTCAAGCCCAGCAAGCCGAGCAGCTATTACAAGCAGCGCCAAAAACCACCCAAAGCTTAGCCGAGCTAGAACAAGAGCTAGGCCAGCTTGCTGCCGCCATCAGCCAAAGCAATCAGCAGCAGGGCGAGATTCGCGGCGCACTCAGCAGTGATGAGGCCAGAAAAATGGGCCAAGTGGCCTTATTAGATCAAATCAATAGCAAGACACTGGATTACGATCTTTGGCAGCATCTAAACAGCCTAATCGGCTCGGCAGATGGGGCCAAATATCGCAAATTTGCACAGGGCTTAACGCTAGAGCATTTAATCCAACTGGCGAATCGTCAGCTAGAGCGCCTGCATGGCCGCTACCAGCTGATACGTAAAAGCAGCGGCGAGCTGGAGCTGGGGATTATCGATACTTGGCAGGGTGATGTGGCGCGAGACACCAGAACCCTCTCCGGTGGAGAAAGCTTTTTAGTTAGCCTAGCGCTGGCGTTAGCGCTATCAGACTTGGTCAGCCATAAAACCTCGATTGATTCGCTATTTTTAGACGAAGGCTTTGGTACACTGGATGGCGAAACGCTAGAAATTGCACTAGATGCCCTCGACCAGCTTAATGCCAGCGGCAAAATGATAGGCATCATCAGCCATGTTGAGGCATTAAAAGAGCGCATCCCCGTGCAATTAAAAATTCATAAATCTACGGGATTGGGCTTAAGCAAGCTGGATAAGCAATATGCCTGTGCCAGTGAAACCTGAAATAATCTAGACTGGGCCAAGGCAATATATCTTGCCCATCCTTGATTACCTGATTAGTGGCTTTACGCTCAATCCTATCAACTTAAGCAATATGCCATTCGTAGGGTGGGTGAAACCCGCGAGCGATACTAAAAAACGCGGGTTTCTCCCGCCCTACGCTGTTTCAACGCTTGTAATAGAGAGATCTAAGTTGATCGCTTAAGGTTTAACGATCAACAGTGCTCTTAAGTTGATAGGATTGGCTTTACTCTGCACGACCAGCGTCATTCCCGCGCAGGCGGGAATCCAGCTACGCTACTGAATCCCCGACAAAAACACGAGTATATGACGCTTTTTTAGCCCGCTGAAAATTCAAGAAAATTTAGCTTGGCGTTTAATACGGGGTCTACTGGTAATGCCGTTCACTTAAGGTGTTGGTTTTGCTTCCCTCTTTACAAAGGGGAAACTTAAGCAAAATATTTAAGTGAACGGCATTAGGGTCTACTGGTGTTTTTTGTGTATTTCGTGGACTGCGCCTTTTTTGACCTTGCAGCATCACGGCAGTTATTAAATGAATAGAATTGCTTAATAGTACGCAAATTGTCTTGTTTGCCGTGAATAAAAAACCATCCGCACTCACCTTACCTCTTTTGCCAATTTAAGTAATTGTGCACTCATCACCAAGCCAACATTATTAGCTTGGGTGCGGTTTATTTTAAAGCTGATACGATTGGGCTCGGTAACCAAAACAATCACCGCTTTTTCTTCAAAAGCATCGGCACTATCGCCAATCACCAAAATAGGCAAAGGCCTTAACATAGGCATAATACTATTAAAATTTTCCCGTGCCCCAATAAAAACCACATTGCAATCTGTCGCAGTTTTAATAGATGGCAATTTAATCACACGTATAGAGTTACCATTTATTTTTCTATCTTTAAATTTTTCTAATTCATCAAAAATTTCTTTCTGCCCTAATACACATAGCAATGTTTCTTTATTAGGTGGCGGGGGCCAGCTCGTATATTGAGCAAACCTAAAAATAAAGGTAGCTTTCAACTCAAACTCATCTACAACCGCCCAAGCATTTGCAGAAATAAACAAGAATAATAAAAATAAGCGGCTCATGATCAATACCTCACATTGAGCTTAAGCCGAATATCACGACCATCTTGTTTAGCTGAAAATGAATCATAATTTGCAATGCGCGTTGCTTCTCTATAAGAAACATCGCCAATATTATGTGCAGTTAAAGAAATAGAAAAATTTTTATTAAGCTCACCATTTAGGCTCATATCACCCAGCCATTGCGGATCTAAATGGCCAAAAAATATTTCTCGGCCGCTTAGATAGCGCAACTCACTTGCTAGCTTCCAATGCGAATCAAATAAAGGCACAGAGAATTTAAAATTAAGCATATGCCGAGGAGAGTTAAACACCTCATGGCCAGCAATCGTGGTTCTTTGTAATGAATAAGCTAATTTTGCTTGAAGGCCATTTTTAAAACGCTGCTCCAGCTCTGTCTCCCAGCCTATGCTTTTTATTTCTTCCAAATTAAGGTAAACAAGACCTGTCTCATAGTTAGCCTGCCCAATTAAATCACTCATCCTATAATGGTAGAGAGAGCTATTAAACTTAGTGCTCGGCGAAAAATAATACTCAGCTGCCAACTCTATAGTGTTTATTTTCTCTGCATTGGCTACATGAAAAAAATTAGCTTCATTCTGTGTCTGTTCAAAAAAATTAGGATTACGAAAAGCAGATCCATACAATAATTTAAAATTTGTTTTATCCTGTGGATTCCAAATTAGTCCTAATCGTGGATTAATATTACTTCCAAATTCAGTATGGTCTAATCTAGCCCCTGCAATAAAAGTAAGCTGATCATTAATCGAGATTTCATCCTGCGTAAATGCCGCAAAACGTTGACTAGATTGCTGACGATTAACTTGACTATCCCAGCCTTCAATATAGCTACGCCACGATTGCTCTACATTTAAACGCCCTTCAGCCCCCAATAATATTTTATGCCCTTCCAGCCGATTATTAACGACCTGAAACTCACCATCCCACCAGCGCCCTATTGCATCTTCCTTGGCAATAAACATGGACGTTGGATCAAAGTAAAATGGATTACTGCCCTGATACTCTTCTTCGTGATAGTTTAAACGCGTTTGAAAATTCCAATCATTAAACAAACTAAACTCATAACTCATCCCAACAAATGCATGCTGGCTACTTGCAACTGATTTACCATTCATAATTAATAGCTGATCATTGGTAAAATTCATTAATACTGGATTACCTTTCTCTCTATTACTAAATACGCCTGTTAATTGCAATCCACCTATAGAAAATTTAGCAAATATATTATTATTTATTTCATAATCTATTGCCGCACTGCCTTTAAAATCAGGTGCAACAACAGAATAATCCATATAGGCAGTAGTCGATGGTCCTCCACGATAAAACTGGCTGGCTGATAATAAATATTCAGCACCGTTATCTAATCTTTTTGCCACACTGGCACGTAATTTATGTGTATTAAAGCTGCCATATTCAAGCGATGCCTCGGCACCGCGTAGGCTTGAAGCCCCACGGGTTAAAATATTCACCACCCCAAAAAAAGCGTTATTGCCATAGATGGCCGATCCCGGCCCTGCTGCGTATTCAACCCTATCAATTAAATCAACGTCTAATGGAAATTCATTACCCACCAAAGCACTATCAAATACATTGTTATTTAAGCGAATACCATCAATTAAAATTAGCACGCGGGTATTATAATCACCAGGAATAGCAACCCCTCTTGCCCCTAAAAAAGTATTTACATAATCATAACTGGTATCAAGGCCAGGCAAACTGCGTAATATCTCGCCTAGCGTGCGATAGCCATATTCTGCAATATCATCGTGGCTTAAAACACGCACTGCAGAAGGCGCATTCTGAATTCTTTGCGAAAACTTAGAAGCAGTCGATGCATCTACATTCCTAGATGGGTTTAACAAGCCCGTATCCAATAGATCTTCCAGACTAGGATCGCCATCGGCTAAAGCATGATTAACATAAAATGCTAAAAATAGAATAAATAAGTTTTTCATATTTATTCAGAATAAACGAAAGACATATTTTTACCCATTTTTTTTGCCTGATACATCGCTAAATCAGCATAATGCAAGAGCATTTTTTCATCACGAGCATGTAATGGGCAGCAGGCAATACCAATACTTGCACCCACAGGCATAATATTCCCGTGAATAATAATATCTTGATTAACAGCCGCCACTAATCGATCGGCCAAATGGCTTACAGCTTCTATATTTGCAATATGAGGCAAAATAACAGCAAATTCATCACCTCCCAAACGGCAAGGCATATCAGTGCTGCGTAATAAAACATTTAAGCGCTGGGCAATAATAATCAGTACTGCATCACCTGCTTCATGCCCATATTGATCGTTAACATATTTAAAATTATCTAAGTCAATAAACATCAGTGCTGAAAACTGCTCAGTCACTAATGATTGCTCCACCATTTTTGCCAAGGCCTGATTAAAATAATGACGATTAGGTAACTTAGTTAAATTATCATAGTTAGCTAAAAGATCTAGGCAGCGGGCCGATTCTTTACTTTGATCCAGCTCTGCACGAATATCCGTTTCCCATGCCTCAATTTTGGCCAACATTTGATTGAAGTGATAAGACAAACGCCCAAGCTCATCCCGTCCCCTTGGCTGAGCACGCAAACTATAATTACGCTCTGAAGCCACTTTTTCTGCAATAGCAGATAACTCAAAAATAGGAGCCAAGGCTTTTACTTGCAAACGGTTTAAAATAATGGAAGCAATCACAATCGCAATTGCAATCAGGACTAGCCCAAATAAGAAAAACTGCAGCGTTTCTGTATAAATAGCATCAAAGCCAATTTGTAATTTAATCTCGCCTAAAGGCTCTCCATCCAGTGCAACTGGCGTAAGCACAACAATATGGTCATAAGTCATTTCAGCGGCTGAATGTGGCAGCAGTTTAATCAGTAATGGCGGCGGGCTATCAGCTGCAAGTACACCCCACTCTGCAAAGGTTTTATTTTTGGTATTTACAATACTTAAATAGCGTAAATCTGGCATGTCAGTAAAGGAATGCACCAAGGTTTTTGCCGCTTTTTGATCGTTGAAAACCAGCATGGGTGCAACATTATTAGCCAGAATATGAGCATTGGCTAAGGCTTCGCTTTTTAAACGCTGAGTTGCAATATAGCTATAGGATGCGGAAAAAAGTGCTAAGCAGACGAGTAAAGTGCTTGCAATGCCTAATACATTCAGTAGTAATAATTTCTTTGCAAGCGGCCAGCTTCCAATACGGCCAACGCGTAGGCTAAGCCCAATTTTTTTCCTCCACCAACGACTTGATTTTACTTGCATAAATACACCAATAAAAGAAGCTGCGCATAAGAATATAAGTTTATCATTTACTTCGCTAATATAGCTTCTTACTTAATAAACTTTTATAAATTTTCAACGCAGCTTTACGACGAGAAATCCCCATTAAAAGGATGAGCATGAAAAATTTAGCTGTTTATTTAGGGAACCTCAAAAAACCCATCTGATCTCATAATACAGCGTTGCGCATTAAAAAAATCTCCTTACATATCAAGCATATGCAGCGTCTATTTTTTTAATACGCGCCTTATCTTATTTAGAAATATAGGTTTTTCGAGGCCCCCTTTAATCAAGCGGCTGAATAAAACCATTTAAAAATTAACTAACAACTTAATTACCACACGATATTAAATATATTTAAGCGAAGTACCCTTATTAAAAAGCATTTTCATACACGCCCGTTGATGCCTACGCACTATGCGCCTTAGTCACGCCACAAAACCCAATTTACTTACACTAAAGTTATTTATGGACGTGTTATAGTTTACGCACAGTAAACTTAGGAAGCTTTATAAATGAAATCTCGCTTATTCTGTATTGCCCTAGGCCTTGCTAGCCTGAATGGCATCGCCCATGCGGCCACCCCAGCTGCGCTTACTACGGCCCCAAGTAAACTAGAGCAGATCGATGTAAAAGTAGGAAGTGGCAAAGAAGCTGTTACAGGGAGCACAGTTACAGTGCATTACAGTGGCTGGCTTTTTGACGCTAAGGCCGAAAAACAGCACGGCACCCTGTTTGATAGCTCGGTGGGCAAAAGCCCTTTTAGCTTTCCACTGGGTGCAAAACGCGTCATTAAGGGCTGGGATGCGGGTGTGGCAGGGATGAAAATTGGCGGCAAACGCACGCTCATTATTCCTGCAGATCTGGCTTATGGCGCACGCGGTGCTGGCGACGTTATTCCCCCAAATGCCCCTCTGGTGTTTGATGTTGAATTACTTGAGGTGAAATAAAGAGATTATCTGATTTTATTTTCACGCCACAAAATACACCCAAACCATATTGTTTGGGTGTATTTCATGATTAGCATGCATTTATGATTTATTTGGGAAACGCTTAGTAAAGCGCTCTTCCTGTGGGTAAGGAAAAAAATCTTCAATAAAACCCTGCTTAATACGCTCTTTTGCATTCTTCCAAAAGCCCACGGTAAGTAAATCTGCATGATGCTTCATAAACGCTTTTTTAACATCATCCCTCCCCAATAGAAACGTGCCAAATTCTTCGGGATACACTTCATTAGGATTACCGCTAAACCAAGTGTCGCTGCTCATTTCAAATTCTGGAGCCGGCGGCGGGGGAATACGGCGGAAATCGCAATCGGTCATATATTCAATTTCATCATAATCATAAAATACTACCCGGCCCTCTCTGGTCACCCCAAAGTTTTTAAATAACATATCGCCAGGAAAAATATTGGCAATTGCTAATTCACGCAGGGCATTACCATAATCTTCAATCACCGCATTGATTTCATCATCACGGCGCTTTTCGATAAAGATATTCAATGGAATCATGCGTCTTTCAATATATAAATGCCGCAAAATCACTTTATCATCGGTTTCCTCTAAAATAGACGGAGCCAGTTTTCTAATTTCTACTAATAAATCTTCATTAAAGCGCTCTCTAGGCAAAGCCACATCAGAGAACTCTAGCGAATCGGCCATCCGCCCAACCCGATCATGCTGTTTTACTAATAAATATTTAGCCTTCACAATGCTACGATCCACTTCTTTAGGCGGGGCAATAATGTCTTTAATAATTTTAAAGACAAAAGGAAACGATGGCAGGGTAAATACAATCATCACCATCCCTTTGGTGCCTGGTGCAAATACAAATGAATCGGTGGAATGACGTAGATGATGAAATAACTCACGGTAAAACATGGTTTTACCCTGTTTACCTAAGCCCAGCATGGTGTAAAGCTCGGCTCGTGATTTATCTGGCATCAGCTTTTGTAAATAGCGCACATAGGCCGATGGCACTTCCATATCCACTAAGAAATAAGCTCGGGATAAGGAAAACAAATGGCTGATTTGCCAAGGCTCAAATAAAGCAGCATCTAAAAATAATTGCCCTTCTGCATCGCGGCAAAGCGGTAAAGCAAAAGGAATTTCTAAATCTTCATGAATCGCTTTGCCAATAATATAAACCGCTTTATTGCGGTAAAATGGCGAAGCTAACACTTGGATTTGGGTATTTAAAGCAAACTCTGGCCAACGGCCTAAAAATTTATGCAGAGCAAAGAGCAAGCGATGCACATCTCTAGCTAAATCAGCAAAAGGTAATTCTAAGTTAAAATCCGTAAACATTTTGGCTAGGGTTGCATTCAAGCCAGTTTGGATTGGATAATAACTGCGATAAATAGGTGGCTCTGATTCTATATATTCAGTAGAGACTGCAGGGCGATAAAAAATAAAATCATTATGAAAATAGGTGCGATGCAAAATACGGCAGCATACAGAATTAAAAAAAGTTTCTGCCAGCTCTGGCTGCTGATGATTGATCAATAAGCCAATAAAATAAAGCTTAACTTTCGACCAAATAGCGTCTGGCAAGCTATCCGCATTAAAATCTAGTTTAAGCCGCTCTGCGGTTTCAATCACCCGTAAATCATAAAAAGCGATTCGATCACGCACTTCTGCACGCTGTGCATGAAAATCGCCATCTTTGAAATGAGTTCTAGCCTTGCGGCTTGATTCTCTAAATAAGCGATAGTGCCAATCAAAGCCTTCTTGCAAAGCCAAGGCAATTGCGGCCACTTCCCAGTGATCTGGATTAGGAAAATCTAAGCTAGACTCTAATTTAACACCGGTCATGATTTTTTCCTTTAAAAACAAACAGAACCAAGGTATTAGCCCTTGCCATCATCTGCTTATTTATAGACAAAATACGGCCCAACTTTGCAAATCAGAATAAATTAAACATGCTTAATACTAAACGCTTATACAATATACAGCGCCCTGTGGATTGCCCCTATGGAACTTATAAAAACATTCGGAAAAAAAAAGCCCTCAATGTGAGGGCTTTGATTAGACATTTAATTGCTAAGCATTAACGCTCTACGGCTAAAGCCACGCCCATGCCGCCACCAATACATAGTGTAGCTAGGCCTTTTTTAGCATCACGGCGTTGCATTTCATGCAATAGCGTTACCAAAATACGGCAGCCTGAGGCACCAATTGGGTGGCCTAAAGCAATTGCACCACCATTTACGTTTACTTTATTGGCATCCCACTTTAATTCACGCGCTACGCCTAAAGCCTGCGCGGCAAAAGCTTCATTGGCTTCAATTAAATCTAAATCTTCAATATTCCAGCCCAAACGCGCTAATACACGCTGAGTAGCTGGCACTGGGCCCATGCCCATAATCGTTGGGTCTACACCAGCAGAAGCGGCAGCACGAATGGTTGCCAGTGGTGTAAGGCCTAGCTGTTTGGCCTTAGCAGCACTCATCAACATTACCGCAGCAGCACCATCGTTAATGCCAGATGCATTACCTGCGGTTACCGTGCCTTCTTTATCAAAGGCTGCGCGCAGTTTGGCTAAAGATTCAGCGGTGGTGGCTGGTTTGATAAATTCATCTTTATCAAACACGATAGGATCGCCTTTCTTTTGTGGAATCAGCACAGGGAAAATTTCTTCCGCAAAGCGGCCAGACTCTTGTGCTGCAGCGGCTTTCATTTGCGAAGACAGTGCTAAGGCGTCTTGCTCTTCACGCGTAATACCGTATTTTTTAGCGATGTTTTCTGCCGTAACGCCCATATGGTAGTTGTTGTACGCATCGGTTAAACCGTCATACACCATAGTGTCGATTAGCGTGGCATTGCCCATGCGAAAACCATCACGGCTACCTGGTAAAATATGGGGCGATGCCGACATATTTTCTTGACCACCTGCAATAACAATTTCGCTTTCACCAGATAAAATGGCCTGCATACCTAGCGCAACCGCTTTAAGCCCAGAGCCACACACTTGATTAATCGTTAATGCAGGAATTGAATCTGGCAGGCCAGCGCGGCGTAGTGCTTGGCGAGCGGGATTTTGACCAAGGCCAGCAGTCAGAACATTGCCTAAAATGACTTCACTGATTTGATCTGCTGCAATGCAGGTTTTTGCAAGCAAACCACGAATTACGGTCGCACCTAACTCTGCAGCCGGCACTTTAGCTAGGCCACCACCAAAATTGCCTAAAGCAGTGCGGCCAGCAGCAACAATCACGATCTCAGTCATGCGGTATTTCCCTTAAATAGGCTGTATCAAGAGTCGGCTTAAACACCTTAATAGCGATCGCTAAACAAGGTATTTAAGCCTGTCAGTGGCAAGATGCCGATCAACATACAAATTAAAGCTTTTAAAAAAAACAAGATATCTAACAATTCTTGCTAAATGATGAATCTAAAATGCCTTAAGCCAAACGCTCTTTTACATAGCGACCAGGTGCTGGTTCAATCGGTTTGAATGCCGCATTGCCGTGCGTTTTAGATGCTGCAACTTGCTCCCCCGATAAAGGAATCAGCCATTGGCTCCAATCCTGCCACCAGCTGCCTGGGCGAGATTCTGCCCCATTAAGCCAAGTTTCCGAATCACCCGATAAATCTTCATTCACCCAGTAATTACGCTTATTGGCTTTTACCGGATTAATCGCGCCTGCGATATGGCCGGAAGCCCCAAGTACATAGCGTAATGGGCCTTTAAAAATACGGGTGCTTAAATAGGCGGATTGCCAAGGCACAATATGATCTTCACGAGCAGCAAAAATATACGTTGGTGCAGTAATGGTAGTTAAATCAATAGGCACACCACAAAGACTAAATGAATTAGGCTTAGTGAGATTGTTTTCCAAATACATATTGCGTAGGAAAAAAGTGTGCATCGGCAAGGCCAAATTAGCCGAATCATTATTCCAATAGAGTAAATCAAACGGTGCTGGCGTTTTACCCTTCAGATAATTATTAACCACGTAGTTCCAAATTAAATCATTAGAACGTAATGCTGAAAAAGTACGAGATAGCTCTTTACCGCCAATCACACCACCTTCGCTTAACAAGGCTTCGCGCTTTTTAATCAGATTCCAATCAATAAAGTGCTTGATATCGCCAGGCTCAGTGTGATCAATCATCACCGTCATCAGCGTGACAGATTCAATCCAATCCAAACCACGCGCTTGCATCACCGGCATAGCGGTAGAAACTAATTCACCGCCAATGCAGAAAGACAGCACATTTATTTTTTCTGCTTTGCCAATCTTACGCACCACATCACAAGCGCTAATCACGCCATTTTCAACGTAATCATCCCACTCTAAGTGCCCCATCTCTGGCGTCACTGATTTCCAGGAAACCAGAAAGGTTTTAAACCCTTGGCTAACGGCGTAGGCCACTAAGGAGTTATCAGGCTGTAAATCCATGATGTAGAACTTGTTTACGCAAGGCGGAACAATCAATAAGGGGCGGGAATAAACTTGAGGAGTAGCAGGGGTGTATTGCAGTAATTGGAACAGCTCGTTTTCAAAAACGACTTGTCCTGGGCTGATGCCTAGATTTTTGCCGACCTCAAATTGAGATTCGTCAGTCATGGTGATAGTGCCTTTCTGCATATCCTCCATTAACTTTTTCATGCCTTCCTGCAGACTTTCGCCTTTACTTTCTAAAGCCAGTTTCATGACTTCTGGATTGGTAAAAGCAAAGTTTGCCGGGCTCATGGCATCGACATATTGGCGAGTAAAGAAACTCATTTTCTCGCGCGCGGCATCATCGGTGTTTGCTTGATCTACCAATTGCAATAACCAACGAGAGGTTACCAAGTAGTTTTGCTTAATGTAATCAAATAGCGGCTGTTCCCACTCTGGCGCATTAAAGCGGCGATCGCCTTTTTCGGGAACAACAACTGGCGCTTTTTCTTTAGCACCAATTAAGCCTAACCATAAATCAAGTTGTTGCTTATAAAAATCGCCATGCTGCGCTAAAAAGGGATTGCTTTGCGTCAATCCAGACATCATCTGATGCATTGGAGCTAGCTCGGCGACAGGTTCGCCAGGTTGAGCCAGATTTACCCAGCTTTGCAACAGTTTCTGGTTGGTCTCAGTAAGCTGCTTGAAAATTTCATCCATCGATTTGTTATTAAACATCGGTTTTCTCCGAAAGCAACTCGAAAGGAACACCATTCTAGCAAGTTATTGCTGCACCGCAACAACAAACTTGCTGCAAAAAAACAAAATCACGAAAAAATACTCTAATCCGATTTCTATCAAATCCTACCGTACTATTTGATTTAACATGACATTTTTAAATTCATTGCGTAAAATAAAACCACAATTATGAAGGATGGCAGCGTCATATTTTTGCCGTCCCTAGCCCTTGGAGCCTCTATCTCATGCTGTACCGCATTTTCTCATGCTGCACACTAGTTGCAGCGCTAGGCCTGGTCGTACCGGCCACTGCGGCGGCAAATACTGGCCATAAATCGGCCACAAAATCGTCGATCTCTAAAACCTCAAGCCATAGTGCTAAAGCCAAAGCTTCAGCGAAGAATAAGTCCGCCAAAGCAACCAAAACATTAAAAACAACAAAAACGGCGACTAAATCAAGTAACAAACAGATTACCAATCGTGCGATTGCTAACGCGCGTAAAGATGTCACCATTTCACGCGCATTAGCCATGTCAACCACTCTAGATAACCCTGGTGTGCAATCCACGGGCGTGTTGGTGCTCAATGAGCAAAGTGGCGAGATTATGTTTGAGAAAAATGCCGATGCGGTTACACCCATCGCATCGATTACCAAACTCATGACAGCAATGGTTACGCTTGATGCACAATTGCCATTAAATGAATTGCTAACCATAAGCCAAGCCGATATTGATACACTAAAAAACACCAGCTCGCGTTTAACGGTAGGCACTACCCTTACCCGTGGTGAGTTGCTGCTTTTAGCACTAATGGCTTCTGAAAATCGCGCTGCCGCCGCTTTAGCGCGCACTTTCCCTGCGGGCCAAGCTACTTTTATTCGTAAAATGAATGAAAAAGCTCAATCACTGGGAATGCGCACCAGCCGTTTTTATGATTCAACCGGCTTAACGCCCAATAATGTTTCTACTCCGCGTGAACTAGCTTTGATGGTAAAAGCTGCACACCGCTATCCAGAAATTCATGACTTCACCACCAGTAGTGAATACAGCTTTGTTTCTAACCAAACCGGCAGAAACTTGGCATTCCACAATACCAATCCACTAGTTAAAGCAGAAGACTGGACTATTGGTGTTTCCAAAACCGGTTTTATTAATGAGGCCGGCCGTTGCTTAGTGATGCAGGCCACCATTAATGGCACACCTGTTGTGATTGTTTTACTCGATTCAAATGGCAAATACACCCGTATTGGCGATGCACAACGCGTACGTAAATGGATTGAAACCACATCCGCCAGCAAATCACGCGCTGGTTAATGTTTGATATTCTGTCCATAAAAAAACCCGACATCGTATGTGTCGGGTTTTTTTATATCTGATTAATAATCAAGTATTTTTCTGAATCACAATCTTTGGAAATTTACTGGAGAAGTCTTGTGATTTAGCGGCAATTTTTACCGCTACTTTGCGTGCAATGGATTTATATAGCTCAGCAATTTTGCCATTTGGATCCGCCACCACCGATGGCTTACCGGCATCGGCATTGAGGCGTATCGACAAATCTAGCGGCAATTGGCCTAGCAATTCAATACCATAATCAGCACCCATTTTTGCCCCACCTCCTTCACCAAAAATAGGCTCGGCATGGCCACACTGGCTGCAAATATGCATGCTCATGTTTTCAACTAAGCCTAAAATCGGCACGCCTACTTTCTCAAACATCTTAATGCCCTTGCGTGCATCCAGCAGGGCAATATCTTGTGGTGTGGTGACAATCACCGCGCCAGTTACGGGTACTTTCTGACTTAAAGTCAGCTGAATATCACCGGTACCAGGCGGCAAATCAATCACCAAGTAATCGAGCTCGCCCCACATAGTTTCATTCAAAAGCTGGGTTAAAGCTTGAGTAACCATTGGGCCACGCCACACCATAGGCTGCTCGGTATCAATTAAAAATCCAATCGACATCGTTTTAATGCCGTGATTTTCAATCGGTAGAATGTATTTATTTTCTACGGCTTCAGGCTTTTGATCGGCAACCCCCATCATGGTTGGCTGCGATGGGCCGTAGATATCTGCATCTAATAGCCCCACACTCGCGCCTTCTGCCGCCAGCGCTAAGGCTAAATTAACCGCCGTGGTTGATTTACCTACGCCGCCCTTACCACTGGCCACCGCAATAATATTTTTGATGCCTTTTTGCAATGGCAAACCACGCTGTGCAGCATGGGCCACAATATGGCTAGATACAGAAGCTTGAGCCGATTTCACCCCATCCACCGCCAATAAAGCCTGCTCCACTTGGCTTTTAATGGCCGCTAATTGGCTAGCCGCTGGATAGCCCAGCTCAATATCAAGGCTAACCGCCCCCTGCTCAGACTTTAAATTCTTGATACATTTGGCCGAAACATAATCGCGCCCTGTATTTGGATCAATTTCATTAGCAAGCGCGGCAAGCAGTAGATCGGTAGCGGGCATGGCAGATATTCCAGTGGTCTTGCTAAATAGGCGATGAAGAAAAGTCATATATTAGGCAGGGGATGATAAATAATAAGGGGTATTTCTACAATAGATTGGGATGATAAGGGCAAATTCAAGCGATATAAAGCCAGACTTTATTACGAAGCTGTCTTTGTAAACTTACTCAGATGAGCTGCATAGCGCTGCAAGCTATATGACAGCACCGTCAATACCTGCCAAGCTGCCTACGAAACACCAAAGGGAGCAAAGAGGCTGCCGATTTAGGCGGTGCCCCTTCGATATTTATGCCGCGCGGTCTTTAAGAGGAAAAATAACTATTCAACAATTTAAGTGAGATTTTTTTTGCAATAGGGCCACCCATTTTCTTATCATCTGCACTTGGAATATTTTCATCCGTAATATTGCTTACAAAAATATATTGTTTACCCGCATTTTCAACCAAGCCAATATACCAGCCATCACGCATTTTTTTGCTATTTTCCCCTTTATCACTTCTATTTTTCCAACCACTTCCGGTTTTTCCGTAAAGATCTGCCCCATGGTTTAATTTTCCCATATAAATGATTTTCTTGGTTTCAGCCATGGCTTGCTGGCTAAGTGGTAATGTGCCATTTGTAAACTGCTGCAATAAAGCCAGTTGCTCTTTTGCGGATACTTTTAAACTACTACTCAACCATGCATTACTTAAGCCATTATTTTTGCCTGGATCACCTGAAAAATCTTGATTTCCATAATTAAAATCAGCTAGATATTGTTTTATTTTACTTATACCAAGCTGTGGTGTGATTTGCTGCGATACCCAGACCGCCGAATACTTTTCCCAGCTAGCTGGGGTTTGATCCTGATTCCAATCAGGAAGATCATAGCGTTGACCATTCCATTTAAATACCGTGTCTTTATTAATAAGCCCTGCATCGAAAGCCATCAGAGCCAAGGGAAGTTTAAAGGTCGAATTCACGGGAATGCGTTGTGAGCAACGATTATTTGGATTATATTCACTCAGCATTTTCTTGCTGCTGTTATCGTAAAGCATAAAGCAGCCATCATAGCCTTTAAATAGGTTTTCCTGATTATGTCTCTTGCTCAGTTAATCGCCCTCGCGGGCAAGGCTTAGCAATGAGTAAGGCATGCAGCATGCGGGGAATAAGGGCGCATAAATCAAAACGCCTATTAAATCGGTACTGCATTTCCGCCAAATAGC
>NZ_JANXSO010000169.1 GCF_025352645.1 Iodobacter sp. | reverse complement strand
TACTGGGGTGGCTGATGGGGCTCGAACCCACGACAACAGGAATCACAATCCTGGACTCTACCAACTGAGCTACAGCCACCGCTGAGCGGTGCGTTCAAGACTTATTACCACAAGTCTAAAACTAAAATTTTGGTTCGTTTTAATAGTCGATCACACACTTGGCGCACCCGACAGGAATCGAACCTGTAACCTACGGCTTAGAAGGCCGTTGCTCTATCCAGTTGAGCTACGGGCACACTGTACAACCGTACTATAAACTACTTATCTGGGTAAATAAGTTCTTACTTTGAAACAACTTATCACATAAGAATAAGTTCTGGTCGGGGCGGTGGGATTCGAACTCACGACCCTCTGCTCCCAAAGCAGATGCGCTACCGGGCTGCGCTACGCCCCGAACAGAGGACGCAATATACTGTGCGGATTTTATTGCGTCAAGCTCCTTAGCGATCTTTTTTCTGGGGGTGGCGGCATAAATTGGCTGGGAAACAACTTAATTCTTACGCTAGGTATTGTTTTTTAAGACGATTTTTGTTTTGAAAAATATTTCAAATATAGGATAAATTTTTTGAAATTTCTTGCTTAGTTCAAGATGGCTTACTTTGAAATATATGTAGGAAATGTTTGGGTTAGAGGCTTTTGCATGAGAAAATGCGTTTTTTGCGATAGAAACAGCAGGAGATTGACCCATGACAGCCAAAATTCTCGACGGAAAAATGATTTCGGCCGAAATTGTTAGTGATGTTCGTGCCAAAGTAGATGCCCGTGTTGCCAGTGGCCTGCGTGCTCCTGCACTTGCCGTGATTTTGGTTGGGGCAGACCCTGCTTCCCAAGTCTATGTAGGTAATAAAAAGCGCCAGTGTGCCAATGCGGGAATTCGCTCTATTGATATTGATTTGCCAGCGGATACTTCTGAAGCGGATTTACTGGCCTTAGTGGCTAAGTTTAATCAAGACGATGAGATCGACGGTATTTTGGTGCAATTGCCTTTACCAAAACATATTAATGCAGAGAAAGTCATCGAGCTGATCGATCCGGTAAAAGATGTGGATGGTTTTCATCCTTATAATATTGGCCGCCTCGCTTTAAAAATGCCTTTGCTGCGCCCGTGTACACCCCGTGGTGTGATGACTTTATTGGAGCGCACCGGCATTGATATCGTTGGTAAAGACGCTGTCATCGTAGGCGCATCTAATATCGTAGGTCGCCCACAGGCTTTAGAGCTTTTACTGGCACGCGCTACCGTTACCATCTGCCATAGCAAAACCAAAGACTTAGAAAGCAAAGTACGTGGTGCAGATATTGTGGTGGCTGGCGTGGGTATCCCAAATTTTGTAAAGGGTGAGTGGATTAAGGCTGGCGCGATTGTGATTGATGTGGGCATCAATCGATTAGAAAACGGTAAGCTCTGTGGTGACGTTGAATTTGATGTGGCAAAAGAAAAAGCCGCGTGGATTACTCCGGTGCCAGGTGGTGTGGGTTTGATGACCGTGGCAACGCTGATGCAAAACACCTTTGATGCTTGCGTAAACCGCAAGGGTTAAGTCACTTTTTGGGTGGGTTTTACCCACCCGCCCATTCTTTGCTGGACGTATCCCTTCATGTCTTATCAGCTTGCTAAACCTTTTCTTTTTTTACTTGATGCCGAAAAAGCCCATGCCGCTGCGTTTACCGGCTTGCATGCTTTGCATAGCTTAGGTTTTTTGCGCTCGTTTACGCCTACCGTTGTAGATTGCCCTGTCTCTGTGATGGGCTTGGATTTCCCTAATCCGGTGGGGCTTGCCGCTGGGCTGGATAAAAATGGCGATCATATCGATGCAATGGCCGAGCTTGGCTTTGGCTTTTTAGAGATTGGCACGATTACGCCACGCCCACAGCCTGGCAATCCTAAGCCACGGCTGTTTCGTCTTGCCGAGGCTGAAGGCATTATCAACCGTATGGGTTTTAATAATGACGGTGTAGATAAGCTGATTGAAAATGTTAAAAACAGTAATTACCAAGGTATTTTAGGCATCAATATCGGCAAAAATGCGGATACGCCGATTGAAAACGCCGTTGATGATTATCTGATCTGCTTAGATAAAGCCTACCAACACGCCAGCTACGTAACGGTAAATATCTCTAGCCCCAATACCAAAAACCTGCGCCAGCTGCAGGGGGCGGATGAATTAGGCCGTTTATTAAAGGCATTAAAGCAAAAACAAACCGAGCTTGCGGATCGTCATGGCCGCTATGTGCCACTTGCCCTCAAAATAGCGCCGGATTTAGACAGCAACCAAGTGCAGGATATCGCCGAGCGCCTAGTGGCGAGTGGGATTGATGCGGTGATCGCCAGCAATACTACCTTATCCCGAGTTGGGGTAGAGCACCTAAAGCATGGGCAAGAGGCCGGTGGTTTATCCGGTGCGCCGGTGCGGGCAAAATCCACCAAGGTGATTCGTGATCTGGCCGAAGCGCTAGATGGTGCTTTGCCTATTATTGGTGTGGGCGGCATTTTTAAAGGCGAACACGCCGTAGAAAAAATCCGTGCCGGAGCAAGCTTGGTGCAGGTTTATAGCGGCCTGATCTACGAAGGCCCGCAGCTGGTTAGCGATTGTGCTGAGGCGATTGCTGCGATGTAATTGCTGCAATGGCGGGCTAAATTAAATCCTGAACCGTAGAGAGCACGCAGAGCACAGAGCTCCACAGAGAAAAAAGGCCTGAGATCCATCTGCCCTTTGCTCTGTGTAACTCTGTGCCCTCTGTGGTTTAAGACTTGGCTCATGTACTAACTAAGCTGAGTTTGCTTGTTATTTGATTTGCGTGAGCACGCTTTGCCATTTGGATAAACAATGGATTTGCAACACTATTTACTGCTGCTTCTGGGCGCGGTGCTGGTTAATAATGCGGTGTTGGTGCGTATTCTGGGGCTGTGCCCGTTTATGGGCGTATCCAAAAAGCTGGAGGCATCGATAGGCATGGGGCTAGCCACGGCCTTTGTGCTGACGCTGGCCTCGGGCACGTCATGGATGATCGATCAGATTCTGATCTTTTGGCAGCTAGAATGCCTGCGCACGCTGGCCTTTATTGTGGTGATTGCCGCCATCGTGCAATTCACTGAAATGTTTATCCATAAAGCCAGCCCAGTGCTGTATCAGGCGCTGGGGATTTATCTGCCGCTCATTACCACTAACTGCGCCGTACTGGGTGTGCCACTGATTAGCTCGGCGCAAAAGTACAACTTTGTAGAATCACTACTATTTGGCTTTGGCTCTGCCGTGGGCTTTAGCCTAGTGCTCATCCTATTTGCCGCCATGCGCGAAAGGCTGGAAGGCGCGGATATCCCTGAGTTTTTTAAAGGCACGCCGGTGGCGTTTATCACGGCGGGGCTGATGAGCTTGGCGTTTATGGGATTCGCTGGCTTGGTGCGGTAAAACCCAAATCTTGAACCACGGAGAGCACGGAGGACACAGAGTTACACGGAGAAAACCTACAAGATATCAAGAACTGATGAAGGCATTACGTAGAAATGGATTTGATTTTCAATCTACGCCCTCTTCGGGGGATCCTTATTTTATCATTACTCCATTAATTCCCAGGTTTTCTCCGTGCCCCTCCGTGTTCTCGGTGTCCTCCGTGGTTCAAGATTTGGGTTTGTAAGTTGTGATCTGCAATCATTTATAGGAAAGCTATGTCTTTTTTACTGGCCATCGTTTTAATGGCTATTTTGGCGCTGATATTAGGTGCGGTGCTGGGCTTTGCTGCGATCAAGTTTAAGGTGGATGAAGACCCGCTAGTGGATAAGATCGATGCGATCTTGCCGCAAACCCAGTGTGGTCAGTGTGGTTTTCCTGGCTGTAAGCCCTATGCCACGGCGATTGCCAATGAAGAGGCCGATATCAATTGCTGCCCGCCAGGTGGTGAGGATGGTATCCGTAAGTTGGCTGAGTTACTGGGTAAAGAGTTTAAACCGCTGAATGCCGAAAATGGCGTTGAAAAGCCAAGATCCGTTGCTTTGATTGATGAAGCGGTTTGCATCGGCTGTACGCTCTGTATTCAGGCTTGCCCTGTGGATGCCATTGTCGGCGCGGCCAAGCATTTACATACTGTGATCGCCGCCGAATGCACTGGCTGTGAGCTTTGTGTCGCCCCTTGCCCAGTGGATTGTATTGATATTGTGCCGGTGGGAATAACGGTCAATAACTGGCGTTGGCGCTACCCTGTTATCCCCATCAAAGTTAAATCATGACTCAAACCAACCAAGTGATGAAGGTCGTGACTTTTCATGGCGGTGTTCATCCGCCAGAGCATAAAACCGAGTCCAACCGTACGCCAATCCGCGCAGCGGCGCTGCCGCCATTTTTAATTTTACCCTTGCAGCAAAGCATTGGTAACCCTGCAAAACCACTCGTGGTGGTAGGCGAGCGGGTATTAAAAGGCCAGCAGCTGGCTAGCGCTGATGGCATGGTTTCGGCCGCCATTCATGCGCCTACTTCAGGCGAGATTATCGCTATAGGCGAGCATCAAGTGCCTCATCCTTCCGGCCTTGCTGATCTGTGTATTACGTTGAAAGCTGATGGCAAAGACGAGTGGATTACAAAAACGCTATTTGATTGGAGAAACGCTGCTCCCAAGGCGGTGCGTGATTATTTGCGTGAGATGGGCGTGGTAGGGCTAGGCGGCGCGGTGTTTCCGTCGCATCTCAAGCTCAATGCTCAAGCGATTGAGACGCTAGTGATTAATGGCGCGGAGTGCGAGCCTTATATCAGCTGCGACGACCGTATTATGCGTGAGCGTGCCAGCGAAATTATCGCCGGAATCCTGATGGTGCAGCAGCTGTTAAATGCTAAGCAGGTCAAAATTGGCATTGAAGATAATAAGCCAGAGGCCGCAGCTGCACTGCGCTTAGCCATTACCGCCAACCAAAGCCACGCGGTTGCAGCAATTGAGGTGGTGCTGGTGCCTACGCTTTATCCTTCGGGTGGTGCTAAACAGTTAATCAAATTACTGTGCGATATCGAAGTGCCAGGCGGTGTGCGCTCAACGGATTTGGGCGTGCAGTGTTTTAATGTGGCCACCATTCACAGTATTTATTGCGCGCTGGCGCATGGCGAGCCGGTGATTCGCCGCGTGGTGACGATTACCGGCAATGTAGAGCGGCCAGGTAATGTGGAGGCGTTGATCGGTACGCCGCTTAAATATCTATTAAAAGAAGCGGGGGATAAAGGCAGTAGCGGCTATATCTATGGCGGCCCAATGATGGGTTTTGAGCTGCCATCTTTAGAAGTGGGGCTGAGCAAGGCGGGTAATTGTGTGATTGCCAAGTCGCCAGTAGATTTTCCTGAAAAACCGCGTGAAATGCCCTGTATCCGTTGCAGCAAATGCGCCGAAGCTTGCCCTGCCGAACTGCAGCCTATGGATTTATTCTGGTTTGCCAAAAGCAAAAACTTTGGCAAAGCGCAGGAGCGCAATCTATTTGATTGCATCGAATGCGGCGCTTGCGCCTATGTTTGCCCCAGCAATATCCGCTTGGTGGATTACTACCGCTTTGCAAAGTCTGAAATATGGGCCGCTGAAAAAACCAAACATGCCGCCGATTTAGCACGTGAGCGTTTTGAGTTTAGAGAATTTCGCGCCGAGCGCGAGAAACAAGAAAAAGCCGAGCGCCTTGCCGCCAAAGCCTCACAAAAGCTAGCACAGGCCGTAGCTTCTGATGATCCGGAAGACGCTATTCGCGCTGCCAAGATTAAAGCCGCGATGGCTAGAACGGCGAGCGCTAGCGAATCATCAGCCAGTGATGTGGGCGTTGTTGCTACCGATGCCGATCAAGCAGCGCAATTAGCTGCCGAGAAAAAAGCCAAAATTGCGGCGGCAATGGCTAGAGCTGCAGCGAAAAAAGTGGAAGCGGAGGCCGCTGTGCCGGTGGTTCGCCGCGAAGAGCAAGCAGCGGCTCCCGCACAAAATATCCCTGTTAGCAGCTTAGATAAAACCGATCGCACCAAAGAAATCCTTGATAAGCGCCGTGAAGAAAGAGCCCGCATTGCAGCGATGAGCCCAGAAGAGCGCAGTGAGTGGGAGGCCACCAAGCAGGCGGAAATCGCCGAGGCTAAAGCCGCTGCGGCACTAAGAAAAGCAGAAAGCGTAGCGCCCCTTGAAGCGCCAGCGCCTTCACTTGATGAAGAAAAAGCAGCCAAAATTCGGGCCGCTATGGCCAAAAGAGATGCAGAAAAAGCCCGTCTTGCCGCAATGAGCCCTGAGGAAAAAGCTGCACTGGCCGCAGAGCGCCAAGCGCGTATTGAAGCGGCGATGGCGGCCAAAGCTGCCAAGGCGGCTAAAGATGAATGATCTTGAGTTGATGCGAAAGCAATATCATTTACGTGCATCAGAGCAGGGTTTAAAGGCTTGGGATGTGCACCGCTTGATTAAGCTGAGCGCAAAGTTTGCCGTAATCAGCGTGTCGCTGGAGCAGATTGCTGAGTTAGATCAGAGTTACTGGTTTGACGAGGGTGGAGCCGTGCCAACTTGCCGCGCCATTAGCGAACACGCCAAATTAATTAATGAGACAGATCTGCGCTTCCCCATTATTTTGTCGCAAAACGGCAGAGTAATGGACGGCATGCACCGAGTGGCTAAAGCTTTGATGCAAGGCCAAACAGCGATACAGGCCGTGTAGTTTAGCCAAGACCCAGAGCCCGATTTTATCGGCATCGATGTGGATGATTTGCCATACGATAAGGTGTAAGCGGGTTTCTAGCCTTAAACAAGAACCTGATTAGCGACTTCGCTCAGCTTACTGAAGCGTCATTCCCGCGAAGGCGGGAATCCAGTTACGCTGTACTCTAAATAGCTGGATCCTCGGTAAAAACACTCGGGGATGACGCTTTTCATATATTTAAAATTTGAAAGCTATCCCGCTAATTAGGAACAAGAAAAGCATCGTAGCGGCACGGCATGGCGTGCCCAAAAACATAAGGATGTAAATGAACACATCGCCCTTTTTTATTAAACCGACGCCGCTGCAAGTGGTGATGCTCAAGGTGGCTGCGGCCTTGGTGCCAGGCATTGCCGCAATGACCTGGGCTTTTGGCGTGGGTGTGTTGGTGCAGATTACTCTGGCGCTGCTGACGGCGCTGCTGGCGGAGGCGGCTTGCTTAAAGCTGCGCAACTACCCGATCAAACCGTTTATTTTAGATGGCTCGGCTGCGGTAACCGCATTGCTGCTGGCGTTGTCTATGCCGCCGCTTGCTCCGTGGTGGGTGGTGGTGCTGGCTAGCTTGATTGCTATTTGCTTAGCCAAGCATTTATATGGCGGCTTGGGGCAAAATCCGTTTAACCCAGCCATGGTGGGCTTTGCGGTGATGATTGTGTCTTTCCCCGCGCAAATGTCGCGCTGGGCTGCGCCTTTAGCGCTGGATATGCCGCATCTGGATAGCATCACTCAAGTGATCACGATTTTTAGCGGAGCAGTGCCAGCGGCTTTTGATGCCATGGCCTCGGCCACGCCGCTAGATACCATTAAAACTGGTTTAAAAGCGCATCAGGCTTTGGCAGATGTAATGGGCGCACCGCTATTTGGCAATCTGGCTGGCGTGGGCAGTGAATGGGCAGCGGCGGGTTTCTTGTTGGGTGGCTTATATTTACTGCGAGAAAAGCTCATTCCTTGGCAGATTCCAGTGGGATTCTTGGGTGCTTTTATGCTGACCGCCAGTGTGTTTTACGGCATTGATCCAGCTAATTACAGCCCGCCATGGTTTCACCTCTTTAGCGGCGCGGCCATTTTGGGGGCATTTTTTATAGTTTCCGACCCCGTAACTGCACCGACCACGCCACGCGGCAGGCTGATCTTTGCCGCTTTAGCTGGGCTGCTGACTTATATGATCCGAGTGTTTGGTGCTTATCCCGATGGCGTGGCCTTTGCCGTGCTGATCATGAATATCGCTACGCCTTTTATCGACCAATATACCCAACCGCCGGTTTTTGGGCGTAAAGCGAAAACATAAGATAAATCAACCCACACCTTGAAACACGGAGTTTCACGGAGAAAACTTTATTTATTAGGTTTTTCTCCGTGTTTTAAGAATTGGGTTGTGTTTGTAGCTATTAGGGAGAAATAAATGAAAACCATGTTTGCCAATGGGGTACGTGGTGCGGCGACGCTGTTTTTGTTTGCGGTGGTGTTTACTGCCTTAATGGCGGGCACTTATCAGCTGACCCGCAAAAAAGTCTTGTTTAATGAAGAAAAAGCCAAAGTGGCGCTGATTGCCCAAGTGTTACCTGCCAAAAGTTTTGATAATAATCTGCTGAAAGACGCAAAGCTGTTGTCTGCGGGGGATGGCAAAGCCTTGGGCAATGATGGCGATAGCTATGTTTATCTGGCTAAAAAGGCTGGCAAAACAGAGGCTGCCGTATTTGAAGCCACAGCCCCTGATGGCTATGCAGGCAAAATTAAACTGCTGGTTGGCGTGGCAAAAGACGGGCAGGTGCTGGGGGTGCGAGTGGTGGCGCACAAAGAAACACCTGGGTTGGGGGATTATATCGACGCGGCTAAATCTTCATGGGTAGAGCAATTCAAAGGCCGCGAACTCACCCCGCAAAACGCAGATTTGTGGAAAGTAAAAAAAGACGGTGGTGGTTTTGATTATATGGCGGGTGCCACCATCAGCCCTCGTGCGGTTACGGCGGCGGTAAAGCGGGTGTTGGAATACGTAGCGAAGCAGCCACAGCTGTTTTTGTAGCGTGGGCACTCGTGCCCACGCGTAAAGAGATGGTTGATCACGTGTGGTACATGTAAGTAATTGGAGCATAAAGTGAGCAATGAAATTATTCGCAACAGCATTTGGAAGCAAAATGCTGGGCTGGTGCAGATTTTGGGCATGTGCCCCGTGTTGGTCGTGTCGAGCAATATTGTGAATGGTGTGTCGCTGGGGTTGGCGACTAGCCTTGTAATGCTGGTGTCGGGCGCGGCCATTGCGGCGATTCGCCAGTTTGTGCCCAATGAATTGCGCAGCCCGATTTTTATTCTGATTATTGCCGCCTTGGTTACCGTGGTGGATTTATTGTTTAACTCTTACGCGCATGGCCTATATGTGGTGCTGGGGATTTTTATCCCGCTGATTACCACTAACTGCATCGTGTTGGCGCGGGCGGAGGCGTTTGCCAGCAAGAATAGCGTTTGGGATTCAGCGCTAGATGGCTTCTTTATGGGCATTGGCCTGACGTTGGTGCTGGCTGTGCTTGGGGGAATGCGTGAGCTGGTGGGTAAGGGCACTTTGCTTTCCGGCATTGATCTGGTGTTTGGCCCTAAGGCGCAAGCCTGGACGATTCATATTATTCCCGCCGACATGCATTATCAGTTTCTACTCGCCATCTTACCGCCAGGGGCATTTATTGGGCTTGGCCTGTTGATTGCGGTGAAAACCGCCATGGATAAGCGTCTTCAAGCCAAAGCAGGATTACTGGCCAATGTTGCGGCGATTCATTGAGATTGGCTTATCTGGCGGCCATGACCTGGTGGCTGCTCAATCTTGGCTTTTGGGGCAAGCTAGCGGTGTTGGTTTTGGGAATCGGCATGCTGGCTGTTGGCATCTATTACAACATTCAGCTCATGCGTGAGCCATGGGATGAATGGGAGGCGATAAGCTGTGATCAAGATAAATAGGCAAGTTAAGCTAAAAATCTTTGCAGGTTAATAATATATTTTGGATGGATTCATACAAATGGCATTAAAAATAAGCAAAGAAGCCGAAGCCTTATTGGTCAAATCTATTAAGCACTATTTTGATAAAAATATGGATGAGCCCATTGGCAATATGCAGGCTGGAATGCTGCTCGATTTCTTTATGCAAGAGATCGCCCCCAGCGTTTACAACCAAGCCATTGCCGACGCTCAAGCGTATATGCAAGAAAAAGCTCTTGATATGCCGGGGAGCTGCTTTGAGCCGGAAATGAGTTTTTGGAATAAAAAATGAATAAAGAAACTCGGCGGATTTTTTACCAGCGTCTTGCAGATCTTGATCCCAACCCAACGACTGAGCTTAACTACAGCAGCCCCTTTGAGCTGCTGACGGCGGTATTACTCTCCGCCCAAGCTACGGATGTGGGGGTGAATAAGGCGACTAAGCGCTTATTCCCGGTGGCTAATACGCCCGAAACCATTCTGGCTTTAGGCGTAGAAGGGCTGGAATCCTATATTGCGACGATAGGCCTTTATCACAGCAAGGCTAAGCACTTGCTGGAAACCTGTCGCATGCTGATAGAGCTGCACGGCAGTGAAGTGCCAAGAGATAGAGCATCGCTAGAAGCGCTGCCAGGTGTGGGCAGAAAAACCGCCAATGTGGTGATGAATACGGCGTTTGGGATTCCGACCATTGCAGTGGATACGCATATCTTCCGCGTATCTAATCGCACCGGTTTAGCACCTGGCAAGGATGTCAAAGTTGTCGAAGAAAAGCTGTTAAAAAACACTCCTGCCGAGTTTAAACTCAACGCTCACCACTGGTTGATTTTGCATGGCCGCTATGTGTGTAAAGCTCGTAAGCCCGAATGCTGGAGCTGCGTAGTGAATGATGTTTGCGATTACAAACCCAAGCAAATCACTCCACCACCGGGGCGCTAGGCACTTGTTTTTTTTAGTGTCTTCGGCAGCTTGATTTTGGAGTTTGTAGGGTGTGAAACCCGCGAGCAATGCCGAATAAACACGCGGGTTTCACCCGCCCTACGATATTTATAATGAGATTGAGCAAGAAGCATAGTCAGGAAAAGCTTTCAACATTACCTAGGTTTTTTGTAAGTGTTTTCCCGTTTGGGCTGGACATGCTGCACTGCAAGGATCGACAATAGAGCTTGGATTAATCATCCAAAGTCGTACGTCTTCAGGGCGGGGTGCAACTCCCCACCGGCGGTAAGTGGGTTGTTTTCTCAAAAACAATCAACAAGCCCGCGAGCGCTTCCCCAAGTGGGAGGGTCAGCAGATCTGGTTTAATTCCAGAGCCGACGGTGATAGTCCGGATGAAAGAAGATGCGCGGCAATCTGCCTGCCATAGGCTTATGGCGGCTAGCTTGCTGCTGTCCCACTCCCTGAACCGTTTTTCGCCCCTTTATATTGCGAGAGCGTTTCTTTATGTTGATCGAAGCTGTTTCAAATCCTATCCAAAGTACTTTTCCAATCCGCTTTAAACAGGCTTTGGCTGATATGCGCCAAGGGCGGCCCGTTTTATTGATGGATGATTTCGACCGCGAAAACGAGGCCGATTTAATCGTCGCTGCCGAAAAAATCACCGATCGCTCTATGGCGCAAATGATCCGTGATGGCAGCGGCATTGTGTGCCTGTGCCTGCCGGATGAAACCCTCAGGCATTTGCAATTGCCGCCTATGGTGACAGATAACCAAAGCCGCTTTAGCACGGCGTTTACCGTGTCGATTGAGGCGCGGCACGGAGTCAGCACCGGCGTATCGGCCGCCGATCGGGTGACCACCATTAAGGCGGCGATTGCCCAAGGCGCTCAGCCGGAAGATCTTGCCAGCCCTGGCCATGTTTTCCCGCTACGTGCTACAGCCGGTGGTGTATTGGCGCGGCGCGGCCATACCGAAGGCTCGGTTGATCTAGCGGTATTAGCAGGTTTGCAAGCTGCTGCGGTGCTCTGCGAGCTGATGAATCCAGATGGCACGATGGCGCGTGGTGACGATATCACTCGTTACGCCGCAGAGCATGGCTTGCAAGTGCTGAGCATTGCTGAGTTGGTTGAATATCGCTTGCAGCAGGCTAAGTAAGGTTATCAATCCATAAGGAGCGAGCGTCCTTGCATGCTTTGCTAAGGGCACTTGCTGCTTGTGGGCCAAAAATCGCGGCTTATGCGTGATTTTTGCGGCTTTTGTGTGGCCAGTCTGATGAGCTTGGTAGGCGGCTTTGCGCCTAGCGGCTACAATATCCCCTTCCTCGCTCTATTCTCTTGGTAGCTGTCATGACTGTACGTACTCGTTTTGCCCCTAGTCCTACGGGCTTGTTACATATTGGTGGTGTGCGCACCGCGCTGTTTTCTTGGGCGCACGCACGCAAAAATGGCGGCGCTTTTGTGCTACGGATTGAAGACACCGATTTAGAACGCTCGACACCAGAATCCGTTAAAGCGATTCTGGATGGCATGCACTGGGTAGGCATTGATTACGATGAAGGCCCGTTTTACCAAATGCAGCGCATGGATCGCTACAGAGAAGCGGTGCAGCAGCTCTTAGCCAGCGGTCACGCTTATCACTGCTATATGTCTAAAGAAGAGCTCGATGCCATGCGCAGCGAGCAAGAAGCGCTGGGCTTAAAAGCCAAGTACGATCGCCGCTGGAGACCTGAGACAGGCAAAACCTTGCCAACACCGCCAGCCGGTGTGCAGCCGGTATTGCGTTTTAAAACGCCGTTAGATGGCGTGGTGGCTTGGGATGATTTAGTGAAGGGTCGGATTGAAATCGGCAATATTGAGCTAGACGATTTGATTATCGCCCGTACCGACGGCACCCCAACCTATAACTTCTGCGTGGTGGTGGATGATTGGGATATGGGCATTACCCAAGTAATTCGCGGTGACGATCATGTCAACAACACCCCGCGGCAGATTCATATTTTTAATGCGCTGGGCGCGCCGCTGCCGCAATTTGCTCACCTGCCCATGATTCATAACGATCAAGGTCAAAAATTATCGAAGCGCCGCGACGCGGTGAGTGTGGTCGATTACGATAGCGCGGGTTATTTACCCGAAGCACTGCTTAATTACCTAGCGCGTTTGGGCTGGGGCCACGGTGACGATGAGCTGTTTACCATGGCGCAGTTTGTAGAATGGTTTGATCTAAAAGATGTATCCGCCAGCCCAAGCCGCTTTGATAAAGAAAAACTACTGTGGCTGAATGCTCAGCATATTAAGGCCGCGGATACCGCTCGCCTTGCTGACTTGGCTAAGCGTTTCTTGGATGAAAAGGGTATTGATCTGACGGCTGGCCCTGCTTTAGTAGCTGTAGTGGCGCTCTTAAAAGAGCGAGTGCAAACCATTGTAGAGCTGGCCACAGAAGCAACTTACTTTTACCAGCCGCTCACCCCTTCGGATGAGATTATTGCTAAGCATTTAGGCGCAGATGATCTGGCCCGCCTTGCCGCATTTGCTGCTGAAATTGCAGGTTTGGAAGTGTGGGATACAGCCAGTATTTCAGCCTTTATTAAAGAGTTCTGCAAATCGCAAGGCGTAAAAATGGGCCAAGTGGGCATGCCACTGCGTGCCAAAGTATGCGGCACAACGCATACCCCTTCGGTAGATGCAGTCTTGGCATTATTAGGTAAGGCGGAAGTGTTGAAGCGTTTGGGCTAATAAATGTCCGTAGGGGCACGGCGTGCCGTGCCCTAAATATGGCTCTAAGCGGCTTGCTCTGGCTTTTTGGTTTTGCTTGCTAAGAAATCATCCAAACCTTTTTGTACTAATTCATAGGTTTTGTCTACATTGCTGGCAATGGTTCCGTCTAGCACTTGTAAGCTCTTGAGAATGTCTTTGGCTTGTTTAAAGCCTTCTTCTACGCCGCCACGAATCACCTTGGTAAATTCTGCAGCAATTTTATCGGGATCTTGCCCAGGTCTTTGCTTAGCAAATGCCTCATAAAACCCAGTAGAAAGTGCAATAATTCGCCCAGCGGTACCCTCGGGAGAGTTATCTTGGTTCGTGGCATTTTTAATTGCATCGTCGCCAAATTCTGGCTTCAGCACGTCATTAATCTTATCAATTGCGTTGCGAAACAGCAGTTGCATTGGTTTATCACCGCTGCTAATCGATACCTGTAAAGAAGCTTGCAAGATCTGCTGATTGGTTTGAGCGCGAATGCTGGCCTCGGTGGGGGCGGGCTTTTTTTCTACATCTTTGTTGTCTTTTATAATGGTGGCATTGCTTACGGTATTTGTTTGAGAAACAGAGTTAATCACGATAAAACTCCCTATTAAGTTCTGCATTACGGATAAGCCAGTTTATCGGCATTAATCGTGGATAACTTCAGCATTATTCTGGCACGACCGATTAACGGTGAGGATTGCGACTTACTTCCGTTTACCCACCTAGCATTCATCGCTATGCTGCGCGCCTGCTTTCATTTCTATCGGTTTTGTATGTCTCAGCCTCAGCAGTCCCACACTATTCTTGAAGATCTGCAAGGACTACTTACTGGCGTTTTACTGATGGCGCTGGCAATTCAATTTTTTAAGCAGGCAGGCTTACTTACCGGCGGAGCTACAGGTTTAGCATTTTTGCTGCACTATATTGCGCATTGGCCGTACGGTACAGTGCTGTTTTTGATTAATTTACCGATTTATATATTTTCTTATCGCATGTTAGGTAAGGAATTTACGCTTAAAACTTTTGCTTGCGTAGGAGTCTTAGCGCTGCTTTGTGGATGGCTGCCAAATTTAATTAATTTGGGTGATATTAATCCCGTGTTCGCTGGATTAATGGGGGGGTTATTGGCAGGGGTGGGTATTTTAATGCTGATTCGGCATAAAGCCAGCTTAGGTGGCGTTACGGTATTGGCGCTATATTTGCAAAAACGCTTTGGCTGGCGCACTGGTTATGTGCAATTGGTGTTTGATCTAGTTATTTTATGCGTAGGCTTTGGCGTGGTTAATTATAAACAGTTATTTATTTCTGTTTTAGGCGCATTGGCCTTGAATTTAGCGATTGCTATTAATCATCGGCCAGATCGCTATATTGGTATGTGAGTTATGTTATTAAAAAATAAAAAAAGGCCATAAATGGCCTTTTTTTATTGATGCTAGATAAGCGCTATGCATATGGGGGTTTTTTTCCTATGTGTTAGAAAAAATGTTAAAAATTATACATATGCTGCTTTACGGCGGTGGGCAAATACTGCAATTAGGCCTAAACCCATTAAGGCATAGGTTTCTGGCTCAGGCACGGGGGCTGTAACCATGCCTGTGCCTTGAATACCCATTAAGTCAAATCCTGGTGATGCACCTGCACTGCCATGGCTTTTAACCATTACTTGGCTAATTGCGCTAGTTAAAGTCAGAAATGATGATTGTGGGCCTAGTCCTACGCCGCCACCTTCCGTTACTGTGCCGATAAGGCTCCACGCTGCGGCGCTATTTAAGCGGCCAAATACACTGGCTACTTCATTTGCGCCATTGGCCACACTGAAAATGCCAATAGTGCCTGTGGCTTGTTGACCATTAAACCCGTAGGTGGCCATGTAGTCTTGAGGTAAGGAAACCCATTCGCCAGTGACTGGTGCGCCAGTGGCAATGGCTGGGTTTACAGATACCGGATATGCGCTATTAAAACCGCCTTGAGCGCTGGCGCTTTTATCTACACCTGCACCATCAGTAAAGCTAATAAACTGATCAACATAAGCACTTGTTGCATAAGTGGCACTGCTAAATAAAGCGAAAATAGCAACGGCAGCAGTTTTTTTGAAGGTACTCATGATCGTTTCCAATTTAAGTTTAAATCGATCTGTTTTTGCAGATGGCTTAATGTGTAGGTTCAATTTTTTACTGATGATGAACAGAGGTTTTTCATGGGTACTCAGTGAATAAAACTCTTCTGTTGCTCGTTGTTTGATTGCCTTGGTTGTCTTTGTACCGAGAACGCGATGTCATTTCAATAAGCGATTCCTTATGGTTTTTTTATCTGGTATTAGCGATATATAAATAAAAAATTGGCATGTGCTATCGCAGCTCCCCTTGATATACATACAATCAATGAGTACAAGGGATGCTGTGCTGATATTGAGCGTGATGCGGCTCTGCGCATGGGGTTTCTGGGTTTTATTGTGTGAAGTGAAAGAATTTTGATTTTTTATTGCAAGAATTACTGGTATCGGTCAAAAATACTGATGGGTGAATGGGGTCACACATAAATTATTGGATAATGTACTGATTGCTTGGCGTTACACCGCAGCACGAGCATCAAGGTTTGGCTCTACCACAAGCATTCAAAAGCCTTAGTCGCCCAAAATATAGGGGCGCTACTTGCAGGCCCCTAGTTCATATTGGGAGCAGCAAGCAGCGCCCCTAAGAAGTGCTGTATTGCAAAGCTCAGCATTTGTATCAAAATGCTGAGCCTCTATAGATGAATACGGATGTACGAGATTATTTTTCCGCTAATTTTTCCGCAATAGCCTGCAAAGCAGCAGGGCGATTGGCGCAGCAGCTTAACCGGCCAGCCGCGTGAGGGGCCAAATCTAAGTCATAAGGCAGCCGCCCAGCGATTAGCCAGAGCTTGTCTTGTGGCAGAGCAGTTATCAAGGCCTGCTGCTCTGGGTTAAGCGTTGCATTATAAGAAACAAAAATAATTTGCTGGGCAAGGGCTGCTTGCGTGAGGGCGGCATCTAGCTCCGCTGCGTCGGGCCTTAGCGCAATCCAGTGCTCGCTCACGGTAAAGCCTAGCTCGCTTAAAGGTTGCGCTAGTGAGTTACGCGCTTCTGGCGTTTTGCCTAGCGCCACTTCATCGATTTCTGTATGCGCACGCACTTCGGCGCTGATTAAAAATACCGGTTGATTCTTATCTAATGGCCGAGCGCTGCCAGTAATGGCGGCTTGGTGTACGCGCTGTGATAGCGCCATGCTGCTGGGGGCTTGTAAAGACGGCACTAAACTTGCCCAGTTTTGCATCTGATATTGCTGTTTTAAAGCCAAAATACGCAGAACCGATGCATTGATCTGGGCGATATTAATTTCGCCAGCCTCCACTGCAGCTTGCACGGCGGCCAAGGCGGCGGTTTGAGTGCTTGGCGTATGCGAAATCAGCACAATATCTGCCCCAGCCTGAACGGCTTGCACCGCCCCCGTCACCGTGCCCACGCCTTTGGCAATCGCATCCATTTCTAGGCAATCGGTAATCACCACGCCTTTAAAGCCCAATTCATTTCTTAATAAGCCACTGAGCACCGCGTGGGAAAGCGTGGCAGGGATAGATAAATCTGGCTCAATGGCAGGAAAAGCCACATGAGCGGTCATCAATGCATCTAGCCCCGCATTAAATGCCGCACAAAATGGCGCTAACTCCACTGCATCTAAACGCGCTCTATCGTGTGCCACCACCGGCATACCGACATGTGAATCCACCGCCGTATCGCCGTGGCCAGGAAAATGCTTGCCGGTTGTCGCCATGCCCGCCGCTTGCATACCGCTTAATGCGGCAAGGCCAAATTGGCAAACTTCGCCAGCGGTTTCGCCATAGGCGCGCACGCCAATCACGGGGTTTTGCGGATTATTATTAATATCTAATACCGGCGCAAAATTAATATTAATGCCTAGCGATTTAAGCTCCGCATTGCCGATTTGGGTGAGCGCCGTGCAATCGGCCACGTTGGCGGTGTTTTTAAAGGCCATTGCCGATGGCAGCGGGGTGACGCCATCTTCAATCCGCATCACCATCCCGCCTTCCTGATCAATACCTATTAATAGTGGCACAGAGCTAAAACGCGCATTGATTTGCTGCAAATGTAAATTTAAAGCCGCTACTTGCTCCACATCAGCCACGTTGCGCCTAAATAAAATAACCCCACCAATCTGCTGCTGCGTAAGCATCGTTTCAATATGCGCATTGGGCACAAAGCCATCAAAGCCCACCATAAACATTTGCGCCACTTTTTGGCTAAGGGTGAGCGACTGTAATAAATCTGCAGCGTGCATGGTATGGCTCCAATAGGGGGCGAGTAAAAGCTTTGCAAAAGCAAGCGGCTAAATTGATGAGTAATTTACTTATTGTAAAACGCCAAGCAGCTTAAGGCCTATGTGGCTTTGTGATTTGACAAGCTGGGCAAAGCTATTTCTTTGCAGAGATTTTAAGGGGCGCTTGTGTAAGCGGGGCTAGCCTCATCCATTACACCACTTGATATTGGTATGTAAAAAAATGTGAAGTCAATACCAAGAAAGAATTTTTATTTGTATCTTACAAAAAATTTTGAATGTAAATATTGTAAAGGCCTGTTTATCATAATTTTTGTAAGCAAAATAAATGTCGAAAATTGCTATTTTATGGCTTGCTCAAGTTGATAACTGAATGGCATTAAATATTTAATTTATTTATTCAACTAAAACAAATACTTATGTTTTTTTAAATTAATAAAGATCACCGTTTACCCCTTACAGCAAGCCTAAATTACGTTTTGTGCTTGCAGTCACATTTTTAAAAATAGCGAAGGAGAACAATGCATTTGTCGGAAGCGCAATCCATTATGGAAAAGCTCTGGCGGAAAGCTGGATGGTGGCTTACATAAACTTTTAGGAGTTCGTAAAAATGGCAACAGCAGCAGCACTCGCATTCGTGCAAAAACTCTATGTCGCTTACTATCAACGTCCAGCCGACTATGCTGGGCAGCAATATTGGGCAGAAAAATTTGATAAAGATGGCGGAGCTTCGGCGATTGCCTCCGCTTTTGCTACTTCAACAGAATCCGTAGCCTTATATGGCTCGCAGTCATTAGGTGCTCAAATTAGCGCGGTGTATCAAGCCGCATTTGGCCGTGCGGCAGAAACGGCTGGCTTGCAGTTTTATCTGAACGAAATCAGTGCTGGCCGCCTAACCGTGGGCACGATGGCAGTGTCCGTTTTAAATGGTGCAGCAGGTACAGATTTAACAACGCTCACATCCAAATTGGCTGTAGCAGCTGCTTACACTACCGCTGTCTCGGATGCTTCGGGTATCTTGAAATATGTTGGTGATGCATCTGCAGTTGCTGCGCGTACTTTCTTAGCAACCGTGACGACAGCAAACCAAGCTGCGTCGACTACTGCTGTATCGGCGCAGGTATCTGCTTTAACCCCAGCGGCCCCAGCCGTTACCACTTTTAACTTAACTACCAGCATCGATACCATTACCGGTACTACGGGTAATGATGTGATCAATGGGGCAGAACAGGCACAAACTGGCGGTAATGTGGCGACATGGACCGCAGGCGATAAGATTGATGGTGGTGCAGGTATTGATGTCTTTAATATTACGCAAACTGCTGCGATTACAATACCGGCAGGTGCTACCGTGGTCAATGTGGAAACCGCTAACCTGACGTCCACTACAACGGCTACAAATGTAAATACGACGGGCTGGACTGGTCTGACGGCTTTAAATGTGACGGCCCCAACTGTCGTTACTCTTACCGCTGCAGCAACGACTGCCGTCGCATTAACTGATACTACAGCTACGGGGGCGGTAGTAATTAATGGTGGCTCAACCGTTAATGTTACTAATACTGGAACAACTGCAGCGGGTACGATTGCTGTTGGCGCAACGACAGCTGCAGCAGGTGCGGTAACGGTTAATTCAACGATCTTAGGCTCTGCTGCAACTACAGGTGGAACTATTACCGTTACTGGTGGTACGGCCGTGAGTGTGACGCAAAAAGGCGCGAATACTGCAGGAGCAGGGTTTACGGCAACTGACGGCGCAGTAGTCGTTACGGGTAATACCAGTACCACCACTGTTTCTGTGATTTCTGATAAGGCAGGCACTGATACAGCTGCCGCAGCGGCTTCGGCTGGTGTTGCTGCAGTTGTGGCAATAGTTGGACATGTAAATGGTGCTGTAACGATAAATGATGTGAATGCCGCTTCAACCACGGCTGCAGGGATGATTGACACCGTTACTCTTAATAGTTATGGGGCCTCTACAATTAATTCAGGGGCGCTGAAAGCCGTTAATTTATCGGGCACAGGTACTACTTTAGGCATTACACAAGGTGCACTGACTAATAAGGTCGTGACTACTGAAGCTTTAAACGTTACAGATCTTACGGCTGGTGTGATTACCTATGCGGCTAGCAGTGGGATAACCACTCTTAATCTTGCATCAACCAGTAAGGCCTCGACAATTGCTGGTTTAGTTAATGATGCGGTGACCACGCTCAATATCTCAGGTGATGCTGCGGTGACTTTAACGGCCCAAACGCTAGCCGCATTAACTGGTGTAACGGTTACCAATACCGCAGGTGCTAGTTTGGGTACTGCTTTGGCCGTGGGTACTGCATTTACTGGCGGCGCAGGTAATGATTCGGTCTCGCTCGGTGCAACCACTAAAGCCATTACCATGGGGGCTGGCAATGACATGGTGACCACGGCGGGTTTGGTGGGCACGGGTGGGTCGGTCGATGCGGGTACTGGTACAGATACTATTGCGATGCTTGCTGCTGATGCGGCTACAGCTAGTCTTACCAGCACCTTTAACACTAAGTTCACTAATTTTGAAGTGCTTAGTGTGGCTACAGGTGGCGGTACGAATACTGTTGATTTATCTGGGATTAATAATGTTAGCCAAGTGACCACACTTGGGCAGACCGCATTAACCCTGAATAATATGATTAGCACTGGGACATTGACGTTAACTGGTGCAAGCACAGCAGAAACCGTGAATGTAACAGGCGCCGCAGGGGGGGCAACCGATGTATTGAACATCAGCTTGAGTAACTCTACAGCGGGTGTGGTTGCATTTGGCTCGATAACGGCTGCTAATGTAGAAACTATTAACATTAAAACGGTTGATGCAGGTACTGTGGCGAATGTAGTAGCCACGGTGGATACCGCCACTTTAGTGGCTACGGGCGCAACTAAAATTATGGTAAGCGGTAATGACGGTTTAACTTTAACGAACACTGGTAATGTGGCTGTTACTACTTTTGATGCATCTGGCGTGGTGGGTGATGGGGCTGCAACAGATGACACGGCTGCAAATCTAGCAGTTACCTTTGTTTCTGCCAACACCACGGGTGCAGTGGCTATTACCGGTGGTGCGGGTAACGATGTCTTAACGGGTAATGGTGGGATCGATACTATTATCGGTGGGGCGGGTAATGACACTATTACTGGTGGTGCAGGTGCGGATATCTTAACGGGCGGGGCGGGTGCTGATACATTTGTATTCACAACAGCATCTACTGGCCTACCATCCGCGACTAACTTTGACACCATTACGGATTACACTAAAACCGCAGGTGCCAATTTTGATACGATTAGTGCAACGGCTTTACTTTTAGGTGCTCAAACAGCCGCTGCAGCGGCTGGCGTAGCAACTATAACTGCTGGCGTGGCTACTTTTAATGCTGCGGATACGACATTCGCACTCCACTTGGCAGCAGTAGCTGCTGCTCAGCAGGCTACCGCAGGGGCAACTACCGTTTGGCAGGAAGGTGCAGATACCTATATGTATATTTCTGATGGTACTTTGGCTGTTGCCGCCACTGATGTATTAATTAAATTGGTTGGTGTAACTGCTGGTGCATTAACTGTTGCAAGTAATGCCGTTACTGCTATGGCATAAAATCAAAGAAGTCAGGCTCAATTAATTGTTTAAAGAGTCTGCTTTCCTAGATTTTTATCTTACCCTAACCCCGCATCTATTCAGGATGTGGGGTTTTTGTTTTTGTGGGGCAGCGTGGCTTATAAAGAAGCTCTTCTAGGAGAGGCAAGATGGCGATCGTGATTACTACTGAGTATTTGGCAGCCATTGCTGGCAAGCAAACCAAGCTGATGCCTAGTTTAATGGAATGGATAAATAATTTTTGCCCGCAGTATCAGATTGATAGCCCGCAGGAATATGCGCATTTTTTGGCGCAAGCTTGCCACGAGAGTGATGGCTTTAAAACCTTACAAGAATATGCATCGGGCCAAGCTTATGAAGGCCGTATGGATTTGGGGAATAGCAAACCGGGGGATGGTGTTCGGTTTAAGGGGCGGGGGATATTTCAAACTACGGGGCGTGCCAATTATTTGCTATTAGGCATAAAAAAAGGCCGCCGAGATTTATTTATTCATCATCCAGAATATTTAGAGCAAGCCGAATACGCGGTTTGGAGCGCTTGCGAATATTGGGCCAGTAAAAATTTACCTGATTATGTCTCTTGCTCAGTTAATCGCCCTCGCGGGCAAGGCTTAGCAATGAGTAAGGCATGCAGCATGCGGGGAATAAGGGCGCATAAATCAAAACGCCTATTAAATCGGTACTGCATTTCCGCCAAATAGC
>NZ_JANXSO010000165.1 GCF_025352645.1 Iodobacter sp. | reverse complement strand
ACGGCCAAGCGGGATTTGAGCTGCTGGCGGCGTTTACTCAGCGAAATGCCGCTAGGGTCTAGCTCGTAGCGGATCAGCACATCGGGCAGGTTGGCTACTTTAAACTGGCGGGTGAATTCACTAAACAGCGCATAGTCTTCGGCGGCAGGCATATCCAGCGGATAGGGGCCGGTGCTCGCCAAAGCCGCGCTTCTGAACATCACCGCCGGATGAATAAAGGCCGAGTTATTACGCATGGCGTGGCGAATCGCCGCGTGCTCGCTTGGATGGCGCAGCACAAATTGCTCGGCACCTGCTTGATTAACAAAGCTGGCCGCGCCGCCAACCAGCATCACATCGGGGTGCTTATCTAAAAAAGCGACTTGTTTGGCGAAGCGATCCGGCAGGTTTTCATCGCCGCAATCCAAGCGGGCAATCAGCTCGTAGCCTCGGGACGTAATCCACGTTAAGCCAGAATTAAGCGCGTGCTCAATGCCACGATTCACCGGTAAGTTTAAAAACCGCAGCTCGCCCTGTGCCTGAAACGCATTTCTGGCCGCCGTATGCTCGATCGGCGCACGCGTGCTGCCATCGTCCACCACCAGCACATCGCATTGCTCGCTGGGGGCGATGGAGGCTAAAGACTTAATCAGCCCGGCAGGATTATTAAAATGCGGTATCAGTAAAATAAGGCGTGTCATGTGTGCTTCTGTTTGTGCGAGTGCAGCTTCGCGTTTTAATTAACAATTGTAGGGCGGGTAGAACTTACTAAATCCCCCTCATCCCCCTTTGTAAAAGGGGGATTTGCTGTTTAATCCCACTTCCCCATCCCCAGCAGACGTTTGATTTTACGGGTGAAACTCACCGGCAGGGCGAAGCTGAGTGACGCTTTGCTGATTTTTACCAAAGATCGTGGTGTGTAATCAAAGTAGCGCCAGAGCAATTTAATCCGCATCGCCTGCTGCTGGCGGCGGCGGCTCATGGAAATCCCCCCGTCGTTATATTCGCTTTTAGTCAGCACCTCGGCCAGATTCGCAGTTTGGTAATGCGCTACAAAGCGCCAGAAATAGGCAAAGTCTTCCGCGGCTTTACAGTCAGTCGGATAAAGCCCCAGTATTTTTGCACCGGCGGCTTTAAACATCACGGTAGGATGGGTAAAGGCATTGTCGTCGTGCATTTGCCGCAGAATTTCGTCGTGCTTCTGTGGCTGATTAATCGTAAAACGATCCCCGCTGGCATCGAAAAATGTCACTGCACTGCCTAGTAAATACACCTCCGAGTGGCTGTCTAAAAAAGCCACTTGCTTGGCAAAGCGGTCCGGCGCGCATAGATCATCGCAATCTAAGCGGGCAATATACTCATAGCCCGCCTCAAGAATTGCCTGCAAGCCGGCATTGAGCGCATGCTCGATGCCCTGATTGTGTGGCAAATAAATAAAATGCAACTCGCCCTCCGCCTGCCAGGCTTTTGCACATGCCCCCTCATCGACCCGCTGCCTGCTACTGCCATCATCCACAATAAAAGCATCAATCTGCTCGTGTATACCCACAGACGCCAAAGACGCAGCTAGGCCCTGTGGATTATTAAAGTGCGGAATAAGTAAGGCAGTGCGGTTCATCGAAGCGCTTTGTGCAAAGAAAGGCGGCTATTTTAGCGGGTTTTGTGGCTGGGCGTGCTGAGGTGAAATGTAAATTGGGTAGATCGGTGTTTTTAGTTTGAGGGTGCGATTGGCATTTGCTTGCTGGGTTTAACGATTTAGGGAGTAGTGCCATATATTCTAGAGTGATTAGTTTTATGGTGAGTCTAAGCATAAAAAAATTGTATGGAATGCGGGGAGTAAACACATAATTACAGTCCTAATTGCTTATTTAATCTGTAGTTAATTGTATAAATTAATCTACCACTATTTGGATTTACCCAATGCGGCGTCGCTCATCTGCACGTTTACTGGTGTTATCACCAGAAAATCATATTTTACTATTTCACTTTGTATTCACAACGGGTGCCTTGGCAGGAAAGTCTCATTGGGCCACTCCTGGAGGGGGTGTTGAGGATAATGAGAGTTTTGCAGAAGCTGCTACCAGGGAGTTTGCTGAAGAAATTGGCCAACAAAATTACTCGATGAGCGAGGAAATTGCTCGGCTGGAATTTATGATGCAATTGCCGGATGGCGAATCTGTGATTTCTGATGAACGCTATTTTCTTGTGCGAATGGATAAAGTTGCTCCTAGCCAGGCGGCTTGGAGTGCATTAGAAATGGAAGTAATGAAGCAACACCGTTGGTGGACACTTGAGGAGTTAGCAACAACAAACGAAATTGTTTTTCCGGAAAACTTGCTGGATATTTTAAAAAGTAGAGTGCTATCAGTAGGCTAATAATGTCTTTAATTCTTTAAAAATAAATCAGCTGCGCTATCCCCCATTAAAAACCTTGGCCCCGTACCCAGATGGCGGGCTTGGTCGTCGCGGTTATACAGGCTGCATTTTTGTAGCGATAAACAGCCGCAGCCTATGCACGAATCCAATTGAGTTTGTAGTGCGCATAGTGCGTCAATTCTGGCTTGTAGCATGGGCCGCCAAGACTGCGATAGCTGCGCCCAGTCTTCAGACGTTGGTGTTCTTTGCTGGGGTAGGGAGGCCAGCGCGGCGGCGATGTCTTCTAGGCTTAGGCCGACATTTTGCGCCACGCGGATAAAAGCTACCCTGCGCAGCACTTCTCTTGGAAATTGCCGCGTTTGCCCACTGCTACGCACGCTGTTGATTAAGCCTTTGCTCTCATAAAAACGCAGCGCGCTGGCTTTTACGCCAGAGCGTTTGGCTAGGGTGCCAATGGATATCAGAGTGGTCATGCAAAATGCTCCAAAACACGCTTGACTTAAAGTTTATTTTAACTTGCATAGTGGCATGGCATTTAAATCTTAAGGAGTAGCCATCATGGAACAAGCGTATCTGGAGCATGCAAATATCACGGTGAGCGATCTGAACCGAGCCGTGCACTTTATTCTTACCGCCATCCCGCATTGGAAAATCCGCGGCAAGGGCAAGATGGATTGGTTTGGAGCGGAAATTGATTGGCTGCATATCGGCGATGATTTTGCTTATATCGCCTTGCAAAGTGGGGGAATAGGGGAGGCGCCTGGTTGGAAAACGCATCTAGTTGGCGTGAAGCACTTGGGTTTTGTGGTGCAGTCATTGGCGCAAACCAAGCAAGCTTTAGAAGCAGCAGGTTTTAGCTTGGATCATGATGGCGGCACAGCGGCTCATCGTGATAGCGCCTATTTTATGTTGGGCGAGGATATTCAGTTTGAGCTTGTTGAATACAGCTCAGATCAGCCCGCGCAACGTAATGAGTATGCTTAGCTGTTTTAGTAGCCTTATTTGCAACATGAGGGGGCCACCCTCATGCTGCAGCAAGCACTTATAATTTTCCTAGTCTTCCTGATCTATAGTCCGTCATTGCCTGTGAAATCTCTTCCTGCGAGTTCATCACAAACGGCCCGTATTGCACGATAGGCTCTTTCAGTGGCTGGCCTGCAAACACCAGTACGCGACTGGCGGCGGGGCTGTGGATGCGGATGCCGTCGCTCTCTGTATCATTGCTCAAAATCGCCAGTTGCTCGCTGGCAACCGCACTGCCTTCAAGCTCTACCACTCCGCGATAAACATAGATAAAGGCATTGTGCCCAGCAGGGATGGCTTGGGTAAATTCGCTGCCTGCAGGCAGATGCACATCTAAATACAGCGCTTGGGTGGCCGCTTTTTCAACCAACCCCTTGGTGCCGTGGCTTTCGCCTGCAATCACATGCACGGCTACACCCGCATCGGTAATAATGCTGGGTACGGTTTTAAAATCTTTGTACCAAGGCGAGCTCATTTTCTCGGCAGCGGGCAGGTTCAGCCACAGCTGAAAGCCTTCCATGCGGCCGTTTTCCTGCTCGGGCATTTCGGAATGCACTACGCCGCTGGCGGCGCTCATCCATTGCACACCGCCATTTTCCAGCAGGCCTTCGTGGCCTGCACTGTCTTTGTGGCGCATTTTGCCAGCAATCATATAGGTAACGGTTTCAAAGCCACGGTGCGGATGTTCTGGAAAACCCGCCAGATAATCCTGTGGATCATCGCTTTTAAACGCGTCCAACATCAAAAATGGGTCGAGCCTTTGTTGTAAAGACTGGGTTAATGCTCGATAAATTTTAACCCCCGCACCTTCCATAACCGGACGACCTTGTACTTTTCTTTCCAAAGTGCGGGGACGGGTGACAAGTTTGGTGTCCATGGTGGTTCTCCATTAATTAACTGTGCATATGAAACCCAAATCTTGAACCACAGAGGACACGGAGAGCACAGAGTTTCACGGAGAAGACCAAAGAGACTCAATAAAAAAAATAGCCAATATATTGAATGATCTACTGAGGTATTTTTATCTGTTTTTTCTCCATTTTTTGTTTTTAACTCCGTACTCTCTGTGTCCTCCGTGGTTCAAGATTTGGGTTTTGTGAGTTGTTTTGCCTTAAGCCACGGCGAGTTCGATTTCGCTGTGGGCTTGGCTGATGCCTTTGCTTTGCATCTCATCGCCCATATTCAAGCCTTCGGCGTAGATGAATTCCACATTGCTCATGCCTAAAAAGCCTAAAACCGTGCGCATATAGTCGGCAATGGTGTCGCTAGCTGTGCCGCGATGTACGCCGCCACGGGTAAGCACTACGTAAACCTGCTTGCCAGTAAGTAAACCTTCTGGGCCATTCGCACCGTATTTAAAGGTTACCCCTGCACGGGCAATCGCGTCGATCCAGTTTTTAAGCTGGGCGGTAATGCCAAAGTTATACATCGGTGCGGCAATGATAAGCGTGTCTGCGGCTTGTACTTCGGCGATCAGCGCATCACTTTTAGCAACGCTGGCGGCTTGGGCTGTGGTGCGTGCTTCAGCTGCGGTCATTAGTGCGCCTAAAGTGGCCTCGTCCAGCACGGGATGCGGATTGGTGGCTAGATCGCGTAACACCAGTTTTGAGCCTGTATGGCTGTTCAGTAGTTTTGTCGCCAGTACATTAGCCAGCTGTGTAGAGAAAGCACCGTTGCTGCGTGCGCTGGAGTTGATTTGTAAGATGTTCATGTTGGCTCTCTTGCTTGTTGTGTCTTGGAATGATGCTAATGTAATCCTATCTAACAATGGGCAGAAGTCCTTAAAATGGATAGTATTGTTCCATTGATGGAACAATGGTCGAGACGATGAAGATAGAAGCCAATGATCTGCTGTTATTTGCCCGAGTGACGGATGCAGGGAGTTTTACCCGCGCAGCAGAACGGATGGGGCTGCCTAAATCCACCGTATCGCGGCGGATTGCCAATATGGAAACGGCATTGGGCGAACGATTATTGCTGCGCAGCACCCGTAAATTGGTACTCACCGAGTTTGGCCAGCATGTGCTGGAGCATGCGCGGCAAATTGCCAGCGAGCTGGATGCGGCCGTGGCGTTGGTGCAGCATCGGCAAGCCGAGCCAAGCGGCCTACTGCGGCTGTCTTTACCTGGTGATTTTGCTGTTTTGGTGCTGGATAATTTTTTACAAGAATTTAGCCAGCGTTATCCGCAAATCCGCTTAGAGATCGATCTATCCCCACGCCGAGTAGATTTACTGGCAGAGAATTTTGATTTAGCGCTAAGGATGGGGGATTTACCGAGTGATGCCATGCTGGCTGCAAGGCGGATTGCGCTATTTAATGTGGGCCTATATGCATCGCAATGCTATGTGGCGGTGAATGGCTTACCCGATGGGCCGGAGCAATTAAATAGCCATCATACCTTGGCGATATTAAAAAGTAGCGGTGGCGCGCAGTCTTGGACTTTGCAAAAAGGCAAAGCCACGCAGCATATACAGCCACAGCCTAAGTTTTGCGCCAATTCACCACAATTACTGATCCGTATGGCCTGCCGTGGGCTGGGGATTGCGGCGGTTACCGAGTCTTTTGCTAAGCCTTATTTGGAGCGAGGCGAGTTGGTGCGCATCTTGCCCGATTGGTGCTTGCCCCCCGTGGCGGCTTGGGCGGTGTTCCCAGAGCGCCGCTTAATGCCTGCTAAAACACGGGTGTTTTTAGATCAGTTAGAGCGGGCTTTAAAGGCCTAGCAGCCTGTCGGGCTTAAGACGGCCCTACTGCGAAAGCACCGGATTTGGCCATATTCCGAGCTTTTTTTCGTTAAATAGCCCGCTATTCGCCTCAAAAAAACCTCAAAATCTGTCTCAAACTGGATGTTTTTTCGCTACGGACGCTTAAGTCAGACAGGTTGCTAGCAGCTAAAGCGTACCGCCGCTAGCCTCAGCGATTGCGCTAGCTCAGCATTATGATCTACCGCGATATTGATTTCTTTGGATGCAGAGAAAGAGCGCTCTGTCATCACTGCAATCAGCTGTACATTTACGGCAATCTCTTGACCAGCAGTATTTTGCTCGGCCAAGGCATCGGTAATTTTTGCCATGGCGTCCTTGGTTTCAGCGGCGCTTTGCTTAATCAAGATCAGCACTTCACTACTGCGGTTTGCATGCTCTAAAGCAAGCTCAGTTTGGCTTAAGCTATTACGCATATTGCTGGCTGCGGCGTGGGTGGTGCTGGCGATAGTACCTAGAGTTTCCTGAATTTCGCGCGTGGCTTGGGTGGTGCGCTCGGCAAGTTTTCTGACCTCATCGGCCACAACAGCAAAGCCGCGGCCTTGCTCCCCTGCTCTGGCGGCTTCGATGGCGGCATTTAAGGCGAGTAAATTAGTCTGCTCGGCAATATCTTGAATCACCCTTGCTACACGGCCAATGCTGGCACTGTGTTCTTCTAAATGGTTAACGGTTTCGGTGACGGTATGGGCGCTATCGGCCACAATTTGCATTTCTTTGGTGAGTTCATCTAAAGCCTGTGCGCCTTGCTCGGCGTGTTTGCCGGATGCGGTAGCAACTTCATAGGCGTAGCTTGAATAATCTTTAAGATGCGACATCCCCGTTGAAAGCTCTTCAACTGCAGCGGCCATACGCGCGGCGGCATCGCTTTGCTCTCCGGCAGATTCGTGTACTTCTTGGCTGCTGCTGCGGGTTTGTGCGGCATCAGTGGCAAGTTGGTTGGATGAGCTTTGGATGTTTTCTACCAAGGTGGCCAGTTGGGTGCGCATTGATTCCATTGCGCCTGCTAAGCTATTTCGCATATTGCTTGGCACATGTACGGGGGAGGCTAAATCGCCTTCTGCAATCCGCGTGGCTGCGGTACGCATATCACTTGGCTCGCCGCCTAAATCGTTGAGTAGCGAGCGCAAAATCCAGCCAGAAAGCAAGATGCCCGCCAAGGTGGCGATAAGCACAAATGCTGCGCCGCCATATATGGCGTGGTTATGGCTCTCTTTAAATGCCGCTAAATTTTCTTGGGCCACATTGAGCTGTAGTTGAATCAGTTTATCTACTGTAGCGGTAATGGGATCAACGCTTTGATAAAGCGTTGTGGCGGCATATTCATTGATGGCGGCAAAGTTGCTGCTGGCTAAGAGTTTTTCGAGTTGATCAAAGCTTGTAGCAGCGGGTAGCATATTTTTATCGGCAATCTCTACCAGCTTATTTTCCTCTGCCGTGAGCTCGGTGGCGTGATAGGTTTGCCATTGTTCTTTGATGGTTTTTCTGGCTATTTGGACGTTTTTTAAGCCATCTGCGGTATTCATACTGCCATTGGTTACTTTGTGTACCGTATCTACAATATTAATGGCATACATATCGGATACGGATTTGAGCTGCACTAAAGGCATCACTCGATCTGCAATGGTGGTTTGAAAGTTTTTAGATCCACTTTCTAAACAAGTAAGACTAAGCGCGGCTAACATTAAAATAATGCCGATTAGGCTGCCGGATAATAATATTAGCTTGTGCTTAACTTTCATTTTGTTCTCATTTAAAGTCAGAATGACCTTTAAAAGGTAGAACCGATTTGTTTAATGTAAAACAATTAATTAAGTAAGCTGATAAACGGGCAAGGATTTATTAGCATTTCGTGAAAGAGAAGTGAGTTTATATTGTTTATTTTTGTCAGAATTTAATCAGGCAGTGGACAGGAAGGCCTTGGATAAATCGCCTTCTGTCCCATTTTAGTTTAATGATTTTTTTGATATCTAAGAGAAGCAATTAATGAAATTATAATAAAGCCTGCGCCAATCAAACCAGTAACAACTTCATGAATTTCATGGAAAGTGCCAATAAACATAATAAAGGCTAATGCGCCAATAGCATAAAAAGCACCATGCTCTAAATATCTAAATTGATCCAAAGTCCCTTTTTCTACAAACATAATTGTTAGAGATCGCACAAACATTGCGCCAATGCCTAGGCCAATTGCAATAATAAAAATATTGTTAGATAGAGCAAATGCGCCAATGACACCATCAAAACTAAAACTGGCATCTAATACCTCTAAATACATAAAGGCAGAAAATCCTGTTCTTACTACGGCAGTTTGGCCGTGGTTTTCTTCACCACCTAATAAAGCGCCAAAGCCATCCACAATGATGTAGGTAATGATTCCTGTAATGGCCGCTAGAATAAAATCGAGTTGGCTATGATGGGCAAGTTGTGTGGAAATAAAATAAACAATAACTAAACAAAGACCAATTTCAATCCCGCCCATTTTCCCCATTTTAACTAAGGGTGATTCAATTATCGGTAGCCAATGTACTTCTTTGTTTTGGTCAAAAAAGAATTTTAAAAACACCAGCATTAAAAAAGCACCACCAAAGCCTGCCACAATAATATGCGAAGAGGTTAAAGTGGCTGCATATTGCTCAGGCTGCTGGATGGCCATGGTGAGTGCCGCCCAAGGGCTAAGCTGAGCAATCACCGCCACAATTAATACCGGAAAAATAACCCGCATGCCAAACACGGCAATTAACATGCCCCAGGTCATAAATCGTTTACGCCAGACGGCATCCATATCTTTTAAAACCGTGGCATTCACCACCGCATTATCAAAAGAGAGCGATACTTCTAATACCGATAAAATAGCGGCAATAAACATAGCCTTAGGGCCGCCCAAGGCGTAGGCGGCAGCGAGGCCCAGTAGCGTAATGATAAATGAGCTTTTAAAAAAGCGTAGGTGTGACAACATTGAGCGTCTCGGTATGTAAGGGATCTGTATTTCAATACTGAGATTTTAACAAGTGCATCATTACTTAGGGTAATTAAGATCTTTCACCTTGGTGGGTGCTCTGTAAGTAAGTTATAGGGGGCAAAGTTTGGAGCGGGTTAAAAAGCGCAAGCCTTCTGGCCCCTCTAAAGAAAACATCCCGCCGTGGCCGAGCACCACATCGATAATTAACTGAGTATGTTGCCAGTAAGCAAACTGCGCCGCCCCTATATAAAACGGCATGCCGCCTATATAGCCCAGTAGTACATCGCTATCACCAATAATCAATTCCCCAGCCTGAAAACACATCGGCGAGCTGCCATCGCAGCAGCCCCCTGATTGGTGAAACATCAGCTCACCATATTTGGCAGCCAGTTTGGCAATTAAATCTAGCGCAGCGGGTGTGGCGCTGACTTTGGCATCGTTAGCCATGTTTATTTCCATTTTTTAAGCGTAAGAATGGTTATGTGCGCTGCATTACGCGTGGGCACGAGGCCCCACCTGTAAAGGTCAAGGACATAGGTAACACTTTAGTCCACAGACATAGGTGACACTTTTCGCGTTAAAGTTAAGTAATCATTTTTTGCACCTGTTACCTGTCGCTCATCAAACGAACCTAGTCGAATCGGCCCAAAGTAAACG
>NZ_JANXSO010000159.1 GCF_025352645.1 Iodobacter sp. | reverse complement strand
GGCGATAAATTTCACTTTTTCATCCATCGGTTTCACCTCATTCCACGGCATAACGTGCTCCAGTTGTGCGTATCACAAACCAGAGAAGTGTTACCTATGTCCTTGGACGAATGTGTTACCTATGAGTGTGAACCTTACCCTGCTCTGTAGATCGTTCACTGCCGTACAGGCAGCTCAGAAATTAATTGGGCAAGCATGGGGAGAGATAAGCTAGTTCACTGCCGTACAGGCAGCTCAGAAATTGGCAGCCTCTACAACAGGGCTTGCGCCCATGTTCACTGCCGCACAGGCAGCTCAGAAATGTTCCTGCACCCAGTCCACATCCCATGACGAGTTCACTGCCGCACAGGCAGCTCAGAAAAAATGGCAGGAATAAATAAAAAGTGAAGGCTGGTTCACTGCCGCACAGGCAGCTCAGAAAATAGCCTTGTATTGAAGTTGAAGAACCTCCAAGTTCACTGCCGCACAGGCAGCTCAGAAACAATAGACAGACTGGTCAGCATCAAAGATAGGGTTCACTGTCACACAGGCAGCTCAGAAATTAGAAAAAGGTGAATAGAATGAAAGCAAAAAGTTCACTGCCGCACAGGCAGCTCAGAAATCCTCGAGCGGCGTAACGGCCTGATGCGTTTTGTTCACTGCCGCACAGGCAGCGTAAGCCGCTGTTATATTTGGGTGAGCAGGGAGTTGGTATGGTGTTTTTTGATGTGGGCAATTGGCTGGGGTGGATTGCTGGTGGCTATTTACTGATGAGCATCGTGGCTTTTATTGCCTACGCCGTAGATAAATCCGCAGCTAAGAATAACCGCTGGCGCACTCAAGAGAGCACTTTGCATTTTCTGGGGCTGTTGGGGGGCTGGCCGGGGGCTTTGTTGGCGCAGTGGGTGCTGAGGCATAAATCTAAAAAGGCTGCGTTTATGGTGGTGTTTTGGGCGACGGTGCTGATTAATTGTGTGGCTTTGGCGTGGTTTTTGATGCGCTGGCGTTGAGCGGCTTAAGGCCGAAGGCGGTGCACAAGAGACGCGACTTGCACACCCGATACAAACTCATTTCACAAGCTAGGCGCAGTAGATAGTCACAGCGATATCGCTTCTTTAATGCTATGCCACGTCACCATCCAAATATTCCAGCCAAAGTTGAATCCAGATGGGTTGCTGCGGGATGATGTGTTGGGTACGGGCTAGATTGTCGGTTTCATGAAAGGACATGATTTTTCCTAAAGAAATGAGTAATGTAGCCAACATCCTCCTTATGTTGCGCTGCAACATTGACGCGTGTCAATCTGCTTACTACTTTTCTCTATTTTGCCGCTGAAATATCAATACTTCTCTAACAACATATTTTGGTGTAATCACCGTGCAATTTTATTATGGTTTATTTTTAATAATTATGTAAATAAAGTATTAGGGTCTGGGGTGGGGGCAAATCAGCTATTTTGAAGTGGTAAAAGGCGCTGACTATGTTCGCCCCCGAGTTTAGCCTGCCGCAGCAAAGATATGCCGCCAGCGTAAATAACCATACATTCGATAAGGCTCTTGCCCAGCGTAAATAAGCCGCACACGTCGGCCTGTTTTGTACTCTTCAATAATTTTATTATTCTCAGCTATTTGTGCATTATTTTTTCCGACCAGATCTTGTGTATCGGCCTCCGAAACGCCCGCTCTCCGCTGGGCATCGGGGTTCGCCAGCAGATATTCATTCGTTTGCTTTATTCGCTGATTTTCTCTGTTCAGACAAAATGAAAAATAGGCTTAATTTATTTCAACTCACTTAAGAGCAGCTTCGCACACAAAACACTCCCTTTTTCTTCTGCCTTCAAATGAAATTTAATTAACAATTTTCTCTTTCCACTTAACAAGAATAAATCAACCTTTAATATTGAAGACAGCAGTAAAACATCATCCTTATCGATGGCTAATAGAATACTTTTTTCCCAATCTTCTTTTTTATTTTCCACATGCGCATACAAAAAAACAAACCCAGTAAATAAACAAATAACAGCAATAGAAAATTGATTATGAATAATTAAATCAACACCAAGATAATTACTCAATCCTTCACGAAGTCTAAAAAATGGAATAATATCCAACAACTCAATAAAAAAAAACCATAAAAACATAAAACCAGAACAAACAAGCAAAAAAATGCCAAGTATTAACATATACATCCTTCTTTAAAAAACATAATAGTCACATAAAAAGTACTCATTCAATTAATTACACTCATAATTAGAAAATCGTAGCAAGAAAATAAAAACTCACCTAAAAAATTTAAAAATTAATTTTCACTCAGTGCTTCTTCTCCATCAAAAGATTGCCAAGTAGAGTGAATTAGTGCTTATGCGCCAAAGACATGCCGCCAGCGCAGATAGCCATACATGCGATAAGGCTCATGCCCTTCAAATGCAAGACGAATACGGCGACCTGTTTTATATTCTTCGATTATTTTATTATTTTCTTCTATTTTGGCCGTGTTTTTTTCTTTGAGTCTTTGCACCTCTGTGACCGAAACGCCCGAACGCTGCAATAAATCTGGATGAGTAAGAATCGCTTCATTCCTTTGCTTTAACTCATGATTTTCACGCTGAAGCTTTGCTATTTCTACTTTAGCCTCGTCAGCGGCTTCTGCTCCAAGTGGCTTAAACCACGCTCTGGAATCGTGCATCAATGTTTCAAAAAATGGCAGGCACGGCGCTGGGCAGTGGCCTGCCCACAATGCTTTAATTCCCTCATCCCATTCTTTTTGCTTATCTTTCATCACATTAGCGACCAAATGCCGAGCAAGTAAGCTCAGGCCTGCGGATACTATAGGGCCAGGAAAGACGCGTGTACTCGCGGTGGTTTGTAAGAGTATTTTTTCTATCACCGGATCATCAGAATTTAAAAACTTAAGAGAGGATTGATCCTGCAAAAAATCCAGCTCTAGCTTGAGCTGCTGATCTGTCACCTTAAAATCAACAATATCTTGTGCTTTAGAAACGGCAGTAGATGCATTCAGGCTAGCCTGTTCATGGGCATGCCCTAGAATGGAGCGCCGCCATTGCAAAAAATAGCCATAGTGCTGATGCATCAGTTTTAGCAAGGGCATCGAAGGCTGGCGCTCAACAGGCCACATTGGGTCAATCGCTGCCAAACTGGCTTTACTGACTGGGCTGCTCGATGGGGTACTAAGCTTGCTGGTTGCTTGCACATAGTCATTAAATTTTTTAATCGTTTGGCTGTCAATTTTAAAATTACTTTCCCGAAAGCCCTTCCATTCGCTTGGATTAGTCATCGGCACGCCCGCCATCAGCGCCTCGCGGTACATTTGTGCCAGCGTAATTTGCGAAATTTTTTTCTGATCTCCCGCACTGCCCTTACCACTCGCCCGCCCTTGATCATCCGGTAAATAACCGCCGCCAATATCGGAGTGCACGCCTGGATAAACCACCTCTTTCAAATGACTGCCACTTCCCACCGAATCCAAAGGAAACGAAGCCCTTACCTCGTGCGCAGCAACTAAATGCACGCAACGTTTAACACTGGAAGAAACGCTTAAATTCTGCTCGGTGGCCCAAGCATAATGACCATCTGCCCCAGGTGCAGACCGGGAAATCCCTACCGATGCTACGGTGTCAAACAAGCCCAGAAAATCAACACTCAGCGCTATCCCGCCCACCCCGCCGCCATAGGCATTCAGCAGCCAATTGCAAAACGCACGGGCCTCTGCCGCTCCGCGAGAAAACCCAAACACCGAAATTCTGACCCGCCGTAATGAAGGCTTATTGGCCAGCCTAACTTTAATTTTTTCGTGCAATGCCTGGCTGCGTTTAGCCAGCACCGTCGCCCGGCTAAAATCCGCCTGCGGATTGGGTATTTCTAACCACTGATCCGGCTTGGTCTGATAAGGCTGTATTTTTAGCGTGGGCGGCAGGGGCTTTTGCGCCCCATACCAACGATCCAGCATCTTTTGCGCCAGCTTGCCGTCATTATCCAGTGGATCAGTCAGGTTTTCACCCAGCAAAGCGGCAGAAATATGGTTAGTTACTTGCAGCAGAGCCCAGCACATCCTGACTTCCGCATGCATGGCAGCCGCCAGCCCACCTGTTTTATCACTATCTACACCGCTATCCCCCAGCTTTTGAAACGGCGTACCCACGCCGGGAATATAGGTTTTACGATACAAATACGGATCCGTTCCCGGCCCTTTCAGATAAGGCTCATCCGCTTTGGCTGTCCCGCTGGTTAAAGCCAGCTGCGACATCGTGCCCTTGCCCGGATAAGCCTCGTATAAACGCGCCACATTGCTATGGCAGTATTCAGGCGTATCCCGATATTTATTGTTATTGGTGCCATCGAAAAAAAAGCCGAGAAAGATGTCTTCTTCGCAGGTGAGGCAGGAAGGCTC
>NZ_JANXSO010000153.1 GCF_025352645.1 Iodobacter sp. | reverse complement strand
GTAGGAACACGGCGTTTATTATCGCAAGATTGGTGCCGCTCTCTGGCTGTAAAAATCCGCCAGCATCCGGCTTTGTCATCATTGCTGTCTGGCATGGTTGTGGTGCAGTGCACCTTTTTTGAAAAATCTGCCTCCCGCAATTGGCTTGTTGCAGTGCATCAGGATTTAAGTATTCCTGTGGCAGAGCGCATTGAGCATCCGGCATTGCAGGGCTGGTCAGTTAAAGAAGGACAGCAGTATGTACAAGCCCCTGTGGAGTTATTGCAGCAGCTGATAGCGGTGAGGATCCATCTGGATACCTGCGGGGCAGAGGATGGCCCGCTGCGCCTCGTGCCAGGATCACATTTGCAGGGCTTGGTGACGGCGGAGGATGCTGCCTTAGCTCGCCAGCAAGAAATCGTCTGTGTGGCTGAATCTGGTAGCGCATTGTTGATGCGGCCCTTACTTTTGCATTTATCTTCAAAATCTTCTGGAAAAAGCCAGCGTAGGGTTTTGCATTTTTTATTTGCTCCTTCAGAGCTTCCTTTAGGGCTTCGCTGGAGCGATACAGTTTGATTGAGGTATTTGTTTGATTATTGATCGTGCAGAAACGTGATATTTTTTGTGGAACGGATTGCCAATCGCAGTGCTAACTAGGAAATAAACCATGAATAAAGTCTTACGTAGAAGTCGTGATGATCAATGGATTGCAGGGGTAATGGGCGGGCTGGCAGATTATCTAGGAATAGGCTCAGGCAAGCTGCGCCTGATTTTTGTGATCGTGTCTTGCTTATCAGCGGCGTTTCCCGGAATTTTTGTATATTTGATTTTGTGGTTTTTGATGCCTAAGCAAGGTGCTTGATTACTCATTTACACACTTTATCCATTGGATTTAAAAATGTCCGTTGCTAGTGCTTTACGCTTGATTCTGCTTGCAGCCCTTTGGGGCGCTTCTTTTTTGTTTTTACGCCTTTCTGTGGCCAGTATGGAGCCCGCCTGGTTAATCACATTCAGAGTCGGCGTAGCAGCGGTTTTTTTATCGGCGGTTGCCCTGTTTACAAAACGGCAGTTTGATTGGAAAGCGCATAAAGTTGAGCTTCTAGTGCTAGGCGTGCTCAATGGTGCAATTCCCTTTGTTTGTTATGCCTTGGCAGCAAAAACACTCACGGCATCGTTGATGTCGATTCTGAATGCCACCGCGCCCATCTGGGGAACACTGCTGGCGGTGATATTTATGCGGCAGAGGCCAGGTTTAAAGGCGCTGGCGGGATTGCTATTGGGAATCACTGGGGTTGCCATCTTGGTGGGGTTGGATAAGGTGAGTGCTAAGCCTGGCGCAGGAATGGCAATTCTGGCCTCTCTTGTTGCAACCTTTTGCTACGGCCTTGCCAGTGTGTATACGCGCATGAAGGTGAGGGGCATTGCTTCATTTGATATGGCACACGGCAGTATGTGGGCTGCAACGCTGGTTCTGCTGCCATTTTTGTTGTGGATACCTGCTCCGCTTGCCATCGCGATTAGCCCGATTGTGGCTGTAGCGGTTTTGGGCTTGGGTGTGCTCTGCACAGGGCTCGCATTTTTAATTTATTTCCGCTTGATTCAGGATATTGGCCCTGCATCGACGCTGACGGTTACTTTTCTGATCCCCGTGTTTGGTATTTTATGGGGAGTATTGTTCTTGGGCGAAAGCGTGGGCAGCAATACCTTTGCCGGAGCAGCCTTGGTGTTACTGGGTACGGCGCTGGCGACGGGGTTTTCACCAGGGGCTTTATGGGTGAAAAAAGCGCAGGCATGACGTGGCTTGAGCGTATAAAAAAACCATCACCTTTTGAGTGATGGTTTTTTTTATTTTTGAAGGGCTGCTTAAAATCCCATCGCTAAATTAAATCCTTCGGCAATAGCGCGTTTGGCGTCTACTTCTCCTGCAAGTAGCGCGCCGCCAATGCGGTGGACGGGTGCTCCGCTTGCACTGAGTTCATCCCAAAGCGTTGTTACCGATTCCTGCCCTGCGCAGAGCACAATCTGATCGACTTCAAGGCAGATTTCTTCATTATTTTGCTTAATATGCAGGCCAGCATCGTCGATTTTCAGGTATTCAACTGAGCCGAGCAGGTTTACGCCGCGCAATTGCAAGGTGGCGCGGTGTACCCAGCCCGTGGTTTTGCCGGGGCCGCTGCCAGGCTTGCCCTTGCTGCGTTTTAATAGCCAGATTTCGCGGCCGCTAGGCTGCATGGCGGGTTTGGCTAAGCTGCCCGCGCTCTTCATGCTGGAATCAATACCCCAGTCGCGGATAAAGTTATCTGTAGGGCTGAGATCGCTGTGGGTTTCGGATAGGAACACCGCCGTATCAACGCCAATACCGCCTGCGCCAATAATCGCAATTTTTTTGCCGGGTTTTACTTCGCCGCGTAGCAGGGCTGGGTAGGAAACCACGCTTGGGTGATCGATTCCTGTTAAGGCGGGCACGCGTGGCTTAACGCCGCTGGCGACGACAATTTCATCAAATTCACCGGCTAGCTCGGCAGCTTTGGCAAAGTGATTCAGTTTTACGGTTACGCCAAGGTAATCGAGCTGATTACGGTAGTAGCGCAGCGTTTCGGTGAATTCTTCTTTGCCTGGGATGCGCTGGGCAATACCAAATTGGCCACCAATGGCAGCGCTTGCTTCAAACAGCGTGACCTTGTGGCCTCGGCTGGCTGCGGCAGTAGCGCAAGATAATCCGGCTGGGCCTGCGCCTATCACAGCGATGCGTTTGGCTTGTTGGGTTTTGGCCGCAATCGGGAACTCGGTTTCACGGCAGGCGCGAGGATTGACCAAGCAAGAGGCTGGTTTGCCTTCAAATACATGGTCTAGGCAAGCTTGGTTACAGGCGATACAGGTGTTGATCAGATTGGCCGTCTTGCTCGCCGCTTTATTGACAAAATCAGGGTCGGCCAA
>NZ_JANXSO010000133.1 GCF_025352645.1 Iodobacter sp. | reverse complement strand
GCTATTTGGCGGAAATGCAGTACCGATTTAATAGGCGTTTTGATTTATGCGCCCTTATTCCCCGCATGCTGCATGCCTTACTCATTGCTAAGCCTTGCCCGCGAGGGCGATTAACTGAGCAAGAGACATAATCAGGTAAATGAAAGCGCGAACGACCAAGGTGATGGTGGGCAGCAAATTCAATCAACTCTGGAATATTACGATCCGCAAGCACATTACTATGCCAGCGATTTAGATGAGCTTAACCACGATGCAAAGTTGCGCCAAGATGCTTTAGACGGGCAAAAGAAATCATTTACTGGTTCAGGTACTTTACGGGGCTTGCAAGCTGGGCAGTGGTTTCGCTTAGAAGATCACCCTGCACATGAGTGGGATAGTGCCGAGCAACGAGAGTTTGCCATCACTGAGCTAAAGTTTACGGCTAATAATAATTTGCCGGTGGACCTTACTCAGCAACTTAGTTTAGTTGCCCCAAGCCTACTCGCCGCTTCAGCGAAAGATAATGCACCTTACCAAGCTGACTTTACTGCCCAAAGACGCGGCCAGCCTGTACTTAGCCATTTTGCAGAATTTACTAAGCCTACTAGTTTAGGTGTGCAAACCGCTACCGTAGTTGGTCCTGCCGGTTCAGAAGTCCACACCGACGAATATGGCCGAATTAAGGTGCAGCTCCACTGGCAACGTGCCGCTGAGCACCCCGAGTTTGGCGCTAATCTGGACGATAAGTCATCTTGCTGGATACGTGTTGCCTATCCATCGGCAGGCGCAAGCTGGGGCCATCAGTTTATACCGCGTATCGGTCAAGAAGTGCTGGTTGATTTTATTGAAGGGGATATCGACCGCCCAATTGTGACGGGTGTTGCCTATAACGGCAGCCATCCAGTGCCCTCATTCAGCGGCGCTGGTGCTTTGCCAGCTAATAAAACGCTATCAGGTATCAAAACCAAAGAGCATGAAGGCGGCCAATACGGCGAACTGTTGTTTGATGATACCAAGGGCGAAGTACGCACCAAACTATCTAGCGAGCACGGCAAAACACAGCTTAACCTTGGTTACCTAATCCACCCGCGCACCGACGGCAAAGGTGAGCCACGCGGCGAAGGCTTTGAGCTACGCACGGATAATCAAGGTGCAATTCGCGCCAATGGCCTGCTTATCAGCACCGAAGCCAAAAGTAGTGCGAGCGGCAAGCAGCTAGACCACAACCCCGCCCAAAGCCAGCTTGAATCAGCTTTAGCGTTGGCCCAAAGTCTAGGCGAAACGGCCACCAACCAACTCGCTGATACTATCGAAACCGGCGAAGGCGATAAAACCGTCAAGCCAGACAACAGCTCAGGCGGCAAAGCCACCACCGGCCACTTGCACCACCACGTACACGCCAGCAAAAGTTTTGAAGCGGGCAGCAATACCGATAAAGACAGTAAAACAAAATCCCAGGAACAGGCAGGTCAGCAAAAGATCATATTGCTGCACGGTGAGGACGGCGTAGCCATCACCAGCCCGCAAAGCCAGACTATCAGCGCAGGTACAAACTTAGACCTTGTTGCCCAGCGCGACACCAATCAAACCTCTGGCCGCCGCTGGATTCATAATGTAGGCCAGCATATCAGCCTGTTTGTAGCCGGGGTAAAAGACAAAGTTGCACTTAAGCTCATTGCTGCCAAGGGCAAAATCCAGATGCAAGCACAAAGCGATGACGTTGAAATCACCGCCGACAAAAACGTCAAAATCACTGCATGCAAAGAAAAAATAGAAATCGCCGCTGGGGACGAAGTGCTCTTCACAGCGGGCGGCGGCTATATCCGGCTAAAAGGCGGCAATATTGAAATTCATTGCCCAGGGGAAGTGAGTATTAAGGGCGCGAGCCATGAGATAAGCGGAGGAACAAGCTTAGTGAAGGAATTCAAATCTGAGGGCAAAAAAACAAATATGAAAATTAGATACGAAGATGCAGATGGAAACTCACCAAAAAATGAATTAATTCAATTGGCGTCTCAAGATGGCTCAGGGCACTCCTTGACGTTGGATAGCTCTGGTTGGGCCGAATTAAAAGATATTGATTTTGATAGCTTTAAAGCAAGTCAAATAGCTAGAAAAGGTAAATAATAATGAATAATTTGCCAGAAAAAAAAGTATATATCTGTTTGCCTGGGCAAGATGCAAAAGGTATTGTTGCAGGGTGTGCCAATCGAGTTATTTTACGTAAACATCGTGATGTTGTTTTTGATATAAACTTAAAGAAAGGGAATGCCTATACTTTAAGAGCTGAGAAATCTGATTTTTATAATGAGCGAGATAAAACTCTCGTTGAAGTAAATAAAAAACAAAAAGTATCATTTAAAGATGGCGAGCGATTTACAATTTGGGTGTCTAGAGAGTTTAAAGGAAGTCTGGTCTTAGAGCTAAATGGTGCCGTGATCGGAAAGTATGCTCCCAATAAGCTAGACGGCACAAAGTATGGCGATGATCCGAAAGTAAAACCTGAACCCATGCTTGTTGTGATGGGTAGTAAGGATGCATCGTTAGTTAAAATGCAATGTACCGCAGATGACCCATATGGTATGGGCCAAATTAATAAGCAGGAAGTTGATTTTTTCACTAAATATTTAGCTGATAAGAGTATGAAGCAGAGTCAGTTTGATTATGCTTCTTTTCAGCCACAAAAAACACAAGTGCAAGAACATGTAATTGTCGGCGAGTTGACTGCTAAAGAATTACACCCAGCTATTTTAGCTAAGTTGGATGCAGGTGGGCGTGTTTCAGGTACCCCTGAGCAAATTTTAGTTAAGGAGCCAATGGTTGGAAGTGATTTTTATCAAGTATTTAATAATGTGGTTAATAGCAATTTGTTTAAAGAACCTGCTGGATATGTGCAATCAAATTGGCGAGTGTTTAATATGCTTCTTATGAAAATGTATATAGAAAAATCGCTTAAAGGAACTTACCGTTATGTATTGAAAGGTCGGCTGATTACCCCTGCTGGTATAACTAATGCTTCAAAAACCATAAAGATGCCGGTAGGTCACCCAAATGCTGAGTTTTTAGGAGGAAATTATTCAGTTAGAGGAAGGGGGGGGATGGGGGGATTTAAAAGAGTATTTTTGACCACGGCTTCGAATGCAGTCTCAGGTTTGAAAATAGCAGCTATTGGTACTGTTATTGATTTATATGGTGATGCCACAACAGTTTTTGGTGATGAAAAGAGTAATGATATTAGTGAATTTTTAGGGCGAGCAGGCGTTAGTTTAATAAAAGCTGCCACAACAACACTACTTGCTAGTGTTGCTATTATTGGATTTAACACCGTTCTAGCATCATTTTTTAGTGTTAGCCTTGGTGTTGTAGGTGGTGCGGTTGTAGGTACGACAGCTATACCTGTTTTTTTGGCAATAGCGATTGTTATTGGTGGTTATGTTGTTTCTGCGTACATTGTCGATTGGGTTGACGATAGGTTAAAGGCTAAGGAATACATTGCGAGTAAAGTTAAATGAAAGATTTATTAAATAATATAAAGCATGTTTTTTGTATTCTTATTGCAGTGGTTTTATATCAAGCATTTTGTATTGTTGGTGGAGTTGCAATATTGCATAAATATACTGGAAAAAATCCTGAATTTAGTGGGTTTTTTTTAGTTGTTTTATTTTCTTTAGTTTTTATTTTTGGATTGGCTTATATTTACTTTTGGATGAGGCGTGAATCCGGTGCTTTTAATGTATATGTTTTTAAGTCATTGTCTGGAGTGGCATTGATTTGCCCTTTTATTACTCTCGCAAGCCCTGCTTTTTATGCGTACTCGTCAGCGACGAGTATTGGCCTTATGTTGCGAATAACGTGTTGTGTTTTCTTGCTTTTTGGTGTACTTAGAGCGGCTTATTTTTTTATAAAAAACAATGAAAAATTTGTTCTAATGACGATGGACAATACATACAATAAATCGTTATTGCAGGAAGTAGACTTACTTTCTTTAATTCCCGATAAATATGTAATATATCTTAAGCCTGTAACAGTGCTGGGCCCTATTGGTATGGTTTTAATGCTTGCAGGACTTAACTTAAGGAACGTTTATCCGGTTTTTTCCGCGTTATCCATTGCGTTTACTACTTTTCTACTAATTATTTTTTTATTTGATCGATGTTTAATGTTGATTGGACTTGCTTTTGTAATTAAACAAGCTCAAGTAAAAGCGGGAGTAGTATTGTTCTTCGATGAAAAGAAGAAAAATGTATCTAAACGAAGAAATAAAAAATAAACAGGGGGCAGGCCACACTTCATTGTTAATATCTATTTGTTATATTTAACAGAAAAATGGGGCTAGGCTTTTTGTTTTGATTCAAAATAAAAGACCTGCCCCCAACGCTCGCTCAAGAAGTAAAAAAACCACACACTTGGCCATTGGTATGGCGCAATTCAAGGAGAGTACGATCCTTACTATGCTGGTGAAAAATATAATAGCCGAGGAGGAAGAATAACAGGATCGTATAGTTGGGTTAATGGGAATTGTGGTGATGTTGATGCCCAAAAATTCAGAGGACGCGGATTTAAACAATTAACTGGCAGGGTAAATTATGCTGCATATTGGGTCTATAGAGGCTTCATTTCAAAATCATCTTTTGACGATTCATGGTGGACAGATCCTGCTTATAGAAACAGGCAGGTTTCTGGAATGAGGAAACGACCCGCTGAAATTACAAACCCTCAAGAAATATCTGTTTCTGAATATGGATGTATTGACGCAGGAGGATTTTATCTGACCTTTTCTCGACCAAATGTAAAAATCACGATGAATGGCAGGGATAACCCCGCTATCACAGCTGTGACATATGCTATCAATGGTGGCGATATTGGCCTCCCAGAACGAATTCTTGAGACTAAACATGCTGAAAAAATACTTTGCGAATAAATACTTCACTGTTTTATTGTTATTATTTTCCTCGCAATCATTTGCAATAGAAATTGAAAATTTTGATGTTGAAATAAATAACAATGGAGAGTCAATTATAACTAGTGAACGCGGCATAAAGACATATTGTAAAATAAATGGCATAGATATTTTTAACAGTGAAAAAGACTTTGTTTTGACTACAGCTAGATTAAGTTATGACAAAAAAACATTAATATTAACGGACAATAGTTATGTTTTTATAGATGATTTTCTTGCTTGCCAAGGAAAAATAACAGCTAGACATAGCTCGCTTTTTCTCCGTGATGTTAATAAGAAAAAAGGGCTATTATTGACAATTGACTCGATTACAACAAATCCAGCTAATTATCTAGCGACAATATCGAAGATGGATGGGACAGATTTGATTATAAAAAACAATAGCTTTTATAAAAAAGGAGTTTCATTAAGAAAACAAGGAAAATTTGCATTTATAGATGCCAGAGAGGGGGTTATATCGATGAATGGAGAATATGTTTCCCCTAGTGGCGACCCCGATTGCAGTGAAGGTGCTTATCCAGGTGTAATTGAAATTAAGACGGGGAAAAGAATAATAATAAAGAAATCTAACGAGATTTCAGATCAGGAAATAAATACTCGCTGTATGGAGCTTTTTGAATAACATTTACAATATAAGGCAAAGGGAGGGGAGCTTAACCCTGACTTGTAATTCTAGAGGTCGTTCCTTATGTCATGGGAGGGAGGATGACTGTGAAGTCAGACTAAAAGTAGCTCATGCAGCAAAAAATATTTTATTGGACTTTTAAACATGGAGATTAAAGCCTATCCACTACTTTTTGTGTTTATTTTTAACTACACGAGTGCTCAAGCTATCATAGCTTCTAGAACTTCGGAAAATTCTTTATCTTTTTCAGAAGAAGGTAAGTCTTTTTCATGCAAAACTAAATTTAAATATAAAAGTTTTAATTACTCAAATGATGGGCATTTTTTAATCTTTTACTCTCTTGAGACAGATTATAAAAATCCTATTCAATCAGGTTTTGTTGATTTATTGTCGGCATATGAAAACTGTAGCAAGGGATTTAAAATAGAAATAAGCCCTGCCCCCAAATATGAATTAATAGTTGATATAAACAAAAAATCAAATATTTTAATCACTAAAAACTTTTATTTATATAAAACAGGTGCTGTAAATAACATTGATGGAAAATGGCTTATCAGTGTATGGCGATATAACAATTTACAGCCAATAATCTTTCCTTTTAGCCCTTTAAAATCTGAGTATAAATACATTTACAGCTCCGAATTAAATTCAGGCTTGTTAAACAAGGGGTTTGCTTCGCCAACTCCAATGGATAATAGAGAGGATGGGGTGTCAACATTAAAGGTTAATTTTATTTCTGATGATGGAAAGTATATAGCTCCAGTTGGGGTGACCTGTGACCCTTTTGCTGGTGAAATTTGGAGTATTGACAGAAAAGAGCGAGTATCTTTCGATGAAGTGGATGAGAGTGCTCGTGCTTTGAAATGCCGTGAGCTTTTTAAGTGATGGAAAAACAGGGTCAGGGTAATTTACTTCGAAAACTTTGACCCTATTTTGGTGTGAAATTATGAATAAATCATATTGTATTTTTTTATTTCTGTTTGCTTTTAGTGCAAAAGAGGCATTTTCTAATGAAGTGAAAAAAATAAATTATTGCGACATTGTTTGGTTGTCAGTTGTTAGTCCTATTGATTCAAATGCAATAAGGAATAATTCAAACAATCTTCAAAGACTTAATATGCCCACATGGGGCAAGGAGGCAGATCTAAACCCCGCCAAGATAAAAACAAAAATTACTGCATGTGATAGGGTGATTCCAATAAATAGAACTGATAACAGGAAAAAATCTGAAGCATTTATTGATCTTAAAAGCCCTATCCCTGAATTGATTTTAAAGAAAATAAATGAGAACAGCCTAACATCATCAGACCTAGTTGATGATGGAGTCCCCGTCGAAGGTCTTAATATCGAGTTCAAAAAAAATAAGAAAGGAATTTATTATGCCATTGACAAAAAAATTTCTGACTCTATAAGCAATAAAGAATTTTCATTCTATTCTTTATCAGGAAACCCTCCTTATATTCGTTACTCTGTAAATTACAATCCAAAAAACAATATGGATATTGATTTTATAAAATCAGTCAATCTATTGTTTTCTACAATGGAGACAAATTGGGATTAAGGGAGAAAGTATTGCATTTCATAATATATATAGCCTCATTTTATCATGCGGTTGCACATCTTTTACCTAAGCTAGGCCACACCTTGAGTTTGTAATTTCAAAGGCTGTAATCTATGTAATTAATGTGGTTATATCAATTAGGAAGGCTAGTAAAAATTAACTCGTACAGCAAAAAATATTTTATTGGATTTTTAACATGGGGATTAAAGCCTATCCACTACTTTTTGTGTTTATTTTTGACTATGCTAGTGCTCAAGCTCTTATAGCTTCCAGAACTTCGGAAAGTTCTTTATCTTTTTCAGAGGAAGGTAAGTCTTTTTCATGCAAAAATAAATTTAAATATAAAAGTTTTAACTACTCAAATGATGGTCAGTTTTTGATTTTTTACTCTCTTGAGTCTGACTACAATAATCCTATTCAATCAGGCTTTGTTGATTTATTGTCTGCATATGATAGTTGTAGTAAAGGCTTTAAAATAGGAATAAGCCCTGCGCCTAAGTATGAATTAATAGTTGATATAAACAAAAAATCAAAAATATTGATTACTAAGAGTTATTATCTATATAAAACAGGTGCTGTAAATAATATTAATGGAAAATGGCTTATCAGTGTCTGGCAATATAATAATTTAAAGCCATTAACCTTTCCTTTTAGCCCTTTAAAATCTGAATATAAATATATTTATCACTCCGAACTAAATTCAGGCTTGTTAAACAAGGGGTTTGCTTCGCCAACTCCAATGGATAATAGTGAGGATGGGGTATCAACATTAAAGGTTAATTTTATTTCTGATGATGGAAAGTATATAGCCCCAGTTGGGGTGACCTGTGACCCTTTTGCTGGTGAAATTTGGAGTGTTGACAGAAAAGAGCGAGTATCTTTCGATGGAGTGGATGAGAGTGCTCGTGCTTTGAAATGCCGTGAGCTTTTTAAGTGATTGAGTATGTGTAAGAGCATTTTGTGGAGAATGAGGGGCTTTGGGAGTGAGGGATAGCACTGTATATGTCTTATTCTTTGCTTACTTCTTAGGCAATCCAGTGAAATTATAGCGCTAGATTGCATCGTAACTTCACTAAGTGTCATTGTAGCGATTTTGATCTAGTACGATTTTGGGCTAAAAATGAAGGCTAGATTTGTCTTCCTGTTCTCTGTCCGGTCAGCAGCTTTCAATAGTCTACGGCACTAAAACTTTTTAGCAGGGAAGTCCTTGATGAAACGCTTTGGCAGCTGCCGTTTGCCGGTCCGCTGCCGGTCCATTTGTTTTAAAATGTTACATAAGCGGCTGAAAAGTAAATTAATGAAAACCTTCTTATGTGGGAACTTCCTTGCTGAAAAGGTCGATTAGCTTTTGTATTGGGGATTATCCGGCAAGAACAGATTCAGGCCGGTGGAGCATAGGACTTCCCCTGAACTCCGCTTATTTGTTGCTATTTTTAGTGAAAACGCCGTCCTCATAATCCTTTGGTCCTCGGTTCAAGTCCGAGCAGGCCCACCAGTAAAATAAAACGGCTTACGCATAGATTGCGTAAGCCGTTTTATTTTGTGCCCCTGAAAAGTGCATTTTCAGTGCAGTAACGATTCCTAGAGCCAGATAGATATCTTCACGAAGCCCTGCTTAGGGGCCTAGAGGGATGATGCGCTTGAAATATTGGTCTTCTCATTCCAAAACTTTTCATACAAACAGTAACGCTGAAGACGGGTGCAGAAGCGCTGAAGATGAAATGGTTCGTGGTGTGTTTATTTAGCGAATTGCATCTGAGCTTCGCCTTGCTCCCACCAAACTATTTGACTCTGCTGCTATCACCATCAGGATTCTGCTGCTCAAAAAATGTAAGGGCCCGTGATGTGCTGTTTATTCATGCGGCAGGGCTCCTTGAAATGGGTAAGTGTTAGAGCCGTCTGTGGCCAGAACATATCGAAAAAAATGTGCCTACCTCTCCAGATAGTCAGGAATAAGCCCGCTATTTTCGCTGCTTTCCACTTCGATAATTGAGCTAGGTGATGATCGAAGTGTCTATTGGGCTTAGACCACGGCCGTTTTTTAAGCTGGGCGGGTTTTAAAGCGAGCCGCCGTGGCACCTTAGTGGTTCTGACTATTGGCTAAAAACCGGTCTAGCGCGGCATAAAGCTCTTCGATATTCGCGCCTAGTGGTTCACTTTCTAGTGTTAGATATTCTTGCTCTATCAGTGGAGCAATGTCGTTAAACAGGCGCTCGCTTTTAGCGGTCAGGCGCACATTGACTCTGCGTTGATCAGTATCCATCCGCGTGCGCGTAACCAGCCCTAGTTCCCCCATGCGGGCTAATACGCCGGTTAAGCTTGGGCTGAGAATCTGGCAATTTTCGCAAATTTCCCTCGGCTCCATCATTCCTCGCTCACTTAGCGAGCGAATAATTCGCCACTGCTGCTCGGTAATATTATGGTGGTTCAAAATAGGCCGAAACCGTGCCATGACGACTTCTCTTGCCTGCAGCAACAGTAACGCTAAATTACGATGCTTTAGCGGCTTCTTCATGCTTTTTTCTCCATTTTCAGCGTTACAAAATTTATGGCTTACCCTGATTGACATACTAACATATTAGCGAATAATATAATTAACATGTTAGTGAATTAGTAGCCGCGCAGTGAATGTAACGATCCTCGGGACGCAATATGAAAGCAGCCACTCAAGCTCATCAGATTGATCAGGACCCACTATGCGATGACTGCGCTGTGCAGCAGCATGGGCTGCTGTTTCCGCTGCTCAAAAGGCCTGCACTACTTTCAAAACGGGTGCGCAGCGCATCAGATCAGCGGCCGTACGTTGTTTTATTAAATCAGCAGGCTTTTTACTTCAGAGAAAAGTATGGGGCTGGCACGGTCATGGCACATGACTGAGTGCTATATAGCGGCTACCCAGCAATAAAAAATTCGCATATACAAGATTGCAAAGATTCATTTCACTTTACTGGAAGACTCTTATGTTAGCTGAGCACGTCATTCAAGAGCTGGCGAATAAACTTCACCAGGCAGAAAAAAACCGTACTCCGTTGCGGCACTTTTCTAAAGATTATCCACTGATGACAATTGAAGAGGGCTATCAGATTCAGCGTGCGTGGCTGGCGATTAAGTTGGCAGAGGGGCGGGTGATCCGTGGCCGAAAAATTGGCCTGACTTCACGCGCCATGCAGCTCTCTTCACAAATCACCGAGCCAGATTACGCACCCTTGCTGGACGATATGTTTTTTGAGCAGGGTGGAGATATTCCGGTGGCCCGCTTTATTGCGCCACGCGTGGAGGTGGAGCTGGCTTTTATTTTGGGCAAGCCATTAAAAGGGCCAGATATCTCTTTGTTTGATGTGCTGTCGGCCACCGATTATGTGACGCCAGCGATAGAAATTATTGATGCCCGAATCGAGCAATTCGATCGAGATACCAAGGCTCCGCGCAAGGTGACGGATACCATTTCTGATTTTGCCGCCAATGCCGGCATTGTGCTAGGCGGCACTCCCGTGCGCCCACACGATCTGGATTTGCGCTGGGTTGGCGCCATGCTGTTTAAAAATGGCGTGATTGAAGAAACCGGCTTAGCTGCGGGGGTATTAAATCATCCGGCGATTGGGGTTGCTTGGCTGGCGAATAAAATTGCCCCTTATGGTGAGCAGCTTAATGCGGGTGACATTGTGCTGGCTGGCTCGTTTACCCGGCCAGTGGCTGCCAGTGCAGGGGATACCTTTCAAGCCGATTATGGTCGGCTAGGGCAAATTGCTTTTCGCTTTGCCTAGGCGCTCAGCCGGAAAATAGCTAGCCACAGTGCTTAGTCAGGCTGACATCGTTTTGCTTAAGTTCTGCTCATTATTAAAGGGAAGAAACAGCCATGGATATGCCGCACAACCATTTCAAGCAGGGGCTGGCAGAAAACCGCCTGCAATTGGGTTTGTTTTTAGGCCTAGCCAGTACGCTGAGTGCTGAAATACTCGCCGCTTGTGGTTTCGATTTTTTATTAATTGATGCAGAACACAGCCCGAATGATCTGCCTTCTGTGCTGGCGCAGTTGCAGGCGATGGCGGCGTATCCAGTTTCTGTGATGGTACGGCCAGCCAGTCATGATCCGGTTCTGATCAGGCAGTTGCTAGGGGTCGGCGCACAAACCTTGCTGATCCCCATGGTAGAGAGTGCGCAGCAGGCACAGGCTCTGGTGGCGGCGGTGCGCTATCCGCCGAGGGGGATTCGTGGTGTGGGCACGGCGCTGGAGCGTTCAGCCCGCTGGAATCATGTGGCGGATTATTTTGCTCAAACCGAGGCGCAAACTTGCCTGCTGCTGCAAATTGAGTCCTGTGAGGGGGTTAAAAACTTGGACGAGATTCTGCAGGTGGACGGCGTGGATGGGCTCTTTATCGGCCCCGCTGATTTGGCCGCCTCTATGGGGTATTTGAATCAGCCTGCTCACCCTGAAGTACAGGCGGTTATTGAGCAGGCGCTGGGAAAATTGCGCGGGGCAGCAAAAGCGGCAGGGATATTTTCTACTGATCCGCAACTGCTTAAAAAATATCAGGCTAGTGGGGTGCGCTTTTTAGCGGTGGGGGCAGATACGCAGATATTGCGTAATGCCGCTGTAAATCTACGTCAGGGTTTCAGCAGCAAGGCCGCTTAATCCCAAGCTGGTGGTCGGTAGTACATCGTTTGGCCGTACTTAATAGGGTGGGGGCAGCATGTTAACAGCATCTTTTTTGACCAGCACAGTACCATCGGCACAGCGTCGTGCTTATTGGAGCAAGGTGATGTCGGCCTATTTTGGCGAGCACAGTGCGCATTGTGTGAATGAGGGGATATTCGATGCGTGCCTGACAAGGTATGACATTGCTGCCTTACAGATGTATTTGATCTCCTGCCCCCCGCACTGGATAGAGCGTGGCGAAGTCCGGCGTGATTGTCATGCCAGTGATTATATGAAGCTGATTCTGCCGCTGAACGGTGCTGTAAAAATCACTCAGGGCGGCGCCGTGATTCAGCTGGGCTGCGGCGATTGGGGCTTATACGATTCACGCGCACCCTACCGCGTGGATGTCGACGCTACCGAAATCCTGGTGATGCTGATTCCGCGCAGCAGCCTTATCGGTTTTAAGCTAGATGGTTTGCAATGTTCGCCGTCGCAGCACCCCGAAACCCGTGGTCTGAATTCAGTGCTGTCTGCCGTATTGCGCTCGCTGGCTCAATATGCTGATGAATTACCCGCCAGCGTACATACCTCACTGGCCGAAACCGTATTGGGATTGCTGGCATCGGCGCTTGCAGCCGAGCAGGCCTCCAGACGTGGGCAGCTTCATCTTCCTGCCGTATTGCGTTTACGGGTGAAGCATTTTATTGCCGCGCATATTACTGACCCTGAATTAAGCATAGAGAGCATTGCCCATGAAATGCGCTGCTCAAAGCGCTATCTACACCGCATTTTTGAAGAAGAAGGCAAGACCATAGACCGGTATATCTGGTGGTATCGGTTGGAGCGATGCCGCGATACTTTGCAGGCCTGTGCGGGCAGTAAGCGTTCTATTTCAGATGTTGCTTTTTCATGGGGCTTTAACAGCAGTGCTCATTTTGGCCGCATGTTTAAAGAAACATACGGCGTGGTTCCGCGTGATTATCAGCGGGAAGTGATGTTGTCACATTAAGCCTTACCAAAAGAAAAATGGAGTCTGTGTATGACGCAATTTGATTATGTGGTGGCAGGTGGCGGCTCGGCTGGCTGTGTTGTGGTAAACCGGCTGGTAAAGGCTGGGTATAAGGTATTGCTGATTGAGGCTGGGCCCAAAGATGACACGATGTTTATCCATATGCCTGGCACTTTTATCCGAGTATTGGGCACTCGCCGCACTTGGCAGTATCGGTGTGAGCCACAGGCTGCGGCAGCCAATCGCACCATGATTATTCCCCAAGGGCGCACGCTGGGCGGCGGCAGCTCGGTGAACGCCATGATTTATATTCGCGGCACCCAACAAGACTACGATGGGTGGCAGGAGCAAGGGTGCAGCGGCTGGGGCTGGGATCAGGTCTTGCCTGTATTTAAACGCGCCGAGGCGAATCAACGTTTATCGGGGGCATACCACGGCGTGGACGGTTTGCTCACTGTGTCAGACGTGCGCTACCGGCATCCTTTAAGCCAAGCTTTTGTTAAGGCGGCTCAGGAAACCGGCATTGCTTATAACGATGATTTTAATGGTGAACAGCAGGCCGGAGCCGGTTTTTATCAAACCACCACCTACAAAGGGCGGCGCGCCAGCACGGCGGCGACTTATCTGGCGCAGGTGCTGAACAATCCTTTACTAACGGTGGCGACTGATTGCCATGTATGCAAAGTGCTGATTGAGCAGGGCGTGGCCACTGGCGTGGTGTATCGCAAGAGCAGCGGTAGCGAAATAACGGTGCGTGCCACAAAAGAAGTGATTCTTGCCGCTGGGGCGCTGGCAACACCCAAGCTGCTGATGTTATCTGGCATTGGCCCAGCGCAGCATCTAAGCAGCTTTGGCATTACACCGATCAAGGATTTACCTGCAGTTGGTGAGCATTATCAGGATCATCTAGAAGTACCGGTGTATGGGCGCACCAAGCAGCCCATTAGCCTGCTGGGGCAGGATCACGGATTAAACGCGCTGAAACACGGCTTGCAATATCAGCTGTTTAAAACTGGCCTGCTCACCTCCAATGTGGTGGAAAGCGGCGGCTTTATGGATACCACGGGCGAGGGGCGGCCCGATGTGCAGTTCCATGTGCTGCCAGTGTTGGCGGGGGACGCTGATCGTGCGCCGCTCGCTGGCCATGGTATTTCACTGAATGTGTGCTTTTTGCGGCCCAAATCACGCGGAAAAATACAGCTGCGCTCTACAAATCCACTCGACCCTATTGTGCTGGATGGTGCTTATTTATCGCACGACGACGATGTACAGACGCTGATTCGTGGCGTGAAGCTGGCCCGAAAAATTCTGCGCGCGCCATCGCTGGCCAAGGTTATAGAGCGGGAATTACTGCCTAGCGCTGACGAGCAACTGAGCGATGCCGCGATAGAAGAGCATGTGCGCCTCTATGCCAAAACGGTATACCACCCCGCATGCAGCTGCCGCATGGGCAATTCTGAGCTCAACTCCGTAGTGAATCCTCGCTTACAAGTACATGGCATCGCTAATTTACGAATCTGTGATGCCTCTGTGATGCCGGATCTCATCAGCGGCAATACCAATGCGCCAGTCATCATGATTGCAGAGCGTTGCGCTGATTTTATTTTGCAGGATCAAGCATAAGGCATCGTAATAATTGTTTTTTCCCTCACCTGAATAAGGACACCCTGACGATGAATTTATTTCAAGGAAAAGTTGCGCTAATCACCGGTGGCGGCACTGGCATTGGGGCGGCTGTGGCTCGGCAGTTTTGTGCTGAAGGGGGCAGGGTGGTTCTGATGGGACGGCGCGCCGCGCCTCTGGCAGAAGTGGCTGAGCCCTTGGGCGGTTTAGTGGTGGTGGGCGATGCCGCAAATCCTAGCGATGTACGCGCCGCATTGCATGCCGCGCGGGAGGCTTTTGGTGGCGTTGATATTTTGGTAGCTAATGCTGGTGGGCATGGTGTTGGGGCCTTGCTGGATACTGATGATGCATCTTGGTCATTATCCACTCGGCTCAATCTGGATACGGCTTTTGTCTGCGCCCGTGAGCTGATGCCTGAGCTGATCAACCGTAAGGGCAATATCGTGGTTTTATCTTCGCTGGCTGGGCACTTTGCTGGGCCTGATGTGGTGGGTTACGTCACCATGAAACACGCCCTGATCGGCCTGACCCGCTCTTTGGCACGTGATTATGGCCGCTATGGAGTGCGTGCGAATGCGGTTTGCCCCGGCTGGGTACGTACCGAAATGGCCGATCAGCAGATGCAGTTGTTAATGGATCGATATCAGCTGCCTGATCTAGATGCTGCGTATGCCATGGTGACCAAAGATGTACCGCTGGGCCGCGCGATCAGCTCGGACGAGGTTGCTCAATCGGTGTTGTTTTTAACCTCTGATCAGGCGCGGATGGTGACCGGCATCTCATTGATGATTGATGGGGGTGCATCGTCGGTTGATTTGCCAACGATTGCATTTGCTCACTAAATAAGGAGTCACAGACATGACACAGATTCGCCCTGCTGGCTGGAAAAACTACGATGACTTTGCCAAAGGCATCGCCACTAATCGCCTGCCCGCCAGTGATGCACTGGTTGGGCGCACTTTACAGTTAAATCTGCCTGACCGATGTCTGACTTTGCGGCTACTAAGCTCTCATGAGCTGCATTGGCTTGAGCAGCTCCATCAGCAGCCTGATCAGCACAGTGGCACGGACTGGTATGAGGCGATTGAAGTGGCGGCAGATACTTATTTTATCGATATGCTGCAGGGCGCACGCCCTCAGGATGCGCTGACGATCGTGGTGAATCTGCGCAGCCTGCGCGTGCTGGCGATTCGCTGCCATGTGCAAGCTGCAAGTGAGGCAGGGGCAGAACCACGTGTACAGCAGACGTTTATGGTAGGCATTTTAGGCAGTGATCCCGCTCTGGCCAGTGGCATGGTGCCGCATGAAAGCCGCAATTTAATTGGGCTGCGTACTTTTCAGCATTACAGCCCTGAGCATACCTATGAGCATACCTATCTGAATTCCCTACGTTATGCATGGCAATGTCTGGTGGGAGTACAGCGTGGGCATGGTGATGTGGATCTGGCTAGTTATTACCAGTTTGATGACGAGCAGTATATTTTTACTTTCCGCGAATTCATCATTCCGGTGGCATCGGTGTTCTTTTTTAATTTCTCAAGCAATCGCTCTACCGGTAAGTTTTTGGGGGTGACGGGGGACGGGCAGATTGCCAATAATCCAGCGGGGGCTTTTATAGAAAAAGCGTCTGTCACGATGTATTCCAGTGAGCAGCAACCTCTTTAGCCGCTTCAGAGCGGATGTAAAACTGTTCCAGCGCCGCTGGGCAGTTTTGGCCTAAATCCTTTTTTAGGGAAATACATGATGCACAGCAATTTACTCATTATTGTCGAACACTATGCGGCATCCGCCAGACAAGATATTGCCGCAATGATGGCTGATCTAGCTGACGATGTGCAATGGACTGAAATGGCCGGTTTTCCTTGCGCCGGAACCTATATCGGCAAGCAGCAAATCATCGAAGGGGTTTTTAAAGTGCTGGGCAGCGAGTGGAATGATTATAGGTTCACTCTAGAGCGTTTAATTGATGGTGGAGACAGCATTGTGGGGATTGGTGATTACAGCGCCAGCCACCGTCAGAGCGGTAAAGCCATGAAGGCAAGGGTTGTGCATGTGTGGCAACTATCGGGCGGCAAGATCCGCAAATTTGAGCAGTTTACCGATACTTTGCTGGTGGCTCAGGCGATGTCGTCATGAATGGCTGCGGCCGGTTTTAGATGCATCCCAATGCTAGTTTAAGTGCACTGTTGGTATAAACGAAAGAGGTAGCGCGCCCTACTATGACATGCAGCTGATTTATTACAGATGCTAAGTAAGCAGACAAAAGATATTCGGCATGGTTACTCCTTACTCCGTACCCGATGCACTGCCAGTGCGCCTTGCTGAGCCACTTTTGTTTCCATACTTAGCACGATTTCTGATCAATTACCTTCATAAGAGATCGCAATGAAAAAATGCTCAGTCATACCCGTAACAAAGCGCTTATCCCTTGCTATGGCTTTGTCTGCCTGTGCCGCCAGTGCACTGGCCACTGAAGGCGGGGGAGGGATGTATCCAAACGGCAACGAGAATTATCTGGTAGCCGCTATGCCACCTCCCGGGGTCTATGTTCTTGAATATCTGATCGGCTACCAAGCCGATAAATTAAGGGATAACCACGGCGATCAGATTCCACTCGATTTTAACGTCAAGGTTGCCGCAGCGGCGACGCGCCTGATTTGGGTAACGGATCAGAAAATTCTGGATGGTCAGCTGGCCTTGCATGTGATTGCGCCACTGCTGAATGTAGACGTGAGCGTGGCGGGAAAAAACCAGTCGCAGACGGGTTTGGGCGATATGGTGTTTGGTGCCGGTTTGGGTTACCACGCCTCCGATAAATTGCACTATGTGTTTGCTGTAGACATTAATGCACCCACCGGCCGCTATGATAAAAATGATCTGGCTAATCTGGGGCGTAATTACTGGAATATCGAGCCACTGGCAACAGTCAGTTATATCCAGAAAAGCGGCTTGAATGCCGATCTGAAAGTCATGTATGACTTTAACGGCAAAAATAAAGACAGCGATTACACTTCCGGGCAGGAGCTGCATGCTGATTATGCGCTTGGTTGGGGCTTTGGTAATGGGCTGGTGGCTGGGGTTGGTGGCTTTCTTTATCAGCAGATCACTGATGACAAAGTAGGGGGTGTAACCCTAGCCGATCAACGTGGCCGAGCAATGTCGATAGGGCCAACTATTAAATACGATAACGGCAGTGGCTTCTTTGTGACCGCCAAAATAGAAAAGGAATTTGGCGTCAGAAATCGTGCTGACGGAACCGGCATCAAAGTTAAATTTAATATTCCCTTCTAGTCAGTTTGGGAGTTTAGTCACCAGGCAAACGTTTTCCAGCATCGCGTTACTCGGTGCCGCATGCTGGAAAAACGCTGCTTTCCTGTTTGGTCCATGCCACATTGAATGGGCAGTCCGTTGGCTGGAACAGATCTTTATAACCGTTTATGTGGTTTTTTTGGAGGGCAGTATGGGTCATCCTTTAGCAGAATTTACACATGGTGAAGTGAAGAAATCCAGTTTTCTGGCCAGACAAAAATTTGGCATCTTTATTGATGGGCATGAATCCGCTACAGAGCGTTATTACCCCGTGATTGATCCGGCCACCGGCCTAGAGATTGCTCAGGTTGCTGATGCCAGTGCAGGCGATGCCGATCGAGCTATTGCCTCTGCTCGGCAAACTTTTGAATCTGACCCATGGGCTGGGATGCGTCCGGCAACGCGTGAGCGGTTGTTGATCAATTTAGCTCAGCTGATTGAAAAACACGGTGATGAGCTAGCCGCGATAGAAACACTGGAAAGCGGAAAACTGCTGGGGGTTGCTAAAGCCATTGATGTGGGTTCTGCCAGCGAATATGTGCGCTATATGGCGGGCTGGGCCACTAAAATTACCGGCAGTACACTGGATTTATCGATCGGATTTCCTCCTGGCGTGGCTTATTCTGGTTATACGCGCCGTGAGGCGGTGGGCGTGGTGGCTGCAATCGTGCCGTGGAATTTTCCTTTGGCCATTGCAATCTGGAAACTCGCTCCGGCGCTGGCCTGCGGTTGTACCGTGGTATTAAAGCCCGCTCAGGAAACCCCGCTGACCGCTCTGCGGCTGGCCGAGCTAGTGATGGAAGCCGGCTTTCCAGCTGGAGCGCTGAATGTACTGACTGGCAGTGGCTCTGAGGTGGGGGAAGCTCTAACCCGCCACCTTGGCATAGATAAAATCAGCTTTACCGGCTCAACCAGTGTTGGCAAACAGATCGCCCATGCCGCTGCCGATAATCTGAGCCGCGTGACGCTGGAGTTGGGGGGTAAATCCCCCATGATTGTGATGGCGGATATGGAGGCGGACGTGGCGGCACAGGGTGCTGCGATGTCGATTTTCTTTAATCAGGGTCAGGTTTGCACGGCCGCATCTCGATTGTTTGTGCAACGTAGCAAAATAGATGAGGTGGTGGAACGGCTCAGTACGATTGCCAACGCAATGAAACTGGGTTCAGGGTTCGATCCCGAATCACAAATGGGGCCGTTAATTTCACAACGGCATATGCAGCGGGTGATGGCGCATATTGAGGAAGCAAAACAGGCGGGTGGCGAAGTCACAGCAGGGGGCTGCACCGAATTTGACCGTGGTTATTTTGTCCGCCCAACCGTGTTTATTAATACCAGCGCCGCAATGCGGATTAATCAGGAGGAAGTATTTGGCCCCGTGGTGACGGTGACGCCTTTTGATGAGGCGGAAGAAGCGATACAGCTGGCCAATGACTCGGCTTTTGGATTGGCTGCAAGTATATGGACGCATGATCTGCATCAGGCGCATCGTTTTATTCCAAAAATCAAAGCGGGCATGGTGTGGGTGAATACGCACAATATGCTGGACAATAATCTGCCATTAGGTGGGGTAAAGCAATCGGGTTTTGGTCGTGATTTAGGACATTCTGCAATTGAGCAATTTACTGAATTGAAATCGGTTTGTATTGCGTATTAACAGTACTCAGTTAAATCAGCATAAATCGGATAAATGGAGAATTGACAATGAATAAAATGTTTTTAATAGCCTCTGTGATGGCAGTAGGAATCAGCACTCAGGTCATGGCCGCAGAAAAAGTGAGCTGTGGCTTAAATAACGGCAAAAAAGCGACCGGCCAGCCGATTCCGCTTGGGGCCGTGGTGGGTAAAACTGGGCCGGATGATTTTAGTAGCTCGGCTCAGGCGGCCAGTGCCTATTTTAAATGCGTGAATGAGAACGGCGGCATTAATGGCAGGCCGGTTGAATACACCGTTGTGGATGATCAGTGGAACCCAGAAATAGCGGCCCAGCTGGCTTCTAAATTAGTACAGGATAAAAAAGTCGTCGCCATGGTGGGCAGCACCAGCTTTGTGGAATGCGGTGCCAATGCCAAGCTCTATGAGCAGGCGGGGCTCATGGTGATCGCCGGTGTGGGTGTGCCGCGTGAATGTTTTCAATCTAAAAACTATGTGCCGATGAATACCGGCCCAAGGTTGGCAACCACCATGGCGGCGATTTACGCGAATAAGCATTACAAGGCAAAAAAATTCGTTTGTATTGCGCCAAATATCCCAGGGCTGGGTGAATGGGCTTGTGGTGGGGTGCGCGCTTGGGGGGGCAAGGAAGGCGTGGTGTCGGAAACCATTTTGATTGATCCAGGCTCTGCAGATGCCAGCTCGGTGATCCTGCAGGCGAGCTCTAAAAACCCAGATGCAATTATTCTGAGCCTGTCTAAAGGTTTGCTGATTCCTATGCTGGCAGCGGCTGAGCAGCAGAATCTGGGCAAGAAAATCAAATTTCTAGCGCCTGCCTCCGGCTATAACGTAGAAGTGCCCAAAGCGATTGGCCCGTATTGGAAAGATAATTTCGATGTATCACTGGAGTTTCACCCGCTGGATGCCAATACAGTAGAAAACACAAACTGGCTGGCGCTGATGAATCAGTACGGGAATAAAAAAGATCAGCGCGATACGTTTTCCCAAGCCGGTTATCTGAGCGCCAGGCTAACCACCGAAACCCTGCTGAAACTTGATCCGGCCAAAATCACCCGTGCCAGTGTGAGCGAAGCGTTGCGTAAAATTGTTGATTTTAAAAGCGAGCTGCTGTGCCGTCCTTTCTATATAGGTACAGGAAAACGCCACAATGCCAATAATTACAGCCGTGTTGCTTCATCGACCGGTACGGGCTGGGCGGTGCGTTCGGAGTGCAGCGCGGTACTTGATCCGGAGTTAGCTGATGTTCAGCTGGATGAACAACAGCTTAATCTAAGGAGATAGTGATGCCTGAATCTGCTGTTTTTCTGATTCCCTATCTGATCTCTGGGCTGGGTATAGGGGCAGTGTATGCCTTGTCCGGAGTGGGGCTGGTGGTGCTGTACCGCGCGTCCGGCGTGCTTAACTTTGCCTTTGGTGCTCTGGGTGCGATTAGCGCCTATTGCGCCTGGTCTTTGCTGGATATGGATTATCCGCAGATTGTGGTGTGGCCGCTGGCTGTGCTGGCTTCCACTTTACTGTCTTTACTGTACGGCGCTGTGCTGGCACCTCGGCTAGCACACCGTGACCGTACTACCCGCAGTATTGCAACGCTGGGATTCGCGCTGGTGGTGCTGGGTTTTACCGAATGGTACTGGGGGGAGGCTGCACGCCGCCTCTCTTTGCCCACGGATGTGGAATCCATTGATTTTGGTGATATCCGTCTCACCTATACGCGCATTCTCAGCTTGGTATTGGCGGTACTAATGATGCTGGCGATTGGCATTTTGCTACGTAAAACGCGGCTTGGCCTGTATATGCGGGCGCTGGCTAATAATCGTCAGCTCAGTGCCGTACTGGGGATTTCTGTGATCAGAGTAGACACCGCCGCTTGGCTGATTTCCGGTGCTTTTGCCGGTGTGTGCGGTTTGCTACTGGCCAATATCGTGCGTTTACAGGCCACCACTCTCACCTTTATGGTGATTCCGGCCTTTGCCGCTGCCATTGTGGGGCGTTTATCCTCACTGCCAATCACCGTTGCTGCTGGCGTGGTGATTGGGATAGCAGAAGCACTGGCAATTACTATTCCTGGTTTTGCCATCTATCGCTCTGTCACGCCGTTTGTACTGGCGCTGCTTGCGATGATGGTTTTTGCCGCGATCTATCCTGCCTCGGTTGAATCATGAAGATGATGAGTTTCCATCTCCCCAAACAGGCGAATGCACTGGCTCGGCCGAATGTAAACGAGGCTCAGCGCTATCGCACCTTGCTGCAGATTGCCGTGGTGCTGACGGTGATTGCGCTGGTCCTACCTGCGTTATCCAATGCCTATTGGATTAAAATATTTACCTCAGTATTTATTTGCGCCATTGCCGCGTCGGGCGTCGGCTTACTGTACCGGCAGCTGGGGCTGGTGTGTTTGTCGCAATACGCGCTGATGGGGGTGGGGGGATGGATTTCATTACGAATCTATCACGCATGGGGCTGGCCATTTGAAGCCTGTGTATTGGCTGGAGCCGTTGGTGGCAGCATGATGGGCATGGTGGGAGGCTTGCCTGCGCTGCGTTTGCGTGGTTTGTACTTAGCGCTCACTACCCTGATGATGGCAGGGGCTTTTCAGGTGTTTATCGGCGCAATTAATTTTCCGGATGGTGGAGAGGGCCTGAGCGGCCGAGCAATGGATGGTGCACGCTTGATGATGTCGCGGCCTTTTCTGGCAGAAACAGACAGCGCTTTTTTACGTTACGTGCTGGTTTGGCTAGCGTTTGCGCTGTGCCTGATTGAGCTGCATCGTTATTCCAGAGTAGGGCGCAGCTGGGCGCTGATCCGCAAGGGTGACACCAGCGCACTGAGCGCCGGGGTGAATATCATCTTCTATCAGACTTGGGCATTTGGTCTGGCGGGGTTTTTAGCGGGCTGCGCAGGCGGGCTGCTGGCGGGGGCCATTGGTAGCCTAGATGGCAGGGCCTTTACAGCCAGTGAATCGATCTTAATGTTTGCCTTGTCGATTGTGGGCGGTGTGTATAACTGGTTCGGCGTCATTATCGCCGGCTTGCTATTGCGCGCCGTACCCGCCTCATTATCTGATTTAGGGGTGAGCGGCTATGTGGCAATGATGTTTTTTGGTGTGGCCCTGCTGCATGCGTTGATTACCGCACCAACTGGCATTGCTGGTCAGCTGGCTGATTTACTGAGCAGAGTCCCTGCATTTATTAGGCGTTTAATAGAGCGGAAACAGCATGATTAACATTGCCGGTTTAACAGTCAGGTTTGGTGGGGTTAAAGCGATTAATGCGCTGGATGCCAGATTTACTGCGCCGATCTGTGGATTGATCGGCCCAAATGGCGCAGGTAAAACAACCCTACTCAATACCTTGAGTGGTTTTGTAAGGCCAGAGAGCGGCACGCTTGAACTAGACGGGCAGCTGCTTAACCCGCTTAAACCGGCCGCTCGTGCTCGGTTAGGTATTCGCCGTAGTTTTCAGACTGAACAGGTGGTAGAAGACCTGAGCGTATGGGATAACGTGCTGGCGATTTTGGATCACTTACCGCTGGTGGCTCAATATACTAGGGCTGCAGAAGTCGCCCGCGTGCTTGATTATGTGGGCTTAAGCGGGGTGGCGCAGCAAGCAGGCTGCAGCTTGAATCTATATCAGCGGCGCATGGTTGAGTTAGCCAGAGCATTGGCGGGTAAGCCGCGTTTACTCTTGCTGGATGAGCCGGGGGCGGGCATGAATGAGGTTGAATCTTTGCAGCTGCGTCAGCTGATTCTGGGGATTCCGCATTTTTGCCAAGCGCAGTTGATCCTAATCGATCATGACGTTGAGCTTATTTCTGCCACCTGCGAAGAAACGCTGGTGCTTGATTTTGGCCGCTGCATTGCTCTAGGCCCGACCCGTGCCATGCTAAAACAGCCTTGCGTTAGAAAAGCCTATCTGGGCGAAAATTGAACTTATCTTGAGCCGCTATGACTACAACATCCTTACAGATTGCCGAGCTGGTGGTGAACCGTTCAGGCAAGCAAGTATTACACGGTGTTTCTCTGAACATACCGGCTGGCGCGGTAACTACGCTGCTGGGTGCAAATGGCGCGGGGAAATCGAGCTTGGTGTTGGCGATTGCTGGTGTTATTGCGCCGGCTTCTGGCACGGTGTCCGCCAATGGCAAGATATTAACCGGCTTGCGCCCAGAGCAGGTTAGAAAGCAGGGCGTGGCCATTGTGCAGGAAGGGCATCAGGTTTTAAGCGAATTAACGGTGCTGGATAATCTGCGTGCTGCTGGTTCTGCCTTATCAAACCAAAAATTGCAAAGCGGAATAGAACGGATGATGGTTATTTTTCCGGAGCTAGAAGCCAAATTAAGCAGTCGTGGTGGTGATCTATCTGGCGGGCAAAAGCAAATGGTCTCTATCTCGCAGGCGTTACTGGCCGTGCCGCAGTATTTGCTGATTGATGAGCTGTCGCTGGGGCTGGCTCCCGGGGTTGTTAAACGGCTGGCGGAGACCGTGCAACAGATTGCTGAATCTGGGGTGGGCGTACTGTTAATCGAGCAATTCACCAGCATCGCGTTAGGCCTCGCTGAAAAAGCCTATGTGATGGAGCGCGGGCGCATTGTGTTTTCTGGCTCTTCACAGCAGCTACGCGATGACCCAGCCATTTTGCACAGTGCTTATCTAGCCTGAGTGATTGCTGTGTACCCGATGGATTTACGCTGTGTATTGAGTGCCGTGTTAATAGATTAAATACCTTATGGTGGTAGTAAGTAAAAATTAAAAACGATGTATGATGAGCTAAGGCTTTGTGTAATACTGCAAATCTTACACTCTAAGTCGCTGATTTTTATGAACCCTATTGATCTGCTTGCTTCGTTTGCCGCTGCTTTTAATCAGGATAACCGCCTTATTTCGCTTCAGCTTGGCGATGGTGCAGCGTGGGGGGAACAGTTACTCCCCCAGCACGTCACAGGCAGCGAGGGGATTAATCGGGAATATCGCTATCAAATAAACTGCCTATCCCCCAGTGATAATTTAGAACTCAAATCGCTCTTAGGCTTGCCAGTGGTATTGTCTATTGCAGACGCCAATGGCGGTGTGATCGAGCGTTGCGGGGTCATCACCCAAGCGCAGTTACTTGGCTCTGATGGGGGTTTTGCTAAATACTCGCTCACAATTGAACCGCCATTTGCGCTGCTGAGATACCGCCGCACTTCTCGCGTGTTTCAAGACATCA
>NZ_JANXSO010000113.1 GCF_025352645.1 Iodobacter sp. | reverse complement strand
TCATCACCTGGTTTGCTTGGGGTGATGATGGCTGCGTCGTTGGTGCCGACAATCGTCACCGTCACATTTGAAGTGGTGCCATCCGCCGACTTCACCGCAAAGGTTTCAGTCTTAGTCTCGCCTTCTTTCAACTCTTGGACGTTGGTGGCTGAATTGTTCAGCCCGTAAGTCCACTTGCCATCCGTACCGATGCTGAATTTACCGTAAGTGCCGGTAGTGTCGGTTTGCGCTTGGAAGCTGGATTGACCAGCGTCTTTATCGTTGACCAGCAGCGTGCCGCCGGTTGTAAGGGTCACATCTTCTTTAACCTGACCCGCATCATCACCTGGTTTGCTTGGGGTGATGATGGCTGCGTCGTTGGTGCCGACAATCGTCACCGTCACATTTGAAGTGGTGCCATCCGCCGACTTCACCGCAAAGGTTTCAGTCTTAGTCTCGCCTTCTTTCAACTCTTGGACATTGGCCGCTGAGTTATTCAGCGCATAAGTCCACTTGCCATCCGTACCGATACTGAATTTACCGTAAGTGCCGGTAGTATCGGTTTGTGCTTGGAAGCTGGATTGACCAGCGTCTTTATCGTTGACCAGCAGCGTGCCGCCGGTGGTCAATGTTGTATCTTCCTTAACCAGCCCAGCATCATCACCCGGTTTGCTTGGAGTAATGATGGCGGCATCGTTTGTGCCTACAATCGTCACAATCACGTTTGAAGTTGTGCCGTCAGCCGACTTCACCGCAAAGGTTTCAGTCTTGGTTTCGCCTTCTTTCAACTCCTGGACGTTGGTGGCTGAGTTATTCAGCGCATAAGTCCACTTGCCATCAGCACCGATGCTGAATTTACCGTAAGTGCCGGTAGTATCGGTTTGTGCTTGGAAGCTAGATTGGCCAGCGTCTTTATCGTTCACCAGCAATGTGCCGCCAGTTGTAAGAACGGTATCTTCTTTAACCTGGCCCGCGTCATCACCCGGCTTACTTGGGGTAATTTCAGCAATATCGTCTTGGCCTTTGATCGTAACCACAACGTTGTGCGTTGTGCCATCAAGGGATTGCACGGTAAAGGTCTTGTCGAAGCTGTCTTTGCTGGTCAGTGCTTGTACTTCTTTGGCGTTGTTATCCAGTGTAAACGACCACTTGCCGTCTTTATCTATGGCAAAGGTGCCGAATTCGTTTTTGATGGAAGCGGGCTGCATTTCAGACTGACCTGCATCTTTGTCAGACACGGTCAGTTTGCCTTCTGTAATCAGCACGCCGTCTTCTTGAACGGTGCCAAGGTCTGTGCCGCTGATGTTGGCAGGGTCTTCAACGGGCGTGACGCCTACATCAACGGTAATGATGGCGGTGCCACCTTTGCCATCGTTCACTGTCACGGTAAAGCTGTCTTTGCCATTGTAATCAGTAGCAGGGGTGTAAACGTAGCTGCCATCTGGGTTAACCACCACGCTGCCGTGCGTTGGCTGATCTTTAGGCGCAAAGGTTAGTGTGTCGCCATCAGGATCTTTGGCGTTTACTTTGCCAGCAATTGGGGTGTCTTCTTTGGTGATGATTTGTACGGGGGTGCCCGTTGGATTGCCGTTATTGTCGACTTGGGTAGGCAAATCATTAACGGGGGTAACGGTAACCGCAACTGTGGCGCTACTAACTGCACCAGTGGCATCGGTAATGGTGTAGGTGATTTGATCAGGGCCATTGTAATTGGCGTTTGGCTTATATGTAATAGTGCCGTCAGTATTGATTACAACCGTGCCGTTGCTTGCACTTGCGCTACTTACTGTGATGTTGTTGCCGCTGTCGTTGCCAAGTACATTAATGCGGCTTTGGCCGTCTTCTTCTAAGGTAACTGCGTCATTAACGGCCTGAACACCTTGCTCTGCAACGATGGTTGCTTGAGTGGGGTTCACATCGTTAGGTGTGGTTTCAAAGTTTGTGGCGAAATTAAAAGCGAGGGGGTTAACGCCTTCGGCTACTCGCAAGAGTTGCACAAAAGAATGGCCTTCGCCTTGCCCTGCGCCGCCTAAGCCCGCTGCGGTGGCTTCTAATTCTGTGCTTAAGTCTTGTCCATTATTGATGGCGGCGGCAATCTTAGCGGTGGAGGCTGCTAAATCGTTAATCGCTGCCGTGGCGGCATCAAGGGTAGCGTTGCCCAGCATCTGTGCATCGATTTGCACTGTGCGTGTTGGGCCAATATCGATGAGCTGGCCATTTGGCATTTGTAATTGCACATGCCCATCGGCATCGGTTACTAAAGTTTGTGCTTCATTTAATTCTTGGCCTTTTTGGAGTGGAACAGTTTTTCCACTTGCATCACGCAAATAGGCTTTGCCATCGATTTGAACGATTGTTGCATGCGCTTGAGTGGTATTGATCTGTTCGGCCATGAGGTATTAACCAGAGTTAAATGAGGATGGCATGAATTGTAAGCAGGTTTAGTAAATTCTAATACTGTACTGAAGGACAGGTAAGCCAACGAGGCTAGGCCTAGATTTGGCTCAGGCGCCGGGGAGGGGCGATCACAGTAGGGCTAAAGGCGCACTACTCGGTATTTAACTGAGTAGTATTGTCAGCGCCTGTTAGAAAGTGGTCTGGGGGCATGGTGAAGGTTTTTGGTAATGCAGTAAGAGGGGGAGTGTTATTTTATTGCCAGTGCACTGTTGCCATCCTTAAGCAGTGCTTGCGACTAAATCTTTAGAAATTTTAATTACCACTTTTTTAATTAACAGTGGCTCTTTTACCGCGCGGCATGGCTTGTGTAGCTCGCCTGGGTAAAAAATGGCAAACATACCTGGCGTTAATCGCAGCTTAGATTCGTGCTCAATTGGGGCGACAAAAGCGATATCTCTTTCAGTGAGCTGATCGTGTGTTTTGCTGAGCGTATTGTCGCTAATGGCATAGCCAATGAGCTCTTCGCCCTCTAATAAATACTGAATATCAATATAGCGGGAGTGAAACTCTGGTTTGCCGATTTCCCAAGCTTGAGTCATCGGGCTTTGAACGAGGGCAAACATCTGCTCGCCATCAATGGGGTAGCGGCCGACGGCCATTTGCGAAAAATCTGTATTGCGCAGGTAATTTAGCGCGGCTTCTATAGCGGGGGGTAGTGGCAGATTGGATTGGTGTAAGTGGCCTAGATACATGCTGATCTCAAATATTTAATATTCCTGCAGTATAGAGCTTATGGGGATTGGATTCACGAAGGTCAGTAATCTGCAACTGCCGTTATACCTATTAAGAAGCATTGTGTTTATGCTTGGCCTAGCTAGGTAAATGCTTTACACGGACAAACCTTGTGCTTGTTGCATGTTTGGTGTCAGTATTGTGTTGGATATGTGCCGCATGAAAAATCCTTTTTAATCTAGGGCTTTGCGCTAAAAGCGAATTTATGGCATAAGGCACACTGCTGTTTGCTAATACCGGACTTTGGAAAATGAAAACCCCGAAAAGATTAGAACCACTTGTTCAGAATGGACTTGTTGATGAAGTACTCCGCCAGCTGATGAGTGGCAAAGAAGCCG
>NZ_JANXSO010000091.1 GCF_025352645.1 Iodobacter sp. | reverse complement strand
AAACGATTTCTTTTGCCCATCTAAAGCGTCCTGACGCAGCTTTGCATCGTTGCTGAGCTGGTCTAAATCGCTGGCGTAGTAATGCGTTTGCGGGTCGTAATATTCTAGGCTGGCTTGGATTTGTTGCCCGCCATCTCCTTGATCAGTGGCGCTATCGCTTGAACTGTGGCTGGTATTACTCGCTTTGTAGTCGAAGCTGGCAAGGGCAACCGAGCTGCTGCCAATTTGCCGCTGCGTATTCCAAGCGGTGAGCGAATCGCTTGCTTCTGTTGCCGACGCACGATGGAAGCGAGCGATGGGCTCTAAAGCTTCGGGGATGGAGAATACATCATCAAAAACCACCAGCTGCACTTGCGGGGAATCACCCGCCAAATGCTCAAATCGCCAAGCCAAACCACTTTCTTTCATTAATCTGCACAAAAACGCAAAATCGTCTTCGCGGTATTGCAAGCAATAAGAGCGCGGCGGGTATTCACCGGACAATTTGAAATCCAGCGTTTGCACTGAAGCAAACACAGGATTCTTGGCTTGATGCTCGGCCAGTACCTGTTTAATCAGATCCGGAATAGATAAGTCTTGGAACACCCGTGAAGTACGGCGGTATCTAAGCAGCGCAAAAGGCGGCTCTACGGTAAGGGAATACTTAGCGAAGCCCCCGTCAGAGCCTAAAAGCTGCGCCTGGCTCACCACCCCACAACGCTCAATTGCCTCACCATTTGCATTTGCAATAGACAAGACGATCGGCAAGCCTAGCAGCGATTTGAGCTCTAAAGCGCCATCGGGCGATAAGCAATCGATTTGATAGCGATAAGCTTGGTTGATCCCCTCACGACCTGTTACGCGCTGGGGTAAGAGCTGCTCACCCCAAGCTGCACCATCGCCTAATTGCAGAGAGATAAGGCGCTGATCTTGACTAAAAGCAGAGGCAAAGGAAGCAAGCAGATCACTAAGATTCATGGTAAATCAACGATATATGGCGACCGCAAATATTACACGAAGCTTTATCCTGTCTGTTTTATGATTTACCTTATTTGTGCATATTCACCAATTTACTGCTCATGCCATGTAAGCAAAACAATGTACGCAACAAAGAATAATGCCATAGGAATTCAAAAGAATAAGGACAATGATCTAATTCGTGATAAATCTCCGCAGATTTTAGCGAACTCCAAATACACATCTTTAAAACACTGATTCGGATAGCAAGCTGAAATCGATGCCTTGCTAAATTATATATGTACTTATATAATTGACGAATGAAAACACTCCGTTTTGTTGGTAGCAGTCTTGACGACTTACGCGATTTTCCGCTAGAGGCTCGGCGAGCATTTGGTTTTGAACTAGATGCTGTACAACGCGGCCAGATGCCATCCGACTTTAAGCCCATGCTCAACGTTGGCAGTGGCGTCTATGAGATCCGTATTCACGAACAAGGTGAATGGCGTGTTTTATATGTAGCTAAGTTAGCCGAAGCGATTTATGTACTGCATGCCTTTCAAAAAAAGACTCAAAAGACCCGCAAAGCCGATATCGAGCTGGCGGCCAAACGCTATCAGGAGATTACATCATGAGCAAAACCATCATTGAATCCAGTGGCAATGTTTTTGCCGACCTTGGCTTTAGTCCAGAGGAAGCGACTTTATTAAGCCTGCGCAGTAGTTTAATGAATGAATTACGCCAAATATTGCAAGAAAAAAACTGGACACAACAACAAGCCGCCACTGCGCTTGGGGTTAGCCAAGCGCGTATTTCTGATTTGGTGCGTGGCAAATGGGAAAAATTCAGCTTGGATATGTTGGTGACACTAGCAAGCCGTGCTGGCCGTAAAATCAGTTTAATGACTCACGCTTAATACCCAGTAAAGCCACCCCCACCAGCCCATCATGCCGGATGCGGCAGGCATGATAAATGGCAGCCCATTCGGTCATGGTTTGCAGGACATCTCCAGCTGAGCCATCAGTCAGCGGCGGCAGCTCTGGGGGGCAGCGCACCAGCAGGCTGGCTTGCGGCATAGCCCTTGGCGGCTGCATTGATGAGCAGGCGCCCAGCAGCAGGCAGGCACTCACGGCTATAGATCGTGCTATTGGTTTTAATTTCACGGATCACTCCTCGGTCGATAATGCGTTCTGTGATTTTCAGGGCAGCCAAGCGCTCTTCTACGGCGGAAGCAATGGCCTCGCTTTTTGCCTGTGTTTTAACGGCCGCACTGATAGCGGGGATGCGGATAAAATATTGGACTACTAGGGGATAGTTCATGTATTCGTACGAAGATAGATTGCGTGCTGTTCAGCTATACATTCAACTTGGAAAGCGCGTCGGGCCAACTATCCACCAGCTGGGTTATCCAACCAAGAATGCCTTGAAAGGCTGGTATCTGGAATACGAACAAATGCTTGACCTGCCAGCGGGCTATGCACGTAGGAAACAAAGATACTTGCAAGCACAGAAGGAGGTAGCTGTTGAGCATTACCGCACGCATGGCCAATGCATTGCGAGCACCATTCACGCACTGGGCTA
>NZ_JANXSO010000043.1 GCF_025352645.1 Iodobacter sp. | reverse complement strand
TGATCCAGCGCGTCGGCCAGTCCTGTCGCAGTTGCTTTGCCGCAAGTTGCAATGAGGAAGTCGGTATAAAGTTCAAGTTCTTTAAGTTTCATGTTGTAAGGTTAACGGATTCGGGCTTTGGGTGCGTAACATCAGTTATTTCAGACCAGCAAATAGAAGTCATGCTTAATGATGCAGCACAATCGGGCGAGCTAGAGCTGCGCAAAGAAAACAGCAGTGTGCAGGCTCGGCAAAGAGTCATCATTGCCGAGCCACGCGTGCTTGAGTTATCCGGCACGGAGCTAAACACAGGTGAAACACTGATTTTGCGTGGCCGTCAGCTAAACCAGCTGAAAAGCGTACGCTTAGGCGGGGTGATGCTGCCGGGGATTAAACAGTCTGCTACTGAATACTATGTCAGCATTCCGGACACGGCGCGTTCAGGCTATCTGACTTTAGAAGATAAACGAGGCCGACAACAGACTCTGCCGCAAGTTATGCAGATCTGGCGGCCAGTGGCCCAGCCCGAGCTGCGCCCTGCCTTTGGCTTTGCAGGGCAAACCATTAGCATCACCGGCCAAGGCATTGATCAAGTTGAGCAGCTTTTATTTACTCCTAACCAGCGCGCCACCATCAAAAGCCGCTCAGAAAACCGCCTTGAAGTAGAGATTCCTGAAAAAGCCCTCAGCGGCCCACTGACCTTTGCATGGGACAAAAACACACTAACTAGCCAAGTGCGTTTTGAAATTGCCACACAAATCAGCGCAACGGGCATGTCCCCACTGAGTGGACCTGCCAATACCTTACTCACCATTAGCGGCAACGGGCTGGATGCGGTTAGCAGCGCTAGCATTGGTGGAATCAATGCACAGCTAATCAGCAAAACAGCCAGCAGCATTACGCTGCTAACGCCTGCAAACGGCGAAGGCGAGGTGGTTTTAAAAGGCAGCATGCAGCAGTTGGTTTCCGCCGGATACTTCAGATTAGTCAAACCCGTCGCGCCGCCTGTTGCCCCTCCGGGCACAACGCCAACCACTCCCCCGGTAACTCCACCAACCGCGCCTAAAGCCACGATTGAGCTAGAAAGCATTGCTCTGGTACAAAATTACTCGCAGCTCGCTGGTGCACAATATCAGCGCTTGGTGCAAGGCAAGCCTGCCATCGTACGGGCAAATATATCCAGTAGAAGCAGTAAGCTAGCCAGCCCACGAGTATGGCTAAGCGCCACGATCAATGGCGTACCACAAGGCCAAGCCATCGCTATGACTGGGCCTGCCACCGTACCGGCCTCTGTATCACAAGCAAAGCTAGAGCAAAGCTTTAATGCCCGCCTGCCAGAGCAATGGATTAAGCCAGGCTTAAGCCTGCGGATTGAGGCAGATCCAGAGCTACAAGTCAGCAGTGGCGCGAGCAAAACCATCACCCCTGTAGTAGGCAAACCAAGCAATATGGATTTGGTGGTTGTGCCACTGCAACTGGACGACGATGGCCGCGGTGCGGCTATCCGAGCACAAGCCCCTGCGACTGCCGCTGTGCGTCAAATGCTTAGCCGGGTTTTCCCGCTGGCCGACAGCACAGTCAACGTAACCATCCGTGGCGCTTATCGAGTGAGCTCTATCCAGTCAACACAGAGTATGAAATACATTGATAACACCCGCACTGGATCGGCGGGCTGGAGTAGTGTGCTGGCCGAGTTAGAGCAATTACGGGTTAAAGAAGGCAATGCCCGCCATTACTACGGCCTAGTGCCAGACCCAGACTTTAGCGGCGGCACTGCAGGGCTGGGCTATGTGAATGCAAAAAACACATCCTATTCTGCCCACTCCGCTATTGGCCTTGATGCTCGCCACGATGACGACCTCAGTACCATGGGGCACGAGCTGGGCCATAATCTGAGCCGAAGCCATGCACCATGCGGCGGAGTAAGCTCATATGACATTAACTTCCCCTACGCGGGCGGTAAAATCGGCAATACGCTACCTTATGATCCGCAGACCAATACCTTGCTGACGCTAGATGAAGATAATAACGGCGATCTAATGGGTTATTGCGGCGGGAAATGGTTCTCTGATTATAACTACAGCAAAATTCAGGATTATCTGGAACAGCGTAATTATGATCAGCCTAAGCTTGCGGGCTTCTCCATGCCGATGAGCCTGATGGATATTTCTGGGCGTATTTCGGCTGGCGGCGCAAGCATTAATCCAGTTTCACTGCGTAGCGGTACAGCCACCGAAGCCTCCAAAGGCGAGTATGAATTGCATATTGTTTCTGCCAGCGGCAAAACCATTATCCAGCCCTTTAGCCCCGTAGAAGTGGCGGATATGCCTCAAGCCGAGCAGCATTTCTTTGTAAGCATCCCTAAAGTTAATTCAATTATTGCAATTGAAGTCTGGCGTAAGGGCAAGCAGCTAGGCAGCAGCAAGCTGCAAAGTAGTGCGGGGGTAGGAGCAGGCACGGCCAATGGCGCACAACTGCAATGGCAAGAAAGCGCCGGAAAACTGCAAATCAGGTGGAATGCAGGGCAATACCCACACCTAAGCGTGCTATTCAGCGGCAAAACACGCCAAGTGCTGGCCAACCAAGCGCAGGGCGGCCTGCTTACGGTAGACACCAAAGTACTTCCAGCAGGTGGGCAGTTTGAAATATCGCTCTCTGACGGGCTAAATCCGCGGTTGATGTATATCAAACGCTAGTAGTAAGGTATCAAAAGCACACAGGCGCTCTGCTCTTACATTGACAGAACAGTGCGCCTGTACTTGCGACGAATGCATATTACTGCGCTGCAGCCGCCTTAATCCAGCAAATCCATATAGTCTCTTTGCCTAAAACCGGCCGTACTGATCCAAGGCATTTCTTTGGGCATGGGCTTGGCCTCTATCGTAACGCGGCTCCAGCTTCCACCATTTTCATGGCCCGTTTCTATCACTTTAGGCAGCTGCAATTTTTCTGACCACAGCACCATGGTGTACATCCCATTTTTACGGTTTTCCAGCCAAACTTCACCCGCTGATGCAGGTGTGCTGCGTTTTTTCATTTGCTTAAGCTGCTGACGATCAATCATATAGACCGCATTATCCCAACTGCCATCAAAACCAATCTCCCTGAAATCAGTCGTTCCCATGGCAATAATTTGCTGCATTTTCATACGAACCAAATTTAACTTCACTTCGCCATTGGCTGTCCGCTCAATAGATTTGGCCGCCAAAGCAAAATTCATATCATGGTTATGCCCTTCATGCCCTTTTGCGCTGGGCTGCATGCCCTTATTCGCTTCTGCCTGCGCATTCTTTGGCACCAAACGCTCACTCCACACACGGTTGGCCGTACGTAACCATGTTTCTTGAAATTGCGTCGATTTGGTTACGCCTTCAGCGGTCACGACACGAGTTTCATATGTAACCAATGCCGCCATATCAGGCGCCGTAGCAGCCACACTGAAAGAGGTGGAAACCACCATCATCAAAGCAGTAACAAGGTATTTCATTTCACTATTTCCTTACAAAAAAACGGGCCGACAAGAGGTCGGCCCGTTTTATACCGCTATAAAATTAAAAACCAAATGCGTCTTTTACTAGACTGAAAACTTTGGTATTTACCATTGTTCCCTTAAATGTCTTAGAGCCCGCACCCGTAGCAAACAACATCACATCGCCACCACCATGCGTTTCGCCACCATCACCCACGCGAATCCCACCTTCTTGCTGATAATCATCATGCAATACTTGTGATTTATCTGCATCGCCCTCAATCAGCATGGTACGAGTAGGCTTGCGGTTTGAGCTATTACCAAACACCAGTGTGGTGTAGTTATTACCGTCAGCGTCTTTTGCTTCTGTGCCATCACGATAATTTTTAACCGTGCCTAGGATATTGCTGCCGCGCTTGCCATAGCCATTGATGGTTAAAGTGTGATCATGATCTGCCGTTACCACGATCAAGGTATTTTTTAGGCCCGGATCACGTTTTTGCATTTCATCAAGCGCTGTTTTAATCGCATCATCAAAAGCAATCGTATCGTCCATCACACGCTTAGCATTGTTGCCGTGCAGGGCATGATCAATACGGCCACCTTCAACCATCAGGAAAAAACCTTCTGGTTTTTTAGCCAAGACTTCAATCGCCTTGGTGGTCATTTGGCTTAAGCTAGGCTGATCCTTCTTTTGCTTTACACGATCTAGCTCGTAATCCATATGGCTAGAAGTAAACAGGCCTAGCAATTTGGTAGCCTTAGACGCATCTAAAGCCGCCAGCTCAGTACCTGTACCTGCAAAGCTATAGCCATTGGTCTTCATTTCAGCAATCAGATCACGACCATCAGTACGTGCGCCTTTTGCTGTGGTTGGCAGGAAGAACTTGCTACCGCCGCCCATCAACACATCCAGACCTGTACCTAGCTTAGCGTTATAACCTGCACCATTTGGCACTGCTTGCACCGCAATCGCATTTTCTGCATCGCGATGACAAACGTGGGCATAAGTGGTGGCTGGTGTAGCGTGGGTAACGCGGGTCGTTGTGATCGAACCAACCGCCTTACCTTTAGCTTTAGCAATTTCTAAAATGGTATCTACTGCCTTGCCGTTATCGGCAGGGCATACACTGTCAGCCCCTTTCAGATAAGCATTACCGCTTTTATCAACTGCCTGAGTGTCTGGACTCATCGAAATCACTTCGTTGTTCATCTTTACGCCGGTCATATAAGCGGCCATCGATGGAGCGGAGTCAGTGGTCTGAGCGTCGTTAGAGTAAGTCTTGATACGGGCCGTACGGGCTGCGCCGTCCAGCTTCTCCATATTTAAAGCACCTTCTTCTTTGTACTTATAAATACGCGCGGCGGTAACCGTTGCTGGGCCCATGCCATCGCCCAAGAAGAAGATCACGTTTTTGGCTTCGCCCGCCGCTTGTGCACCTTGTGCAAAAGCCAGTAAGCAGGCGCTAGCAATTAAAGATTGTTTCAACATTTGTTTTATTCCTTGATCAACTTAGGCGATTTACAGGCCAACTGCGGAGCGAACCAGCTTAAATACATTGGTGTTATCCATCACACCGTAGAACTGATCGCTGCCCTTGCCGATTGCACCAAGGAACACATTGGTGCCACCGTGAGTTTCACTACCCGCCCCTACCCGAATGGCCGCTTCTTGATGGTAGGTATTCGCAAATACAGCGCCATCATCTAAGGCAGCAAAAGTCTTTCTATCGCCTTGAGCACGATTCTCACCATTACCAAAGCCAATAATGGTGTACGGCATACCATCTGCGTCCAAAGTAGCCTTAGTGCCTACCACATCTTTCACTAGCCCCAATACGCCTGGATTTGTTGCTGTTGATTTACCCGTACGCTTGGCATAGCCGTTCAATACCAAAGTATGGTCATGATCAGCTGTCACCACGATCAGGGTGTTTTTCAACTCTGGATCGGTCTTTTTCACTTCATCAATCGCCGCTTTAATAGCGTCATCAAATGCAACAGTGTCTTGCAAGGCTTTTTTCGCAGTGGTTTCGTGCAGGGCGTGATCGATACGGCCGCCTTCAACCATCAAGAACATCCCTTTTTCGCCTTTTTTCAGACCTTGAATCGCTTTTACGGTCATTTCTGCGAGGCTAGGCTCTTTATTAGCAGCATCTGCAGTGCGATCTAAGTCATAACTCATATGGCTGGACGAGAACAAACCAAACAACTTAGTTTTCGTAGGATCAGCAGCTTTCAACTCATCCTTATTGCTTACATAGGTGTAACCCAGCGTTTTCATCTCAGCCACTAAATCACGTCCATCAGTACGCTTGCCTTTTGCCGAAGTTGGCAAGAAGAACTGGCTACCACCACCCAAGACGATATCGACACCGCCACCCAGTGCAGTATTAAAACCCTTGCCGTTAGGAACCAACTGCGCAGCAATATCATTTTCTGCATCACGATGACAAACGTGTGCATAAGTCGTTGCTGGGGTTGCATGGGTCACGCGAGTTGTTGTAACAACGCCAGTTGCCAAGCCCGCGGCTTTAGCAATTTCAAGCAAAGTAGGAACAGACTTACCATTTGTTGTTGGGCAAAGACTGTCCGTGCCGTTTAGGTAAGCGTTACCCTTAGCATCTACAGCTTGTGTATCTGAGCTCATCGAGATGACTTCATTATTCATCTTTACGCCAGTCATATAGGCGGCCATCGATGGTGCAGAGTCAGTTACTTGCGCGTCGTTGGAGTAAGTTTTGATGAATGCGGTTTCTGGCAGGGTGTCCATGGTTAGGTCACCATCTTCACCGACTGCGTAAATACGCGCAGCGGTCATCGTGGTCATGCCCATACCATCGCCAAGGAAGAAGATCACATTTTTAGGCGTGGTAGCTGTAGATGTAGCCACTGCAGAAGTGCCTACATCAGTATTATTCGTCGTGTTGCATGCAGATAAGGCGCTCGCCACCAGGCCAGCGATTAAAATACGTTTCATTTGTCTCTCCCTAAAGGAAGAGCGCAAGATAGAGCATCTTGTTTACATTTAAGTTACATATAAACGAATGTTTTATGACAATCGCAACTCTGTTTCAATAGCACACGCAAAAATAGAATAATAATCTAATTAAATATCCAATAATCCCAAAAACATAGCGCACACTAAATAATTAACAAGCATGTTTTTTACACCGTAGTGAGCATATCGCCGCAAAAAAAAAGCGAGCCGAAGCTCGCTTTTTCTTAAATCAAACCACCATCATCTTAATGATCGTGGCCGTGCTCGCCATGTACATGGCCGTGTTCTAGTTCTTCTTCACTTGGTTCACGCACTGCAGAAACAGTACCAACAAAGCGAATCACCATACCTGCGAAAGGATGGTTAGCATCTACAACAACGCGGTTACCTTCGATTTCGGTAACGCGGAACAACAATACTTCGCCAGTTTCAGGATCATCGGCTTCAAACATCATGCCGGCTTCAACTTCCATTGGGAATGAAGATTTTTCTTCTTCACGAACTAAATCTGCATCATGCTCACCGAAAGCATCGTCTGGCTGCATCGTTACATCGATGCTATCACCTACGTTTTTGCCTTCAAGTGCTTCTTCTACCAATGGCAAGACATTGTCGTAACCGCCGTGCAGATATTCAATCGGCTCTTCGGTTTTATCAATTTGCTTGCCAGTGGCATCAAACATTTCATAATGTAAAGTTACAACGGTATTTTTTGCAATTTGCATGGGTTCACCCTAGCTGTTTCACGAGTTTAAGAATTTCCGCCGCATGGCCCTTGGGGACAACGTGATAAAACGCATGGCGGATCACGCCGTCCTTATCGATTACAAACGTGGAACGGTCTATGCCGTATCTTACCACGCCATGGGCCTCCCACTCATGTAGAGCGTGATAGAGCCTGCTTACTTCGCCATCTGTATCGGCTAATAAATCAAATTCTATGCCCTGCTCGTCTTGAAATTGCTCATGTGACAAGCAATCATCCATGCTCACCCCTAGGATAACTGTGTCATATTGCCGAAATGCTGCAGTGCGATCACTGAACTCTACCGCCTCGATAATTCCACCTGGCGTGTGATCTTTATTAAAAAAATACAGCACCACATGATGCTGGCCCCGTAAACCTGCCAATTGAACATCATCCATCTGCGCGTCAGACAAGATAAAATCAGGCGCTATATCTCCAACGTTCAGCATGTGTTCTCCATGCGATAATTGTTGTAATCCATTCTGTTATAGAGCAAAACCATGCAACTTTTAGGCGGACTCAGTCCAGAAGAATTTTTACAAGAATACTGGCAAAAAAAACCACTATTAATTCGTAATGCTTGGGATAAGTTCCCAGAGCTAATGGATTACGCCCGCTTAAGCGCGCTGGCGCAGCGTGATGATGTGGAATCTAGAATCATTGAATACAAAAATGAGCGCTGGAAAGCCGAATCAGGCCCGTTTCGCCCAGCCCGCCTAGCGCGCCTACCCGAAACCGATTGGACCATATTAGTTGGCAATGTGAATCACCTTGTGCCGCATATTGCCGAGCTGCTCTATCAGTTTAATTTTCTGCCTTACACCAGACTAGATGACCTAATGATTTCTTACGCTCCACCAGGTGGCAGCGTAGGCCCGCATTATGACTCTTACGATGTATTCTTATTGCAAGTTGGTGGAAAGAAACGCTGGCAAATATCGAGCGATGACGCCAGTGGCTTTATTGAAGATGCCCCCATTCGGGTACTTAAAGACTTTAACCCTGAGCAGGAATGGGTTTTAGAGCATGGCGATATGCTTTATCTGCCGCCCATGTACGCCCACCACGGTGTAGCTATAGAGCCAGGAATGACCTATTCAATCGGCTTTAGAGCACCTAAAACACAAGAGATAGCCGGAAAATTCTTAGAATTTTTGCAAGACGAGCTATGCCTAGATGGAATGTATAGCGATCCTGATCGTCAGCCAACCACCAAGCCAGCAGAAATAGATAACGAGTTTGTGGCTCAAATGGGGGAGATGCTTAAAAAGATCACTTGGAACGATGACACGGTGCGCCGCTTTGTTGGCAGCTACTTCACCGAGCCTAAACCACACGTTTTTTACGATCAGCCCGATGATCCAATAGATATCAAAGACTTTGCCAGCGCCATTGCCAGTGGTGGGATTGCGATCGACACCAAAGCTTTAATGCTCTACGAATCCGATCGCGTGTATGCCAATGGTGAAGCGCTAGAGTTTGTACCAGAAGCCCTACCCTTTTTGCGCCAATTAGCCGATCAGCGCAAATTGCCCGCCGCCGATTACCCAGAAAGCCTGATTACTATCCTTTATGAATGCTACGAATATGGCTACCTGCAGCTTTCCTGAAGCACGTTTATTTGACCGCTACAGCGATTATCGCCTCGCTGTTGCGCAAATAATTGCTGCGGCACAGCACGAATTACTGCTGTGCGAGCACGATTTTTCACATTCTGACCTAGGCAGTAGAGCCATTTATGATGCTTTATGGACATTTTTTACCGCTAATCCCGCTGGTAATTTGCGTTTAATTGCGTTTAATCCCAATTATTTAAGCCAACATTGTCAGTATTTTTTACAATTGACAAACAAATTTAATCACTTAATTAAACTGCAATTAGCACACGAGTCTTGTCACAATTGGCATCAAGGGTTTATTTTGGCAGATCAATCCCATGCAATCAGGCGGCATCATTTTGCTTGGCCACGCGGTGAAATAACTAGCGATGCGGCACATGTTGCGATACTACAACAACAATTTAATGCCATTTGGGAACAATCCAGCCCATGTAGTGAATGGCAGCGCCTTTATCTATAGGTATTTAACATCTCGTTACATGGTGTTGCAGAATTCTTGCCTAATTAGCGGTATTCATAAGGTGTTGGACTGTTCTTTCAAATAAAACGTGATATTATTTGGGCCGTCGGTCGTCACTGAATGATTGCAGTTTTTCAGCATCGATCCACGGTCGATTGCACCAATTTATTTCGTTTGTCCCATTCGTCTCTGTCAAAGGTAAGTTCATAATGAAAAAGTCCCTGCTAGTTGCTGCTCTGATCGCTGTTGCTCTGTCCGCTTGCGGCAAGAAAGAAGAAGCTGCTGTTGAAGCATCTGCTGTTGTTGAA
>NZ_JANXSO010000179.1 GCF_025352645.1 Iodobacter sp. | reverse complement strand
TCATCCATCGGTTTCACCTCATTCCACGGCATAACGTGCTCCAGTTGTGCGTATCACAAACCAGAGAAGTGTTACCTATGTCCTTGGACGAATGTGTTACCTATGAGTGTGAACCTTACCGGGTCGCCTTCTTTGCTTACTATCTTGGCGAAGCAAGAAAGTGAGGCCCACGCGGGGACACCCGCACCGAAATCAGCGTGCCGAAGGCACTAAAAAAGCAATCACTACATAGCACCAGTTTTCAAACCTGTGTGCTCCTGTATTCACATATTTTTTATGTTTTGTATTTTTTTAGAACGGTGCGCAAGAAAAACATTTGCACACCTCACATCACATCACTTGCGATTTTTTTTTAGCCTTAACAAGGCCACAAGGACAACACCATGCATGCACAATCATCCCAAGAACGGGTTGCCGTTCTGAAAGCCAATTACGATGCCCTGATGGCCGCCGAGCCTAAGCTGCGTGCAAGAGAGCGCGCCACTCGCCTGCAAGTATCTGAAGCCGAGCTGGTTGCCGCGCAATGTGGCGTTGCAGCCAAAGCATTAAACGGCACACCACAGGAAATCTTCAACGAGCTAGCCAGCCTTGGCGAAGTAATGGTGCTCAGCCGTAACGACTGGTGTGTCCACGAGCGCCATGGCCGCTACGAAGAAGTCCACACAAAAGGGCCGGTGGGCATGGTGTTGGGTAAAGATATCGATTTGCGGATGTTTTTTTCCAACTGGAAACACGCTTTTGCCGTGACGGAAAATGGCCGACTCAGCGTGCAGTTTTTTGACGCTGAAGGCATTGCCATTCATAAGGTGTATATCACGGACAACAGCGATGTGACCGCTTACGGCGCATTTGTAGAAAAGCTGGCCGCAGAGCAAATCCCTGCGATTCAGATTGAAGCCTACCCAGCCGACAGCACACCAAGTCACACTGAAGACCCAGCGGCTTTGCGCGCACACTGGCAATCTTTAACCGATACGCATAGCTTTTTCCCTATGCTGAAACAACATAAAGTGACTCGCCTTGGCGCGCTCAAAGCAGCAGGTGCAGATCTGGCGCAAGTTGTCGCCATTGATGCCGTAGAAACCATGCTGCAAGGCGCAGCAGAGCTGCAAGTTGCCATTATGTGTTTTGTTAGCAACCGTGGCATGGTGCAAATCCACTCTGGCCCAGTACAAAAACTACTGCGCACTGGCCCTTGGTTCAATATTCTTGACCCGATGTTTAATCTGCATCTGGATACCAGCGCCATCAGCGAATGCTGGGTAGTCAACAAGCCAACCAGCGATGGCTGGGTGACATCGCTAGAGGTTTACACCGCAAATGGCGAGCTGATTGTGCAGTTCTTTGGCGCAAGAAAGCCTGGCGTGCCAGAGCTGCCAGAATGGCGCAAGCTGATGTGCGATCTATGCACCACCCCACTGGCAGGCTAATCTCATGAAAAAATGGCTTGCCTCCACCCTACTGCTGGCGCTGATCGGCCCTGCGCTGGCCGCTCCACCTAAAAAAATTGTCACCTTAGGCGGATCGCTCACCGAGATTGTTTATGCCCTGAACGAAGAACAGCGCTTAGTGGCCGTTGATCAATCCAGCAGCTACCCACCGGCCGCAGCTAAGCTGCCCAAGGTGGGCTACTACCGTGCTTTTTCAGTAGAAGGGGTATTAGCGCAAAAGCCAGACTTAGTGCTGGCCTCTGATCAAGCTGGCCCACCCGAAGCGCTGGCTAAACTGCAACGCAGCGGAGTGCCTGTCATCGTGTTACCCAGCGCGCCTAATTTAGCCGCGCTAGAACAACGCATCACAGGAATTGCCAGCGCAGTGCAAGAAGTGGAAAAAGGCAAAGCCATTAATGCTCGGCTTAAACGTGAGGTGGTGCAGGCCCCGGCCAGCAACACCCGCACCCTGCTTTTGATTAGCCGCAGCGGCAGCCCAGAAGGCGCAGGCAGTGAAACTACCGCCGATGCCATTCTAAAACTAGCAGGATTAAACAATGTGCTCGCCAAACAGCAGGGCTACAAACCGCTGGCCATGGAAAGCATTGTGGCGCTGCAGCCCGATGTAATTGTGCTATCGAGCATGTCGATTCAAAACCTTGGTGGCATAGAAAAAGTCCTTGCCATGCCTGGCCTTGCGCAGACTCCCGCAGCTAAAAACAAGAAAATCATCGTGATGGATGACTTACTGCTACTGGGCTTTGGCATCCGCCTGCCAGAAGCTTTGCAGCAGTTAAAGCAGGCGGCGAAGTAAGTAAGCCCAGCACAACCAACACCTTGAACCACAGGGAACACGGCGTTTCACGGAGAAAAACAGGAGCTAAGTTTAGTTTTTTTTGGGTTTGATATAGTCACTTTCAAACCCAAGCTCCTGAGTTTTATCGCTGCCCGTGGCACGGGGCTTCAAGCCAATCCTATCAACTTAAGCAAAACTTGTAGGGCGAGTGAAACCCGCGAGCGATGCCAAAAAAACGCAGGTTGCACCCGCCCTACGATGTTTTAACGCAGCGTAGGCCGTAATCACTTGGTGTACGACAGCTTTTCGTCGCTCAGCCAAGCATTCGCCGAACGGTAATCGCCTAGCCTGCAAACGCTTTTTTTACCGCAACATAAACCACAGACTAAAGCACCCATTTTCTCTGTAAAACGCTCTGCTCTCGATGAGATCGAGGGTTCAAGACTTTGCACTGACTCAATATTTTTTAGCCCATCTGGGTTCGTCCCCGCCACACACTTTTGGATTTTTTATGACCGCAATCACTCATCCACCAAGCAGCGTGCCGCAGATATCCAACAGGCTGTTGTGGGTGCTGGCAGGCTTGCTGCTGCTCTTGATGATGATTTCAGCCAGCAGCGGCGCGGTGGCGATTCCGCTTAAGGTATTGCCACAGCTTTTATTTAGCGCCCAGACTTTTGAAACCGGCACCGAGCTACAGCTCTGGCATAGCGTATTGCTGGATCTGCGTTTACCCCGCGTGCTGTTTGCCGCGCTGGCAGGGGCGGTGTTAGCGTTAACGGGTGCGGCCATGCAGGCATTGTTTCGTAATCCACTGGCAGAACCCGGCTTACTCGGTGTTTCCTCAGGCGCTTCTTTAGGTGCGGTTTGCGCTATTTTATTTGGCGGCGGCAGCTTTATGGTGCTCGCCCCTGCGGCCTTTGTTGGTAGCTTAATCGCCACCGCGCTGGCCTATCATCTGGGCAAACGCTATCCGGGCATGGCGGGGCTGTTGCTGGCGGGTATCGCCATCAACGCCATTTGCGGCAGCCTAATTGGGCTGATGACGTATATGGCCAATGATGTGCAATTAAAAAGCTTAACCTTTTGGAATATGGGCAGCTTAGCCGGTGCCAGCTGGCCGCTGCTAGCCACACTCAGCCCGCTGATGCTGATTATTTCTGCGCTGGTGCTGCGCCACTGGCGAGCCATGAACGCCCTTTTGCTGGGTGAGCGTGAAGCACAGCATTTAGGCTTTCCCATCAAAGCGGTGCGCCGCAAATTGGTGCTGCTTACGGCCTTATTAATTGGCCCGCTGGTTGCCGCCACAGGAGGCATCGGCTTTGTTGGCCTGGTTGTGCCGCATCTGGTCAGAATGATGACCGGAGCCGACCACCGCCGCTTACTCCCCGCCGCCATGCTGGGCGGCGCCATCGCGCTGGTCGCCGCCGATTGCCTTGCTCGGCTCGTGGCCCAGCCCGCCGAGCTACCCATCGGCATTGTGACCAGCCTAATCGGTGGGCCTTTCTTTTTATGGCTTTTGATGGTGCGAAAATAACCATGCCCAGCTTATTAAATACCCACAATCTGTGTTTTAAACGCGGCAGCCAGCTTACGCTGGATGCTATTTCTTTAGAATTACGCCGTGGTGAAATCACCGCTATTCTGGGTGCAAATGGCGCGGGTAAATCCACGCTATTGTCCCTACTGGCAGGAGAAATCACTCCTTATCATGGCGAGATCAGCTTACAGGGTGAAAGCATCTTAACGATGCCTGCAGCTAGACTGGCCCGCCAGCGTGCCATGCTGCCGCAAAATCCTAATCTGACCTTTGACTTGGGTGTGACAGAAGTGATCGCAATGGGGGCTTATCCCTTTGCCGAATTATCACCACAGCAAGTCGCCAAGCTAAGCCAGCGCGTTTTGCAGCTAGCGGATATCAGCCATTTGGCCAAGCGCCGCTATCCACAGCTATCGGGTGGCGAGCAACAACGGGTGCAATTTGCCCGTGTGCTGCTGCAAATCCTGGCCAACCCAGATCAGCCGCGCTATCTGCTGCTGGACGAGCCCACCGCCAGCCTAGACCCACGCCACCAGCACGATTTACTCGCCGTAGTGAGCCGTATCGCCCGTGAAGAAAATATTGCAGTAGCGGTGGTATTACACGATGTAAACCTTGCCGCCCGCTGGTGCAGCCACCTGCTGCTGCTAAAAAACGGCAGCCAAGTGGCTTACGGCACACCGCAGCAAGTGCTCACCCCCGAGCTACTCGCCACCACCTATGGCATCACCTCCACCGTCATCTCACACCCACAGAATGCAGAGCGGTGTTTGGTATTGTTTGAAGGGTAGAAATAATGCCTGTAGAAGAACAAGGTGATCGTAAGGTGGGTTAGGCCATTCTTGCTGCCCAACGGATTGAATCGTCATTCCCGCGAAGGCGGGAATCCAGCTCTGCAGCGCTTAAAATCTATGGATCCCCAATAACAACACTCGGGAATGACGATTTTCTTGCCTTTATAAATGTTTGAAATTATTTTTGCTGAACTATCCCACTAATCAAGACTAGATTTATCCCTGAGTCCAAAGTAAACCGGCCGCTTTCCAGCCATTAACTTGGCCACGTTGGCCTGCGGTGTTTTTATCGCCCTCAAAGCCTTCCAAGATATTAAATGCTTGGCTATAGCCATTGGCGCTGGCCAATGCCGCCGCGTCATGAGATCTGGCACCGGTGCGGCACAAAAACATCACCACGGCATCTGGATCAACCGCAGCCTGCAAGCTTGCCAAAAAGTGAGGGTTGGTTTCCATTTTTGGGTAAGTTTTCCATTCAATCATTTCTGATTCAGGCACAAACCCTACAAACTGCCATTCTGCGTGAGTGCGCACATCCACCAGCTTTACGTTTGGCAATGCCACCAATAAAACCGCAGCCTCGGCGGGTGTCAGCGCCCCTTGATATGCCAAATGGGATGATTCCGCCCTCGTGTGAGCTTGTTGTAAAATAATAGTAGCGTCGCTCATTACATATCTCCTTTTAAAATAAGTGCCAAATTAAGCAAGATGCCATTCATGGGGCGGGTTTCACCCAATACTACAACTTAAGCAATATGCCATTCGTAGGGCGGGTGAAACCCGCGAGCAATACTGGGAAAAACGCGGGTTGCACCCGCCCTATAATGTTTCAACGCTTGCAATAGATAGATTTAAGTTGATCGCTTAAGGTTTAACGATCAACAGTGCCCTTAAGCTGATAGCACTGGGGTTTCACCCCATATGCGCCAAAAAAGTGACATAGAACCTTAATGAAATAACGCTAAACCTTGAACCACAGAAAAAAACAAGAGCACAAAGGACACAAAGAAAAGCTCAAAACAGGGCTTTATTTGCTCTGTGAAACGCCGTGCTGTCTGTGTTCTCTGTGGTTTAAGACTTGGGTTTTGAGTGCGTAACATTAATTAACATCTTACCTTGAAGCCGCATTGCCGTGCGCTTAGCGCCTGCCCCTATATGATTTAGCACTGTAGCCCAAGGCTAAACGGTGGCGATATACCGTGCAAACTGCGCTGCCTTGTATGCAATAAAGGTACACCCCCGCCAATTTACTTTAAAAATATCCCCATTCCCCACTTGAAAAGCCCTTGTTGCGCCCACATTATTTAGCACTCGTTAGCCTTGAGTGCTAACAGCGTTCTGTAGTTAATGAATGCCACTTTTTATCTGGAGAGTGAACACTATGAAAATTCGTCCTTTGCATGACCGTGTAGTAATCAAACGCGTTGAAGCTGAAGAAAAAACTGCATCTGGCATCGTGTTGCCAGGTAACGCTGCTGAAAAGCCGGATATGGGCGAAGTAGTTGCCGTCGGTAACGGTAAG
>NZ_JANXSO010000177.1 GCF_025352645.1 Iodobacter sp. | reverse complement strand
TCATCCATCGGTTTCACCTCATTCCACGGCATAACGTGCTCCAGTTGTGCGTATCACAAACCAGAGAAGTGTTACCTATGTCCTTGGACGAATGTGTTACCTATGAGTGTGAACCTTACCGGGTCGCCTTCTTTGCTTACTTTCTTGGCGAAGCAGAAATCAAATACTTCGCGGGGGATCCCGCACCAAAACCAACGTGCCGAAGGCACTTAAAAAGCACTGTTTAAATGTTGCATCAGCAGAAGTCCCTAAACTAAGAAGGACTAAACCTCACCATCAGCGATTCAAATGGCCGTAAATTAAACTGGCTGAAATCTGTGCCAATATCCGCGTAGTTCGTCAGCAGCAGCTCGCCTGACCAACCCTCAGGGATGGCGACATTCGAAAACTCTGCTCTGCTAGCAGTAAAGTTACTCACCACCAGCAAGATTTCATCAGGCAAGCTGCGGCTATACGCCCAAATTGCGGGATCATCTGCACTCAAGCATTGGTATTCGCCGTATTTAAGTGCTGCCGATGTTTTACGTAGGGCGATCAGTTGGCGGTAGTGATATAGCACCGAGTTTTGATCGGCCATCGCCGCTGCCACATTGACTTGTTCCGGCTGGCTGGCGATGCCTATCCACGGCTCAGCGCTAGAAAATCCTGCGTTAATTCCATCATCCCACTGCATTGGCGTGCGCGAGTTATCGCGGGATTTTTGCTTAATCGCCGCCATGATGTCAGCCTCAGCCACGCCCGCTGCGCTTAGGCTTTGGTAGGCATTAAGCGTTTCTACATCACGGTAATCGCTGATCTGGGTGAAGGCCGGATTAGCCATGCCAATTTCCTCGCCCTGATAAATATAGGGCGTGCCTTGCAGGCCGTGCAGCGTGGTGGCCAGCATCTTGGCCGATTCAAGCCGATACTCGCCATCGTCGCCAAAGCGAGAAACCACACGCGGTTGATCGTGGTTGCACCAGAAAATAGCGTTCCAGCCACCACCCTCATTCATGCCGCTTTGCCAATCCGACAAGATGCGTTTTAGCTCGATAAAATCAAACGGCGCAGCCAGCCATTTTTCGCCCTGCGGGTAATCCACTTTCAGGTGGTGAAAATTAAACGTCATGGATAATTCATACCGATCTGGCCGCGAATAATTAATGCAATGCGGCAAGGTAGTCGATGACATTTCGCCTACGGTCAGCAAATCTCGCCCAGCAAATACGGCGCGGTGCATTTCTTGCAGATATTCATGCACGCGCGGGCCATCGGTATAAAAACGCCGGCCATCGCTATCGTCATCGGCAAAATCCTGCTGCTTGGAGATCAGATTAATCACATCGAGGCGAAAGCCTGCCACGCCTTTATCGGCCCAAAACTGCATCATCTCGAACACGGCTTGGCGCAGCTTTGGATTTTCCCAATTTAAATCCGCCTGGCTTTCATCAAATAAATGCAGGTAATACTGGCCACTGGCCGGATCGAGCGCCCACGCCGAGCCACCAAATTTGGATTGCCAATTATTGGGCTGATCGCGCCAGATATAAAAATCACGATAAGGGTTATCACGGCCCTTTAAAGCTTCTTGAAACCAAGCGTGCTGCACCGAAGTGTGGTTCACCACGATGTCCAACATGATGCGCAAGCCACGAGCGGATGCTTCACTCAGCAGCAAGTCAAAATCAGCCATGCTGCCGTAAGCAGGATCAATCGCGTAGTAATCGCTAACATCGTAGCCATTGTCTTTTTGCGGTGAGGCGTAAATGGGCGTCAGCCACAGATAATCCACGCCCAGCCATTGCAGATAATCCAGCCTGTCTACTATGCCCAGAATATCCCCCGTCGCCTTGCCCTGATGGCTGCTAAAGCTTTTAGGATAAATTTGATAAACCACGGATGATTGCCAGTCTTGTTGCATCTAAGTACTCCCTGCGCAGCGCCACTGAGACGGCGCTGCTTACTAAAAAAACTGAGGCGTTGCCGCTCCTGATATCTACACAGATTGCTGAGCCAGCACCGGCTCAGCCTTCCATGCCATACGCTTGGCAAAAACCCAAGTCAGGCAAAAGGGCACAATGACGGCGACTAAGGTGCCAAGTAAGAACACCGGAATATGCACCGGAACAATCGAGATAAACGCGGGTAAGCCGCCCACGCCAATCGCGGAAGCTAAAAGGTGGTTTAGGGTAATCAACACCGAAGCGCAGGCTGAACCTATCAACGCGGCGTAGAAAGGATATTTAAAGCGCAGATTTACCCCGAACATGGCTGGCTCGGTAATGCCAGAGAATGCAGAGATCGCCGAGGTCGACGCCATACTTTTTTCGGTAGCGCTTTTTGCAATGCAGAACATCGCCAAAGCCGCGCTGCCTTGTGCAATATTGGATAGCGCAATAATCGGCCAGATAAAAGTGCCGCCGTGGCTGGTAATCAGCTGCAAATCCACAGCAATAAACATATGGTGCATACCGGTAATCACCAGCGGCGCATACAGCGCGCCAAAAATCGCCGCGCCCAGCACGGGGGCCACTTCAAACACATGCACCAAGCCTTGAGTAATCAACACGCCGAGACCTCGCGCCACCGGCCCAATCACCGCCAGCGCCAGCACGCCACTCACTACGATGGTGGTAATCGGCACAACCAGCAGTTGAATCGCATTGGGCACGCGCGCTTTCAGCCAGATTTCTACCTGACTCATCACCCAAGTCGCGGCCAAGATAGGCAAGATCTGCCCCTGATAGCCAACGCGCTCAATCTTAAATAGGCCCAGAATATCGAAGTAAGGAATCGCTTGGCCATCTAGCCCGGCTGCGGCCTTGCCGTAATTCCAAGCGTTGAGCAAATCCGGATGCACCAACAGCAAGCCCAGCACGATGCCCAAAACTTCGCTGCCACCAAAACGCTTCGCCGCCGACCAGCCCACCAAGGCAGGCAGGAACACAAAAGAGGTATTGGCCATCATATTGACCAACTGCCACAGGCCGCTTAGGCCCGGGTACGCATCCAGCAAACTTTTGCCGGGGATAAACATATCCTTAGCGCCGAGCAGATTGTTTATCCCCATCAACAGGCCAGCGACAATAATCGCGGGCAGAATCGGCATAAACACATCAGAGAAAATCTTGACCAAGCGCTGCAAAGGATTGAGCTTATTCTCGCCGCTGCCTTTTACATCCGCCACAGTAGCTGCGTTTCTTCCGGCCAGATCGATTAGCTGGGCATACACTCTATCCACATCACCCGAGCCAATCACAATCTGAAACACGCCGCCATTGCTGAACTGGCCTTTTACCAGATCAACCGCTTTTAGCACCTCATGATTGATTTTGCCTTCGTCTTTTAAAGCAATCCGCAGCCGCGTAATACAGTGCGCCGCCTGCTCGATATTCTCTGCCCCGCCAATTGAATCGAGGATCTGCTGTGCAATCTGCCGGTACTCGTAGCTCATCCATCTGCCTCTTTGTGCAATATTCACAGTGACGCAACTTAACTCATACATACGAGTTAAGTGCTTAAATTCACTGACTTTTAAGCTAAATCAAACACAGCAAGACTGAGTATGGGCAGAAAAACGTGGAGTAAATGGCCTTTTTAGCTGGTATTTTCAAAGCAGAAGTGGCTTAAAACCTAACAAATCTAGGGCAATGCAACGGAGCAATGCACAAAAATCCATAGGCACAGGCAAAAAAAAGCCTTTTATCTGATGCAAAATGCAATACCTGACCCCATTACTTCGCTAGCATGCTTGAATCCGGGGTTACGCCTGCGGCTAACCCGCACTACAGGGCTTTAAATTCATTGGGGGTTGCTGCTGTAAAAAACTCAATCATTATTATTCGCCTCAAAGAAACTAAAGCCTCGCTGATATTGATGAATACCATCAAAATCGCCTTTACCAACAGGATAACCCTCACATCGCAAAATAGCGTGCGCCATACACAGATGGAAAAAAAAATTAGGCATTGCATATTGCATAATAAATACTGAACCATTTGCTTCAAAAATAGCATCCCCCGCTTTATCTGCCATTTTTAAGTTCTCTAAAGCATCCACGTCTTGCTGAGAAACGCCGTTTAAAATTTCAATACGATTTTGCAATCTTAGCTGTAACTGCTCAAGCGTATTGATTGGCATATCTTCAATAATGATTTTCTTATTCAGCAAAGGTTTTATCGCCCTCAAAGAAAAATCCATTCCAATTAAAACCTGCATTCCAAATGGGAACATATCTTTTTTCAAACTGGTTTTTAAAAGAGCCTCTTCATCCAATTTTTCTTCTATTACATGTTTTGCTACCTTTTGGAGCATAAAATTTACTCGCTCCAAATGTTGAATAAAAACCACAACCGAAACATCGTATAAACTCATTGCGTTTTCCCCTATAACAAACAGAATTTTTCCTGATTATGTCTCTTACTCAACAAAGCATCCACGCGGGCAAGGCTTGGCCATGAGTAAGGCACGCAGCATGTGTGGACTAAGGGTTCCCTAATTCAAAACCGCTCAGACCGTCCGAATTTATGCCATACGTATTATCCAATCAAGGGGACCTGAGCAAGAGAGATAATCAGGGGATTTTTTATGACACTTTACAGTAGTGACACAAAACCTATTTTATCAATAGTGCAAACCCGAAGAATTTGGCGGATCATAAGACGTGGAGCCAAATAATATTGCAGGCCAATACATAATTTTATTAGATTTTAACTCGATAAACATTTTGGCATATGGATGCAAGATAAATCTTACTGGATTCAAACAATAATCGGTTTCTTCATGAAACAAACCCGTTTCAGGAGGAGTCGTTGGCGGTTCAACATATGTTCCAAAAAGTCTATCCCATAACGTGAATCGTGCTGCAAAATTACAACCATCAGACACATTATGCGCTTCCTCCCGCGAATGATGAGTGTAGTGAACCGCAGGAGTTACCAAAAACGATCTGAATACTCCTAATAGTTTAATCTTTTTTTCTGCATAATATAAAACTACAGAATGAGATGGGTCTGTCCAAGCGTCAAAAATAATAATAACCAATAACGCCCAACCACTGCTTATAACATCAAGAGAAAATAGTTTTGTTACCAAAGGCAGCAATAGCAACACAAACACTTTACCGCCTGCGGTATCTAACAATAAAGACTGCGGGTCTACGGCTTGTGTTAATTGCGTTAAATTTTGAGTACGATGATGATTCACATGGCCTAAAGCCCAGAAAAAACGAATTTTGTGACACCAGCGATGCGACCAGTAAAAACAAAAGTCACCAATAAGGCAAGCCACCAGCAATGCAACAATCCCATTTAAGTTAATTAGCGTTGGAATACTCTCCAAAATTTTTGAGTAATAGCCCAAATAATTTAAAACAAATGGGTTCATAATAGAAAATATTAAGGTTAAAAGAAATATCAGATTGACAATTGCGATTGTAACCATTGCCTCATAATTGAAATTTCGCCCTGTAATCTTTTTATAAAAGATTAAATCCAACACTCCCACAGAAGTGCTAAAAACACTCCGTCCGACTGCCGCAGCAATCAATAAAAAACCGATATTCTCTGGTAAATCTCCAATGAAAATTGATTTTACATTATAAAAAACTGTGACATACTGTGCATGAAATGCTTCAGGCAACGCGCGTAGATTATTATGAAATAGCAACTCCGATAATAATGCCAAAACTGAAATAGCCAACCACAACAGCCTTTTTGAACCCTTTGAATCAAATGAAAAATTAAGCTTCCAAAACCTTTCAATATACCCCACCAAACAATTACCCATAATTTACTCTCAATTAAAAATTAACAACCAAAATGCTTATTTGCACGGAAAACATCAACAAATCACATACAAATAGTTTATTAAACTAAATTCATAATGATCAGTTGGGCATAAACCCGATCCACATCGCCTGAGCCAATCACAATCTGAAACACGCCGCCGTTGCTGAACTGGCCTTTCACCAGATCAACCGCCTTTAGCACCTCATGATTGATTTTGCCTTCGTCTTTTAAAGCAATCCGCAGCCGCGTAATACAGTGCGCCGCCTACTCTATATTCTCTGCCCCGCCAATTGAATCGAAGATCTGCTGTGCAATCTGCCGGTAGTCGTAGCTCATCTATATGCCTATTTATGTAATATTTACAGTGATGCATTTAACTCGTACAGACGAGACGTGTCAATACTCGTATGTACCAGTTAATCACTTAAATTCACTGACTTTTAAGCTAAATCAAACACAGCAACCCTCAGTATGGGTAGAAAAATGCAGGGTAAATGCCTTTTTATCGGGTATTTTCAAAGCAGAAGTGGCTTAAAACCACGCATATCCGCGCTATGCAGCGGGCCAATACAAAAAAACCACAGGCGCATGCGTAAAAAAGCCTGTTTTAAGGCCGGCTTGATCGTGGATAAAGCATTCCAATGTAATTACTTTATGATGAAAGCTCTGTTGACGTTTGCCTGATCCTGCGCGGAACCTATGAAAGCCATCTACGCACTCACCGATATTCTGACGCTGGCCTTAAAAGCCGGCCTGCTTGCCCATCAATCCGGGGCAGGCACGCATCGCACCTCGTTGATTATTCAGCGCACGGCCAAGGCGCTGGGTGCGGTGCAAGTTGAGGTGATTATTTCATCCACCAATATAGGCGCCACCATAGAGCGGGAGCACGAACGGGAAACCGGCTTTAGAAAAGCACCACATATGGGGGTGAATTTTTCATTATTGACTTCATTAGATGACTGGCTATTGGCCTTAGAAAAAGACCAGCTCAATGCCGATGATGCCCAATTGGCATTAGATAAAATAGCCCAGGCCAAAGGCCATTACCCGCGCAGCGTGGTGACTTTATTTGTGGGTTTATCCTGCGGTGCATTTGCGGCTTTATTTGGTGGCGACACAGCGGCAATTTTAATTACGACTCTAGGCGCATCAGTAGGAATGGCGGTGCGCTTTCAACTGGTATTGCAGCACTTCAAGCCCTTTGTATTTGCCAGCGTGGCCAGCTTTGTGGCTCTGCTTTGCACCGGCTTATTAAGAGATTTCACCAGCACGCCCGATACTGCCATGGCCGCCTCGGTATTATTTTTAATTCCCGGCGTGCCCTTAATTAATGGCGCATCTGATTTACTAAATGCTAATTATTTAAATGGCATTGTTAGATTTACCATGAGCGCCGTAATTATTCTTGGCATTGCCATTGGCATTAGCTTGGCGCTACGCATCTTAGGAATCTAAATGTCTACACCTTGGTTAATCGAGCTAATGGCTGCGCCCGCCGCATTAGGCTTTGCACTGTTATTTAATGTGCCGCCCAAAGCATTATGGATGTGCGGCATTCTGGCAGTATCCGGCCATGCCGCGCGCAAGCTGGTATTAACCATGGATGGTGATATTGTATTTGGCACGCTATTGGCCGCATTATTAATCGGCATTGTGGCCGAGCTTTGGGCAGACCGCCATAATCAACCCGGCGTGATTTACGCCATTAGCGCCGCTATTCCCATGATACCCGGCAAATCAATGTATCAATCCGTGCAAGCCTTATTAGGTATCGCCACCATGGCGGCCGAGGATGATGGCACAGCCCTTTTAATTGCCGCCGGAGTACACGGTGTAAAAGCCATCATGATTGTATTAGCGCTAGCCTTTGGCATTGCCGCACCTTTATTGCTATTGCCAAAGCGAAGCAAATAAAGAAATAAGTTTGGTGCCTTCGGCACATTGAATTTAGGTGCGGGAGCCCCCGAATGGGGCTTCCTTTATTGCTTCGCCAAGAAACGAAGCCAAGCGACAACAACATAAACATGCCCCGCTTATTCCTCGCTTCGGCGTCCTGCTAGGAGCCTTTAAACAGCAGGCTCTGATCAGGTTTACCAACGCCAAGGTCGGTTTTAGTTGGCAAATTGCGCACATGAAATCCGGGTAATCGTACCGTTTTGCAGCCGGAAAAAGGCATCTTGTGGCATGTCCTGCTGCCAGAGCTGGTCTGGTGTCAGCCCGGCGTAGACGCCACGCAGGATCCGTCCCAACAGACCATGGGCGACGACGATTAAGCGTGCAGGCAATTCTGTATCTGCCAACCAGTTTTCAATGCGCTGAACAACTGCAGCGTACGGCTCACAAGCCGGAGCCTGAAAATACCAATCAGGCACGCCATTGAGTTCTGGGTACTGCAAGCGCAGTATTTCGACCTGTTTTTTTTCCCATTCACCAAAACAGACTTCAATCAGCCGTGGTTCGGCACGGATACAACTGTGTGGCAGCCCCAACTCCTGACACACCAGCTGTGCTGTTTGCATGGCGCGACCTAAAGGGCTGGCAAGCACTTGCCAGTCGGCCGGATTGCTCACTTCTTCGCGTAGCGTTGCGCCCATGGCGTGTGCCTGCGCAACACCCTGCCCGGTTAATGGCGAATCGCAATGCCCTTGCATCCGCAGCTCGGCATTAAATTCGGTTTGCCCGTGGCGCAGCAGATAAATAATACGCGGCATATAGATATCCTCATCAAAGATCGTAAAGTGTAACGCCATTTTATGGTCGACCCAAGTCAACCATCCCACCTATATTGTTCAAAATCACCCTGCCGCAGGTGGCATTTTTTGACACTTTGCTGCGCACATTTAATCAAGCCAGCCCAATCAACGCCGTGCAATATCAGAGAAAAAAAACTTATCCAGCCGGTGCCGGGATTCGGTGTATTCAAACTGACGGCCATCGTAGAAATGGGTGTGGTTTTTCACCACAATCACATGATCCATCCCATTTAAATCTAAATAACGGCGATCGTCCTCAATACAGGGTTGGGCTTCAAATACGCGCTGGGCGTAGCAGATATTTAGCTTGAGCACTTTCTCTATATATTCATAAATCGAATTCTGCGCTATTTGCGGCGTAAGGCCAGGGATCAGCTCGGCGACGAAATAATTAATATCCAGAATCACA
>NZ_JANXSO010000174.1 GCF_025352645.1 Iodobacter sp. | reverse complement strand
CGCGCCCACCATAAAGAGTGGCTGCTTAATTTGGCCTAAGTCTATTTTTTGCCCGCAGATTTCTAAAGCATCAGGCTGAACCAGTTTATTTTTCCAATATAACTCGCGCAAATAGGTGCGATGCATTTTCATTGGCATACGAGTGGAATCCATATTCCAATATAAAACATCAAATTCACTCGGCGTTTGGCCTAGTAGGTAATTATCCACCCAGTAATTCCAGATTAGGCTATTGGAGCGCAGCATTCTGAATGAGGCAGCCATATCTTTGCCATCCAGATAGCCTTTTTTCTCCATCACGCTATCAATAAAATCGAGGCCTTCTTCATCCAAAAAGACTTCGATATCACCTGGGTATTCAAAATCAGTTAGCGTGGTGAGTAAGGTTGCGGAAACCACCGGCACTTTGCCCGGCATCTGCCGATTTGCCCACGCCAGATAAGTTGCCACCAGCGTGCCTCCCAAGCAATAGCCAAGCAAATGCACCTGCTCGCTGCCGCTGATTTCTTGCGCTACTTTAATAATTTGCGCCACGCCATCGCTTAAATAATCATCAAAAGCCACATCGCGCATGCTGCCATCGGGGTTTTTCCAGCTAGTAATAAATACGGAGAAACCTTGGTCAGTTAGATACTTCACCAAGCTTTTTTTCTCATTAATATCAAGGATGTAATACTTATTAATCCAAGGGGAAACCAGCACCAACGGCACACTGTGCACCGTGTGCGTAGTGGCTTCATAATGCAACACTTCCAGCAAGCGGCCGCGATACACCACCGCTCCCGCCGTGGTGGCTAGGTTTTCACCCACCTTAAACGCGTTCATATCAGTCATGCTGATATCACCACGTGCTTTATCTTCCTTAAAGTTTTTAAACCCCGCGACTAGGCTTTCACCGTTGGTACTTAATGCCTTGGCAATGGCCACGGGATTAGTCAGTAAGAAATTGGTTGGCGCTGCGGCATTGAGCACTTGCCGCAGCCAAAATGCACTACGGTTTCTTTCGTGCTCGCCCATATCAGGCGTGGCGTAGAGCGTATCTTGCAGCCAATGGGTATTGAGCAAATACCACTCTTTAATGCCATCCCAAAAAGGGTTATCGCTCCAGATGGGGTCGGCAAAACGCACGTCTTCTGGATGAGGCGGAAAAACATCGCTATCCGCCTCGCCCCAAAAGCGCCGCGCGGTAAAGGATTGCCATTTAGTGACGTCATTCACGTAACGAAACAGCACATTAGATAGGGCCTGTGGGTTTTGCAACCACGCTTGCTGCGCTTTGCGCGAGCTGGCCATCAGGCCAAAAGGATCGGTCGACTGCCTTAATTTGTGCTGTAAATCGGCATAACGCTGTGATTGTTCTGCAAAAAAATTTAAATCTGACATCGCCGTCCCCTTAAGATCGTTCTTCCAGCTTAGGTTGCGGTGCAGCAGAACTCAATGTGTAAGATCAAAGAGCCTGCTGTTTTTTCAGACGACTCAAGCCCAAACAAAAAACAATAAGACCCAAGCCCAGCCATATAAAGCCAAGCCTAAACTTGCCAATGCCAACGCACCTAAACGTGGCCACCATTGCAGCGTACGTTGGCTAGCCAAACGCCAAAATAATCTAAGCGACCATAACAAAGCCATACTTAATAACACTGCTCTGGCGGTAGGTGCCCATGCTGTTGCCACGCCTTCATGCTTAAGTAAATTAACCGTAAGCGCCGACAAGCCTAAAAACACGCCACAAGCCGCAGCAGGGATAAAGGATTGAGTCAGCTTATGCACGCTTAAAGCATCTCGCTTGGGCAAAATCCAATCTGCCAGCTTTAAACACAGATACAGGCTACCGCCCAAAAACAACATGCTGCAGCCAATATAGGCCACGATCAGACCGCCATCTAGCCAAGAGAAACTATCGTTCACCTCAGGGTAATGCGTCAGAATCCACCACGGCGCATTGGCTTCTAGCGGCCAGAAAATATCGTGGTTTACCAGCCACTCCGCTATCAGCTGCTTGGCCTCAACCAACCACGGGCTTGCTGTCCACTGAAACGCTCCCACCGCCAGCCCCATCAGGCCAAATAAGATCAGCACGGTTTCCCAGCCGCTACCCTTGGCAACTTGGGTGATTTCGGCTTCTGGAGAGCGCACGCTCAAGGCAATTGCGCCGCGATAATCACTGCAACGCCCGCACATATGGCATTCGGTAGCGCCCTGCATATTGCGCATCGGCACGAGCGGCGCGCAGTTAACCGGAATCACTTTCTGCTGCGGTGTTTTCCAAGCGCCCACATCCACCTTGTAATGCCAAGGAGCCAACTTGGCTAACAGGTTAAACACGCCATTCACTGGGCAGAGATAACGGCACCACACCCGCTTGCTGCGCCCATACCAATAACCCACTCCCAGCGCCCCCACCGTTGATCCGCCCAGCACCAACATCGCCGCCAGCGGATATTGGTAAACACTCAGCAGCTGGCCGTAGACGGTGGTACAGGCGAAAGCCACAAAGGGCCAACCCTGCCAGCGTATCCAGCGGGGGATAGGATGATTGCGCCCGCGCTCACTGGCCCATTCTGTCAGCATGCCTTCCGGACAAAACCAGCCACACCAGACACGGCCCATCAGCAGCATGGAGATCAGCACAAACGGCCACCAAATCCCCCAAAATGCAAACTGCGCAAAAATCACCAGATGATTAAAAACCCGCGCGCTTTCATCAGGCAAGCTGACCATGGTGGGGACAATCAGCAGAAATAAATAAAAGAACACCACTACCCATTGCAGCTTGCGCAGCCAATGCGCGTGGTCCCTTAAAAAGTTACCGAACTGAGCGGTACGCGAATTCAAAATAGTCATTGCCCTGTACGACTCACGCGGCGCAGCAGCCAAGTGCTTGCAATCCAATAACTACTCCAAATCACCAGCAAAGATAAAGCGGGGTGCGAACGATAGCCTGCAAAATCGGCCAGTAATTTACCCACGCCCATACTTTCATCTAGCCAAGCCGAGCTATCCCAAAGCGGATCAATCATCGCAGGCAAAACACCCATGCCAATCAAATGCTCTACTCCTGAATTCAACATTGCACCAGCCAGAAGCAAGAGCAAGATTTCAGTAATCTTAAAAAACCAACGCCAAGAAATATATTTGCCGCCCAATTGCAAAAGCTGGAAGGTTGCCAAGGCCGCCACAAAACCACCTAGGCCCGCCAGCGCAAGCGATCCACCATTGCTGCTACCGGCCACGCTGCCGTATAAAAACACCACGGTTTCACTGCCTTCCCGCGCCACAGCGAGCGCCACCAAAAACAGCAAGCCCCACCAGTTTTTCTCCGCCGCATTACTGGCAAGGCCGCCTTCTAATTCACGCTTAAGACTGCGACCATTTTTACGCATCCACACCACCATCTGCACAATCAGCGCAGCAGCCACTAAGGGCATCGCAGCCTGGAAATACTCCTGCGCCGTATCATCCAGCCAACTGGAAACACCCAATAGCGTCAGCGCCAGCAAGCCCGACAACACCAAACCAAGGCCCACACCGCCCCAGAGATAGGCCATACCCCGCTGGCCCGCCACCGGATTGGCGCGCAACCACGCATATAAAATCCCCACCACCAGCAGCGCTTCTACACTTTCACGCCAGACAATAAATGCGACTTGTTCCATAGTCTTTAACCTTTAAAAAATTGCAACAACATATAAGACAAAAACCTAAATCTTGAACCACGGAGGACACGGAGAAAAACAGGTTTTGAATTAAGGCGTTTTTATAAGGTTTTAAGTATTTTCAAACCCTTTGTAACCCAAAACTTCCCTCTATCGTGGCACGGGGCTTTAATCCCCCTTGAAGCCGCGACACGAGGAATAAGCGGCTCGGGGTTTCGGAAAAGGGGTAGCGGGCTTGCTCCCGAGCAGCCTTTTTCGCCGAGCCGATTATCCGCAGCGAGAGGCTTTCGTGTTTTTGAGGTTGCGGTTTTGCTTACTTTCTTGGCCGTTCAAGAAAGTGAGTCCCTGCGGGGACGCCCGCACCTAAATTAACGTGCCGAAGGCATTAATAAAAAAGGCTTTTGACTTTGGTTAGCACATATGGGATGAAACCCGCGTATTTTTCAGCATGGCTCGCGGGTTGCACCCACCCTACGAAAAAAATTTCGCTTACCTTGATAGAGTTGGATTTGAGCCCTTACTTCACCACAATCACACCCCGCGCCTGCGGGTGGAAATCATCAAAGAAAATATATTCACCCGCCGATACGCCCTGAATCACCACGAAGGATTCAACGCCGGGGGCGAGGACTTTTTCTTTGCGCAGCGGCAGGCTTTCAAACTCAGCCGGCGACTTGCCCTTATTCACTAAAATCAGCTTGAATTTGGTTTTTGCAGGTGCCTCAATGCGCGTTGGCGTGACCTTGCCATCGTTTAGCTCCACCCTAAAAGTCAGCAAATCATCGGCACTCGCCATCAGGCTGCATGTACTTAACAAAGCCACCACAATACGTCGCATAAAAACTCCATCCCATAAACCAACAAAAATTTAAGCCACAAGAAAGCACAAAGCCCCCAGCCAGCAGCCTGTTGAACTGAATATCAGTCGGCTGCAAAGCTGAGGGCCTTGAATCAGGCGATATTAATAACCGCCCTTTTTGCCTGTTCCGGCATAGGTAAATTCATAGTTCAGATCAAAAGGCTTAAACCAAGGCGCAACGCCGGTTTCCTTATCCACATGACGGCCAAAGTGCGCGTGTGGGTTTTCGGATGGCGGCAAGATGGTGTATTTCAGTTTGTACTTACCTGGGCCTTCCAGCTTGATATTGTCGCCATAATGCGGGCCGTCGCTCGCTACCATGGCCATAAAATCGCCCTTGATGATATTCTTGCTACCCACTTTTTGCAGCTCGTACTTAATCAGTAAATACGGCATCCATTCGCCTTCACCGAAGCCATTTGGATTACCTTTAGCGGCGTGAATATCGGCTTCAAGGTGGATATCCGAAGCTTCCGCCTTACGCATCATGCCATCCGGCTCCATTTTAACCGGCTGCAAATAAACCGCCGCCAACTCCATGCCATTTTTAATCGTAGGCTTACCAATTGGATATTCTGCAGCGTAGGCTTGAGCAGACAGCGCCAGCGCAATCGCAGGGACCAGATATTTCATAAACACACCTTTATGCTAAGGAAAAACAGCGATATATATCGTACTCATCCTTGAATACGAACCACTATCAATATTATTCCTATCGCTGTAACTTAAAAAGGTTCTATTTACGATGAAAGCAGGTAAATGCGTTTTTTTGATCTAAATCAAAAAACGCACAGCGATTACAGGCCGGTAAGGCCCCGTCGCTGTGCTAAATAAATACACGGGGCGGGAGTATCCGATATTTATTTAAGCCAAACCCGCCTTAAGCATGGCATCTGCCTGATTCAGCCTTTCCACCGTCCCCACATCCAGCCACAGCCCAGAAAATGACTCGGCCTGCAACTGAGACTTTTCCATGCTGCCCATAAGCGAAGGAAGGAGCGCTGCGGCTTGCCCAGCAACAATGTCTGCAAAAAACGCAGGGCGATAAACCGCCACGCCTGCAAACGTCATGGCCTGATCGCCCTCTTCGCATAGCGTTGCCTTGCCATGGGCATTAATCGCCAAATCACGGCCAGTAGGGTAATCCGCTTTTTTTACCATGACTAAATGCCCTAGGTTTTCATCCAAATTTTGAGCAATCGTTGGCAACCTAGCAAAATCATAGTCAGTAAAAATATCACCATTGATCACGGCAAACGGCTCATCCCCCAATAGCGGCAAAGCCTTGGCAATCCCCCCCGCTGTTTCCAGCGCGGTTTCTTCGGCTGAATACCGGATATTTACGCCGTAGCTACTGCCGTCACCTAGGCGCTCTTCTATCATGGCACCCAGCCAAGCGTGGTTGATCACTACATCGGTAATCCCAGCCTTAGCAAGACGGCGTAAATGCCAGACTATGAGCGGTGTGCCACCGACTTCTAGCAAGGGTTTAGGACAGGTATCGGTAAAGGGACGCATCCGCTCACCACGCCCTGCGGCAAGAATCATCGCTTTCATCAGAAAGTAAACCCTGTGGCCACCGGCTCGCCGTGCAGATTAAGCAGCAAACGTCCCAGCGGGGTTAACTCGCTATAACGCAAGCAAACTTTGCGCACATATTCAAATACGCGGGGGATGTCGGCCTGATATTGCTCTTTGCCATCACGCGCTTTCAGCCGAGCAAACAGGCCCAAAATTTTAAGGTGGCGCTGCAGGCCTTGCCATTCAAAGGCACGGTAAAAATCGCCAAAGTCTTCATGCACTGGCAAGCCGGCGGCACGTGCTTGCTCCCAGTAGCGGATAGCTAAATCGAGCACAAAGCTCTCATCCCAAGCGAGATAAGCGTCTTTTAGCAGCGAGACTAAATCGTAAGTGATCGGGCCAAGTACCGCATCCTGAAAATCGATCAGGCGCAGTGCATCGTCTTGCACCATGATATTTCTAGAGTGAAAATCACGATGCATAAATAAGGTGGGCTGGCTCAGATTATTTGCCACAATCAGCGCGCAACTACGCTCCCAAACCGCCAAATCTTTACCTTCCAGCACCACGCCATACTGATGGCCAAAATACCATTCGCGGCAAATATCCATTTCACGTTGCATAAATGCGCCATCAAATGGGGCCAACTGCTCGGCAGGGGTGTTGACTTGCATTTGCACCAACAGCGCGATTGCTTGGCGGTAATAATTGGCCGCGTTATCTGCATTGATCAGGCTGGCAAGCGTTTGAGTGCCCAAGTCTTCCAGCAGTACCCAGCCTTGCGCTAAGTTTTGCGCCAGCACCACAGGTACCGGCAAGCCAGCGCTGGCAAGGCGTTGCTGCTGCTGCAAGAAAGGCTGGCAGTCAAAAACATCAGGCAAGGCATCCATAATAATCAGGCTGCGATCGCTAAAAACAGCGCGCCAATAACAGCGAACACTGGCATCAACGGCAGCCATTTCTAAGGAAAGTGGAGCCTCACCAAGGGTTTCGGTCAACCAGCAATGAAGTGAATCTGTTCTAGTCATAGTCGTAAGTGCCAGCAATGCAGTAGAATCTGCGGATTCTATCAGCTCCTGATGGCCGCATGTCCGCGCCCCACATACCATTTCATTTTCGTCTTACCGTTCTCGCCGCTGCACTCTATTGTGCAATGGCGCATTCGGCCGAGCCTATGCCTATTGAAGTCGAGGCCGACAACGTCGTCGGCACAGCCCAAGGGCAGACTGAGGCAAAAGGCAATGTTCAACTTCACCGAGGCGATCTTGATGTAAACGCTGAATGGGCCAAATTCGATCACAAGACCAATCGCGTCACTGCGGGTGACCAAGTCGAAATGACGCGCCAAGGGGACGTGCTAAAAGGTAATCAGCTGGATTACCTGCTAGATACCAAATATGGCTCGCTGACCCAGCCTGATTACGCGATGGCGCAAGGCTTGGGCCGTGGCGATGCCGTAAAATTATTATTTGAAGGCGATGATAAATATCGCCTATCAGACGGCCGTTTTACCACTTGCCAACCTGGTGACAATGCGTGGTTTTTACATGCGAATGAGCTAGAACTGGATTACACCACCAATAAGGGCATCGCCCATAGTGCGTGGTTGGAATTCAAAGGCGCGCCGATTATGTATATGCCGTGGATGAATTTTCCACTCAATAGCAATCGGCAAACTGGCTTTTTAGCGCCCTCATTTAGCACCAATAACCGTAATGGCTTTGAGTTTTCCACGCCGTTTTACTGGAATATCGCCCCTAATTACGATTTCACGCTAACGCCGCGCTATATGTCGCGCCGCGGGATAATGCTGGGCGGCGAGTTTCGCTATCTGAAGCCCGATTACGCTGGCACGCTTAAAGTAGAGGGGCTGAGCAGTGATGCAGTCTCTGGCTCTGATCGCAGCAGTATTGTATTTCAGCACCAACAAGCGCTGACAGAACGCCTGTCGCTAAGTTTAAATGTACAAAAAGTATCGGATAACGATTACTTTAACGATTTTGGTGACCGCTTAAGTGTGGCCTCCCAAACCAACCTACCGCGTGAAGCCGTGCTCAGTTATCGCGGAGACAACTGGCAGGCTTTTGGTCGCTGGCAGCGCTTCCAAACCATCCAAAGCACCACCAACCCGGTGGATGAGCCTTACGCTCGCGTGCCGCAACTGGGGTTTTCGGCCAATCCAGAGTGGATTCCTGGCCTGCAGCTCAGTATTGCAGGGGAAGCCACCGAGTTTAATCACTCGACCAAAATCAATGGCACCCGTGTTTGGGCCAAGCCTGAAGTAAGCATGCCGTTTAATAACTCCTATGGGTTTATTAAACCCAAACTGAGCGTGCACGCATCCAGCTATCAATTACGTGCCAATGGCGCTAATCAGCTCGACAGCACAGAAAACCGCGTTGTGCCGATTTTTAGCGTCGATAGCGGCCTTTACTTTGAAAAAGAAAGCCAGCTATGGGGCGAGGACTACACGCAAACCTTAGAGCCGCGTGCTTACTATGCCTACGTGCCTTATAGAGACCAATCTAAGCTACCTAACTTTGACTCGGCCATTACTGATTTTTCATTTGCCCAAATGTTTTCGGAAAACCAGTTTTCGGGCAATGATCGTATCAACGACGCGAATCAACTGACTTTAGCGCTTTCATCTCGGCTCTATGAATCCTCCACAGGGATTGAGCGCGTTCGAGCCACCATCGGCCAGCGTTTTTACTTTACCGAGCAAAGAGTAACCTTAGATGCGCCAGGCCGCCCAGATGAAACCACCACTTCAGATTTATTACTCTCTGTAAGCGGCCAAGTATGGCGTGATTTTATGCTGGGCTACAGCCTGCAATACAATGCCAAGGACGATCGCACCATTCGCTCCGATGTTAACCTTGGCTGGAGCCCAGGGGCTTTCCGTGCTTTAAATATGCGCTATGTGATCAACAGTAATAGCAATATTGAGCAACTGGATTTCTCTGGCCAATGGCCACTTGGGGGAGGATGGTATGCCATTGGCCGTGCCAACTATTCCCTACGTGACAACAAGGCTTTGGAAACTCTAGGTGGTGTTGAATATAATGCAGGCTGCTGGGCCTTACGCTTTGCGGCCCAACGCTACATTACCAATGACGGCACATTCAATACCAACTTCTTTGCCCTACTCGAATTGGGCGGGCTAGGTGGTTTAGGCAGCAATCCAATCGATGTGCTTCGCCAAACTATTCCTGGTTACACCGATACCTACAGCAAGGTCTACTGATTATATGAAGCTGCGCCACGTTTCCCGCGCCTTAGCGCTCGTTGCCCTGATCGGCACTGCCCATATTGCCTCGGCATCCATTCAAACCATTGACCGCATTGTTGCCGTGGTCAATAAAAGTGCGATTACCCAGCAAGAATTGGATGCGCGGATTAGCAGCATTCAAAAAAACATGGCCAGCCAGCAAATCACACCACCCTCGCCTAGCGTACTGAAACAGCAGGTTTTAGATCGGATGATTTTAGAGCTAGTGCAAGTTCAATACGCCGACCAAATCGGCATTCGTATTGATGATAGCCAACTAGAACGTGCGATTGGCCGTATGGCTGAGCAAAACAAAATGTCCTTGCCGCAGTTCCGTGAAACGCTGGCCAAGCAAGGCACGAGCTGGAAATCATTTCGTGAAGATATTCGCCGCGAAATCACTCTTAGCCGCTTAAGAGAGCGCGAAATCGATAACCGTATTGTTATTGGCGATAGCGAAATCGACGAATACCTCAAGCTTAATCACGGCAAAGAGCAGCAAGAGTTTCGCTTAGCGCATATTTTGATTCCGCTGCCAGAAAACGCTAGCCCAGAGCAAATTGCCGCCAAGCGCACCCGTGCCCTCGCTGCAGTCAAAGAAATTGAATCAGGCAAAGACTTTGCCTCTATCGCGGCGGTTTACTCCAGCGCGCCGGATGCCACTAGTGGCGGTAGTCTAGGCTGGCGCGCGGCTGGCTCACTGCCTCCTGCCTTTACGCAGCTACTAGAAAAACTAAAACCAGGTGAAATCACCGACTTGGTACGCAGCCCAGGCGGCTTTCACATTGTGAAACTGTTAGAAAAACGCAGCCAAGAACAAAAAACGATTGTTGAGCAAACTCACGCACGGCACATCTTGATTCGCACTAACGAGCTTGTTTCTGAAAATGATGCACGCCAACGCCTCAACCAGCTGGTAGATCGCCTAAAAAATGGTAGCAAGTTTGAAGAACTCGCCCGCCTCTATTCCGATGATGGCAGCGCCAGCAAGGGCGGTGACTTAGGCTGGCTCACCCCAGGCGAAACCGTGCCAGAGTTTGAAAACGCAATGAACGCACTCAAGCCCAATGAAACCAGCGGTGTGATTCAATCGCCGTTTGGCTTGCATATTATTCAAGTGCTGGAACGCCGCTCTAAAGACATGACCGTAGAGCGTGAGCGTTTCCGTGTACGCAATGAATTAAAACAGCGCAAGAGCGAAGAACAATTTGAAGACTGGATCCGCCAGCAACGTGACCGTGCCTTTGTGGATCTTCGTTTAAAGGATGAGTAAGCCCTTACGCATCGCCATTACTAGCGGCGAGCCCGCTGGTATTGGCCCAGAAATCTCGGCCATGCTGGCAGCAGGTGCGCCACTTGCTTGCCAGCTAGTGATTCTTTGCGATAAGAACCTGCTGCAACAAAGGGCAGAGCAATGCCAGATCAGCAGCAATTGGCCGGATTACTCGCCAGATAGCAAGGCCGCCGTCTGCGTTTTACATATCCCACTGCGCGCTGAATGCCACGCAGGCCAGCTCAATGCAGGCAATGCCCGTTATGTGCTCGATATTTTGGATAGAGCCAGCGCTGGCTGCCTAAGCGGTGAATTTGCCGCTATGGTGACGGCCCCTATTCACAAAGGGGTGATCAATGAAGGCGCAGCCTTAGGGCGTTTTTTCTATGGGCATACCGAATACCTTGCAGAGCTAAGCCACACTCCCCATGTGGTGATGATGTTGGCCTGTAGCGAAATGCGTGTGGCACTCGCCACCACGCATTTACCGCTGAAAGACGTGGCCGCCGCCATCACCGCCGAATCGCTCAGCACCACACTGCGTATTTTGCATAGCGATCTACAAACTAAATTTGGCATTGCTCAGCCGCGTATTATTGTGGCGGGGCTAAATCCGCACGCGGGTGAATCTGGGCATTTAGGCATGGAAGAGGTAGAAATTATCTCGCCAGTACTGGAAGCGCTCAGGCTGGAGGGTATGACGCTAATCGGGCCATTGCCCGCAGATACCCTATTTAATCGTAATATCCTCGCCTCTGGCGATGCCGTGCTGGCGATGTACCACGATCAAGGCCTACCCGTACTCAAATACGCGAGCTTTGGATCAGGCATCAATATCACCCTTGGCCTACCGATTATTCGTACCTCTGTGGATCACGGCACCGCCCTTGATCTGGCAGGCAAAGGCAGTGCCGATGCAGGTAGCTTACTTGCCGCCACTCAGTTGGCAATGGAGCTAGCAAGCGCCAGCCAAGACTGATTATTTTATGGGGCGGCTAAAATTGCCCCCTCGTGTTTTTTACTTCGGCGGGCTGTCCCGCCAAACCCATCAAACTATGCGTTCACGTTTTATGATTTGAGCGCTGCTGGAAATAATGAATGGCTTCTTCGCATATCCCCCGTAAACGTTTCGGGCAAAATTTTTTACAAGACCAAAGCGTGATCAACGACATCATCAACTCCGTCAGCCCCAAAAAAGGCGATGTACTCGTTGAGATTGGCCCCGGCCTTGCCGCGCTCACCATACCGCTGATGGATCGTACCGACATCTTGCATGTGGTAGAGATCGACCGCGATATTGTGGCGCATTTATCCGAAAAGTTTTCCCCAGAAAAACTAGTGATCCACAATGTGGATGCACTGAACTTTGATTTTGGCGCTTTGGCGGCCCAAATCGCCCCTGGTAGCAAAATTCGCCTGATCGGCAATTTGCCTTACAATATTTCCACCCCGCTGCTGTTTCATCTAGCTAGCTTTGGTGAGTCTATTTTTGACATGCACTTTATGCTGCAAAAAGAAGTGGTCGATCGCATGGTGGCAGAGCCTTCCACCTCAGACTACGGCCGCCTCAGCATTATGTTGCAGTATCGTTTTAATATGGAACGCGTATTCGACGTGCCACCGGAGGCCTTTTTCCCACCGCCCAAAGTTGATTCATCCATCGTGCGTATGGTGCCTTGGGCAACGCTGCCTAGCGTTGCGACCCATTACGAGCACCTGCAGAAACTGGTGGCGCAAAGCTTTGGTCAACGCCGTAAAACACTGCGTAATAACGTAAAAAGCCTTGTAAGCGATGCCGAGCTAGAAGCCCTAGCGATTCCCCCAGGCTGCCGCCCTGAAAACGTCACGCTTGAGCAATATGTGGCGCTCAGCAATTACCTAGTTGCAGCAGGCCGATAATTTGTCTGACGGGTTTCACCCCATGTGCGCCAACAAAAAAATAATGATATTAATCAGCTAATTAAACATAAACCCACAGAGATCCACAGAGATCCACAGAGAAAATAAAGCCCTGTATTGAGCCTTTCTCTGTGTCCTCTGTGCCCTCACTCTCTCTGTGGTTCAAGGTTTGGCGCTATTTCATACACGGTTAAGATTCTATGTAATTTTAGTTAGCGCATATGGTGTTTCACCCGCCCAAACGTCAGCCTAGGGTTTCCCCGCCTTGCCAACACCACCCAATACTTAACAGAATTAGGCCTCTTGTCATGACCCAATCCAAGCCGATGATCAAATTTAATCATGTAAATAAATGGTATGGCCGTGACCACCACGTGCTAAAAGATATCAGCCTTGAAGTTAAACAAGGCGAGGTTGTCGTGGTTTGCGGCCCATCTGGCTCGGGTAAATCCACCCTCATTCGCACCATCAACCAGCTAGAGCCCGTCAACGACGGTGAAATCTGGATTGGCGACGTGCAAGTCACCAGCCCTAAAACCGACATCAATAAGCTACGTGCCGAAGTGGGATTTGTATTTCAGCACTTTAATCTCTACCCGCATTTATCCGTGCTAGAAAACATCACACTTGCCCCAATTCAAGTAAAAGGCATGAGTAAGGCTGACGCCGAAGCACAGGCGCTCACCCTGCTCGAACGCGTGGGTCTTTCAGATAAAAAACACGCTTACCCATCTAACTTATCGGGTGGGCAGCAGCAGCGGGTGGCCATTGCCCGTGGCCTAGCCATGAACCCAAAAGTCATGCTGTTTGACGAGCCGACCTCTGCGCTCGACCCAGAAATGATCGGTGAAGTGTTGCAGGTTATGAAAACCTTGGCCGAATCCGGCATGACCATGATGGTGGTTACGCACGAAATGGGCTTTGCCCGCGAAGTGGCAGACCGCGTATTATTCCTTGATCAAGGTGTGGTTTTAGAAGACGCTCATCCAGAAACCTTCTTTACCAACCCGCAGCACGACAGAGCAAAGCAATTTCTACGTCAGATTTTAGCGCCTATGCAGCAGTAATATATGTAAGCAATAATAAAAACGGCCCCTTGTGGGCCGTTTTGTTTGAAACACTAAGGATTATCCCCACAGGTCTTATTTTTTCAGCATGCCTATACTGAAAGCAATACAGATCCCCCGCTATTGATGGAGAACACTCATGAAGAAATTGTTGCTTGTTTTGGCTGTATCGACTCTTTTTACCGCAACAGCGCAAGCTGAAGAATTAAACGGTACATTAAAAAAGATTAAAGAAACAAAAACTTTGGTGCTAGGCCATCGCGACTCATCCATTCCCTTCTCCTATCTAGACAATAGCCAACGCCCAATTGGGTACTCGGTTGAAGTAGCAAATCACATTGCAGAAGCCATCAAGAAAAAACTCAATATGCCATTTATTGAAGTTCGCTATAACCTAGTGACTTCACAAACACGTATCCCATTAGTACAAAATGGTACGGTTGATTTGGAATGTGGCTCTACTACCAATAACGTAGAGCGCCAAAAGCAAGTTGCATTCTCTAACGGTATTTTTGAAATTGGTACACGTTTACTCACCAATAAAAAATCTGGCGTTAAAGACTTTGCCGATTTAGCTGGTAAAAACGTGGTGACCACCGCCGGTACTACTTCAGAACGTCTGATTAAAAAGATGAATGAAGAAAAGAAAATGAATATGAATATCATCAGTGCTAAGGATCATGGCGAATCCTTCCTGATGCTGGAATCCAATCGTGCAGCGGCCTTTATGATGGACGATGCGTTGTTGGCTGGTGAAATTGCTAAAGCCAAATCACCAGCAGATTGGGCTATTGTCGGTACAGCCCAATCCAATGAAATCTATGGCTGCATGCTGCGTAAAGATGATCCACAGTTTAAAAAACTGGTTGACGATTCCATCGTTGATCTTTACAAGAGCGGCCGTATCAAAGCCGTTTATGCACGCTGGTTTACCCAACCAATTCCGCCAAAAAACTTAAATCTTAATTTCCCAATGAGCGAAGATCTAAAAAAATTGATCGCTAGCCCAACAGATAAATCCGCAGAACAGATGTAAAAGGCCGATTTTATTAAGCCAAAAACATCAGGGAGGCTTTAGGGCCTCCCTGATACCTTCGGAGACAGCGTATGAATTACAACTGGGATTGGGGCGTTTTTTTTAAGCCCACCGGTATCGGTAGTGAAGTTTATTTAGATTGGTTTATTTCTGGTCTTGGCTGGACACTTGCACTGGCTTTATCAGCATGGATTATTGCACTCATTTTAGGCACGATAATGGGCGTGGCACGCACACTACCCAATCGCTGGGTTTCTGGTTTTGCCAGTGCCTATGTAGAGCTATTTCGCAATATTCCACTACTCGTGCAATTGTTTATTTGGTATTTCTTAGTGCCAGATTTTCTGCCTGAATCACTACAAATTTGGTTTAAACAAGATATTAAACCATCCACATCGGCTTTTATCAGCGTCGTAGTTTGCTTGGGTTTATTTACCTCGGCACGGGTTTGTGAACAGGTTCGCACCGGTATTCAAGCTCTACCTAAAGGGCAAGTTAATGCAGGATATGCACTGGGTTTAAATATTGCTCAGACTTATCGCCACGTATTATTGCCGCAAGCCTTTCGCATTATTATTCCACCACTCACTTCAGAGTTCTTAAACGTATTTAAAAATTCATCCGTTGCCTCCTTAATTGGACTCATGGAATTACTGGCACAAACCAAACAAACGGCTGAATTTACCGCTAATTTGTTTGAAGCCTTTACCCTAGCCACCATTATTTATTTCACGCTCAATATGAGCTTGATGATGTTTATGCGCTGGGTAGAAAAGAAAACCAGCGTGCCTGGCCTCATGTCGCTGGGGGGGAAATAAAATGGATTTATCTAATATTGTTCCAGCCCTGCCTGGCCTTATTGAAGGCATGATTCTTACGCTGGAACTGCTGTTTTTTGCAGTATTAGGTGGCGTGGCCCTAGGTACTTTGTTGGCATTAGCACGTATGTCGAGCAATCCAGTTTTATCCAAACTGGCTGGTTTTTATGTAAATTATTTCCGTTCCATCCCACTACTCTTGGTCATCACTTGGTTTTACTTTATGGTGCCCTTTATTATTGGCTGGGTTACCGGAAGACCCACCCCCATTGGTGCGTTTACCTCCTGTTTAATCGCTTTTATGATGTTTGAAGCGGCTTATTACTGCGAAATTGTGCGGGCAGGTATTCAAGCGATATCAAAAGGCCAAGCCAATGCCGCCTATGCTTTGGGGATGAATTACAGCCAAGCCATGCGCTTAATTATTTTGCCGCAAGCATTTAGAAAAATGATGCCCTTGCTGCTGATGCAAAGCATTATCTTGTTTCAAGATACATCCTTAGTTTATGCCGTTGGCCTGATGGATTTCCTTAATACCGCCCGCTCTAAAGGCGATATTGTTGGCCAGCCGCATGAATTTTTACTACTTGCTGGTGCGGTTTACTTCCTGATTAGCTTTAGTGCATCCATGATTGTGAAGCGTTTGCAGAAAAAACTTGCAGTATGATTACCGGTAAAACGGTAGCGTTACCCATACACTCGCTGGCGCCATGCTTCAGCACCGTTTGCAAAAGAGGTTAGCAGTATGATTTCAATTCAGAACGTCAATAAATGGTACGGTAGCTTTCAAGTACTGACCGACTGCAGCACCGAAGTAAAAAAAGGGGAAGTGATTGTAGTTTGCGGGCCATCTGGCTCAGGCAAATCTACGCTCATTAAGTGTGTTAATGGCTTGGAGCCCTTTCAGTCAGGCAAGATTTTGATCGGCGACACTTCGGTGGGCGATCCTAAAACTGATTTGCCTAAATTGCGCTCTAAAGTGGGCATGGTGTTCCAAAACTTTGAGCTATTTCCTCACCTATCCATCACCGACAACCTCTGCCTTGCCCAGCAACGCGTACTAGGCCGCAGCATGGATGAAGCGATGGAAAAAGGTCTAAAACTACTCGATCGCGTAGGCCTAAAAGCCCAAGCTAACAAATATCCAGGGCAGCTTTCGGGTGGACAGCAGCAGCGCGTTGCTATCGCCCGCGCCCTCGCCATGGACCCCATCGCCATGCTGTTTGACGAGCCCACTTCAGCGCTTGATCCAGAAATGGTTAATGAAGTGCTGGATGTAATGGTTGAGCTGGCTCACGAAGGCATGACCATGATGTGCGTGACCCACGAAATGGGTTTTGCCCGTAAAGTGGCCACCCGCGTGATCTTTATGGACCAAGGCCATATTGTGGAAGACGCCAGCAAAGACGAGTTCTTTAACCAAACCCGCTCCGAGCGTGCTCAGCAGTTTTTATCGAAAATTTTGCAGCACTAAACGACAAAACACTCATCAACGCCACGCTCTTTGCGTGGCGTTTTTTTTGCTGTGCCCAGCCATATTCCAAATACTTACCAAAACTAAAATGAATATGTTTTAAAGCCGAAAGGCAAGGAATGACAAGGAGGTATACAATCCCGCCTTTATAAGGTGCTCAACACGAGTGAAACGGGAAACAGGTTTAAATCCTGTGCTGCCCCTGCAACGGTAAGCAAGTCAAAACGCATCAATGCCACTTTCTTATTAATAGAAAGGAAGGCGATATGTTTACTCTATAACAAGAGCAACTTGCCAGCCCGGAGACCGGCCTTAAACCTTTGCCACCGGCAAAGGCAACCAACGCGCGGCAGGGTGCACGAAGCGGGTGAGATTCATCGCGCTTATCTGCCATGCATCATCTCCTGCTCCCCTTGCTGCTATCGCGCCACACAGCGGGTGTGGCAATCAGGAGAGATGAAATGTTATTCCGTATCACCCCATTTGTACTAACTAGCCTTGCAGCAAGCCTCTGTGTTCATGCTGAAACAATTCAGCTGCCAGCCGTTGTCACCACTGCCGCTCGCCTGCCGCAAACGACCAAAGAAGTCATTGGCGATGTGACCGTTATCGATCAAAAAGCCATTCAAACCGCAGGTACTATTAGCCTACCAGAGCTACTGGCACGCCAGCCTGGCGTACAGATATCAAGCAATGGTGGAGCAGGTAAAGCGACCAGCATTTATTTACGCGGCAATAGCGCCCAACACACCTTGGTACTGATTGATGGTGTGCGAATTGGCTCTGCCACATTAGGCACAGCAGCGCTGCAACATATTCCACTTAGCCAGATCGATCGGATTGAAGTACTACGCGGGCCCGCTGCCAGCCTCTATGGTTCGGATGCCATCGGTGGTGTGATTCAAATTTTTACCAAAGAGGGTAAAAAGGGCTTCCATCCACAAGTTGAACTTGGCTATGGCAGCAATAACACCATCAGTGCCAGCGCTGGCATTTCAGGGGGAAATGACGATACTCGCTATGCACTCAATCTGGCGCACTTCAAAACAGATGGCATCAGCTCAATCAGCAATCCTAAAAACCCTGGCTATTTTGATGATAAAGATGGCTACGAAAACAACAGCGTTTCTTTATCGCTAAAGCACCGTATTAATGAAGATCACGAGTTGGGAGTCAATCTTTTACAAGCTTGGGGTAAAAATCAGCTGGATGGTTATGTCAGTGATTCAAACTACGTTGCACGCGCACAAAGCTATGATTATCGTGATGAAACCCAGAACGGCAGCGCCAGCATCTGGAGCAAAAACAAGCTAACAGCCCACTGGAATAGCCTCTTAAACTTGGCTTACAGCATCGATGATAATAAGAACTTCACCCCACGTGCATTCAACGACTACCACGATAAAGTCAGTCAGATCAAAACAGCACAGACTCAGTTGTCATGGATGAATGACTTTGAAACCCAAGCGGGCACTTGGCAGCTAGGGGCTGAAACTTTAGAGCAAAAAGTCAGCGGCGATCAGCAATACGATAAAGAGCATCGCCGCATTAACAGCCTGCAAGCTGGCTACTTAGGGCACCTCGATATTTTATCGGTGCAATTAAACGTACGCAGCGATGACAACTCTTTGCTAGGCCGTAAAAACACCGGTAGCGCAGCCTTTGCTTTAGAGTTAACTGATGCTTGGCAAGTCGGTACAACATTTGGTACCGCATTTAAAGCGCCAACATTTAATGATTTATATTGGCCAAACTTAGGCAACCCAAATCTGTTGCCTGAAGAATCAATCAATAAAGAAATATTTGTTCGCTTCAATGGTAAAGAAATCAGTTCATCTTTAACTGTTTATAAAAACCGAGTATCAAATCTTATTCAATGGGCTCCAGCACCAACCGCTGCAGACCCTTACAGATGGCTTCCATCCAATGTGGCTCAGGCCGAGCTGCAAGGCGTAACGCTTGCCGCAGACTGGCAAGCTAATGGCATACTGGCTGGTTTTAGCTATGACTACCTGAATGCAAGCGATGAATCCAACGGGGCAAACAGGGGCAATGAACTAGCCCGCCGTGCTAAATACTCCGGCACGGCTTACGCTGGACTCACCCTTAACGCATGGACGCTACGTGCCGAAATCCAAGCACAGAGCAAGCGTTTTGACGACCCAGCCAATAAAAAACAACTGGCAGGCTATGCGCTGACCAATCTCTCCGCTAACTGGCAAGTCAATAAAGAATGGTCTTTGCAAGCACGTGTGAACAATGTATTTGATACCGAGTACGAGCAAGTAAAAGACTATGGCACACAAGGTATTAACGCCATGCTCAACTTACGTGGGCAATATTGAGCACCGAGCTTATCTTAGGCGGGGCGCGTAGCGGCAAAAGCAGTTACGCGCTGGCAAAAGCACTGGCCCACGACGGGCCGGTGTTTTGGCTGGCCACCGCTCAGGCTTTTGACAAGGAAATGCAGGAACGCATCCTGCGGCACAAGGCCGAGCGCCCCGCACATTGGCAAACGCTAGAAGCACCTCTGCAACTGGCGGACGCACTCACACAAAGCCAAGATCAATTTTGTGTGATCGATTGCCTCACGCTCTGGTTATCCAACTGGCTTTGTCTGGAGGATATGGCGGGCTGGGCAACAGAAAAACAGGCCTTTATCGCCGCCGCTGCCGCACACCAAGGCACGCTCTTATTGGTCAGCAATGAAGTGGGATTTGGCATTGTGCCTGATAATCCCTTGGCCCGATTATTTAGGGACGAGGCTGGCCGCTTGCATCAGGATATCGCCAAACAGGCCGCAAATGTCACGCTGATTGTCGCCGGAATACCTATGCCGGTGAAGCGCGGCTGATGCTAAATCTAAGCTTCGCTCACTGGCTATTCGCCTTCGCCCTTGGCCTGCTGCTGGAACTTTGCTTGGGCGAGCCTAAACGCTTTCACCCACTGGTGGGCTTTGGCTGGCTAGCAGCCAAGCTGGAGCGGTGCTTTAATCTGGCTGGCCGCTTGCAGGTAAGCAACAGCCCCCTCCCCCCAGAAAACCGTCATCCCCAAATGTTTTTATCGGGAATCCAGAACCACCGCTGGATTCCCGCCTTCGCGGGAATGACGAAGTTTTGGCAAGCCTTAAATATTTGTCGAGGCGCGCTGGCGTGGCTTTTACTCATAGGCACATCACTCGCCGTCTTTGCCTTGTTAAAGCACTTACTAGGCTGGTGGGCCGACGCTTTAGCGCTGTGGTTTTCCCTTGGCGCACGCAGCCTGTTTGAACATGTTCGGGCCATCGCCAAGCCATTAAGCACCGGCGACTTAATCACAGCACGGCTGGCCCTTAGCCGTATTGTCAGCCGCAATTGCACAGAATTAGACAACACAGGCATTGCCAAAGCGGGCCTTGAATCCACCTTAGAAAACGGCGCAGATGCGATTTTTGCCAGCCTGTTTTTCTTTGCTCTGTTTGGTGGCTACGGGGTGCTGCTGCACCGGCTGGCCAATACGCTGGATGCCATGTGGGGCTATAAAACCGCGCGTTTACTTCACTTTGGC
>NZ_JANXSO010000077.1 GCF_025352645.1 Iodobacter sp. | reverse complement strand
TGCTTCAAGGGGACTTTCAAAAGCCCAATGCAATCATCGCAATTAGTAGTAAATATTCGTTTAGTTCATTTTAAAAACATATCAAAAGCAAACATCACATGACTTTCGTAGGGTGGGTTAGACAAAAGCGCTTTACCTTTGGCGTAACCCACCGTTTTTATACACAATGAAATATTGGGCTAATAAAGCTTTAGCCTAAGCTACCATGCAAAAAATTAAAACTTAGCCCCTACAAACACAACCCCATCTGTGCGGCTAGAATTAGGCGCAGCTGCGTATAAACGTTTAGTCGATGAATTAAAATAGCTTATCCCAGTTAAGGATTGATTTGCAAACAAACACGGTGACCCACCAAATTTAATAACCATATCGTAAACATTGCCATCTGCGCGTGGCGTTACCGAGCCTGAAATTGAACAAGTAGATGTTCCAGCTCCGGTAATCACACCAGCGGCAGAAATATTCACTGCGGCCGATTCATTTCCTGAAGAAGTTGATACAACTCCTGAAAACACACCAGCAATATTAGTTGAATTAGGCTTTGTTTCATAATCACGATCATAGCTACTACTAAAAGAAGTAACACCAAAACGTGAATCTGAATAAGCTACTGTTCCGCTAAATGCCGATTTAGCGGTATAACTAGCAGAAACAAATGCGGGCAAAATGCCATATCCCTCTAGGTTAAAATCTTTCGCATTATTTGATTGAAAGGTTCCATTACTTGCAGTACCAGCCCCTTGAACGACACCCGCAATTTTATTTGGATTGCCAGCTACTGAATAAAAATTGTAAAACGTCCCATCATTCAATACTAAAGAAGTAATGGAGCGATTTGCAGTCGTTTTACCCAACCACAAACCGGCGGAACTACCCACAACAGGTACTGGAGCGGGTGTTGGTACGACAGTTGGTTTTGGAACGGGAGTTGGTGTAACAGCTAAACCACCATGATGTGAGCAAGCCCCTTGTTTCCCAGCAGACTGGGTAGTCGTACCATCCGCACACAAGGCCACACCACTTTCATCATCAGCACTACCTCCACATGCAGATAAAAATGCAAGCAATACCAAAAAGAACATGCGCTTAAAATATATTTTTTTCATAATTTTATATCTTATTTAAAATAATACGAATTCAAAAAAACATAAAATAATTCGCCTAGACAAACAGCGCATACAAAACAACCCACATTATGTGTGCTTGCAAATAGAAAAATTTATTGTGCACTGGGCAAATTATTCGACGAATATGGCAACAAAAAAATCCAACGGCATATTACACCAAGCTTTAAAAAAACACACAAAATAACAAAAAAAATACTTACTAAATCAATCAGAAAAATTTAACACAATGAAATTTCACCGCAGATTGAACTCATGCATTATCAGCAAGTAGTTTGGGCATGTTTGATCAACCCTACGTACCCCCGATGGGCTGACCATGATTTACCCCAACCTACCTAGTAACCGCGCTCTACGCATAGGGCTTAAGAATCCCCTTGAAGCACGCCGAAGCGAGGAATAAGCGGGGCGGGGTTTCGGAAAAGGGGTAGCGGGCTTGCTCCCGAGCAGCCTTTTTCGCCGAGCCGATTATCCGCAGTGAGGGGCTTTCGTGCTGGTCGGGGCGGCTTTCTTTGCTTACTTTCTTGGCCGTTCAAGAAAGTGAGTCCCACGCGGGGGACTCCCGCACCTAAACCAATGTGCCGAAGGCATCTAAAAAACGCGCTTAACTTGTGTACAGTAGGTTGAGCTAAGCTATATGCCCCCTAACGCACTATGGCTTCCAGACATTTTTAAAGCCATTACTATTAGACCAAAGATCAAACCTACCAGTTAATTCAGAAAAACCATACTCTTCCAGTTCAATACTTGAAGATGAATCAGCCCGCGTGAGCCCATATTCCATTCCTCTTCTGTAAATTTTTCTTATTTTTATTAAAGTACTTTTCAAAGACTCATAATCATTAATGATTATTTTCTCAGCATTAATGCCAACTTCCTTAGCAAAACGAGGGAAATATATATTGACCTCCATCGCTGTAAAATTAGGGGCAGAAAATTTCATTTTCGACCAAAAATGATCTTCATACTGCTTTTCATAGAAATCAAAAATACCAGATCCAATTTCAACTGAAACCCCACTTAGCGTTGACTTATTAAAAATAATTCCATACATTTTGAAAGCATCAATTTTTAAATCAAACTCATCAGAAACCGTTTGCATATATTTTTGAAAATGGTCACGATGACTTAGATAATTTGCAAAATTATTCTGAAGTTTACTTTGTGTAATAGTTGCTACTTTTTGCGCAGAAGAGTGAAATTTAGAAACAACCATCCCAAACGGGATACTCAAAGCAGCAATTGAAAGCGATAATTTAAATTTAGAAAAAAACAATACGTAGCCATCCTCAGTAAAATTAAAATAAAGATTTTTAAATAACGGAAATGCCATTAAAACGGCAAAAAGCAATGGTAAAAATGTGGCCACCCAAAATAAAAAATTTCTATGTAAAGGATTAAGCTCATCCAATTTAAAACTAATATTTCTAATGTGCATAGCCAAGCCCTTTATCAGAATGGAGGAGTTGACTAAAAACTGTCACCCCGCCATGCCAATGCAATATCCAGTCAAAAAACAATCTAATATTTATTAATTTTTGGTATATATGTAGTCAAGGCACCATTGATATCTATCTTCAGGAGCGTATTTTTTTTCAGCAAACTTAAGAGATATCTTCCAGTCTTTTATGATTGCTACTCCTCCTTGGTTACTAGACCATACTCTGACACTATAGATATTCCAATACGCTCCAATTTTATCATTATAAAAAGTATCAGCTTCTGGCTTTCCAAGAATTTCAAATTTAGTCGGAGAAAAAAATTCAGTTGCATACTCAGCAGAGTCTTTACACCAGTTAGCGCTGAGCTTTTCACCTTTTATTGTGGTCTCTAAGTATTTTTGAAGCACCTCATACGAACGACTTGTCGGCTTTATATTTTTGTCACGCATTTTCAATTGTGGTAGATTTACTTTTTCTTCAACAACTGGAGTAGTCACACATGCACTTAAAAAACAACTAGAAATAAATACCGATATCAATTTTATTAATTTCATATCAAATTCTCTCTAAAGTAGCGGGTAAAACCCAAAGAATATATAATTAACACACTAGGAAGATATAAAAAATAAACTTTATAAAACAAACACATCTACTCTACTAGAGCTATCATTACCAAAATATAAACGTTTTTCAATTTTCAAATTAAAAAATAAGCACACAAAATTAAATACGTATACTAAAAATAAAGATTGATCAGGGCATTGCAGATAATTTTACTAACATAGCATTAACAGAATTATAACAAAGGCATATTACACGAAACTTTATCCAGTCTGTTTCATCTCACAAACAATCCCCTCCCCCAACCACCCCAACTCCTCCCTCTGCCCCAAATAAAAACTCGCATTCAAGCGCATTTGCTTACACAGTGGCCCGCCTTGGGGGTAGCAGAGCCAGCCGGGGGCGAAGTGGATTCCTTTGGCGAGCGCTTTTTTTAACAGGGCACTTAGGTCGATGGCTTGCGGCAGGGTGATCCATAGCAGGTAGCCGCCGGCGGGGATTTCTACTTGGGTGCCGGCGGGAAAGCAGGCGAGGATGTCGGTACGCATGGCGTCAGTGCGTTTTTGTAATTCAGTGCGTAATTTGGCGATGCTGCGGGTGTGTAAATCGCCCGCGAGTAAGGCGGCCAGCGCCAATTGGCTGGGGAGTGGCGAGCTGAGTGAGCTGCAAAACTTGAGTGCGCGGATGCGATCGCTCCAGCGGCCTGGCTCTATCCAGCCAACTCGGTAACCGGGGGCTATGGTTTTGCTGAATGAGCAGCAATGCAGTACCAGGCCCAGCCTGTCATAGGCTTTAAGTGGCAGGGGGGCTTGCCCGCTAAAGTGCAGGGCGCGGTAGGTGTCGTCTTCGATAATCGCTAGCTGGTGCTGGTAGGCTAAGTCGAGCAGCGCTTGTTTATCTGCCTCGGGCATACAGCGCCCGCTGGGGTGCTGAAAATTGGGCATCACCAGCAAGGCGGTAATAGCTTGCTCTTGCAAGAGCACCCCCAGCGTGGGCAGATCCAGATAAGGCTCGGAAGCGACTTCAACTACGCTGATTCCTAGCTGACGAATCAGGCTAAGCACGCCGGGGAATGCAGGTGTGACTACGGCAAGGCAGGGCTTACTAATGCCTTGCACTACGGCTTGAATCGCCAGCGATAAGGCTTCCATGCCGCCACAGGTAACGATCAGGTTTTCCCAATGCAAATGCACGCCTTCGCTGTGATACATGCGGGCAATTTGGCGGCGTAGCTGATCTAGCCCCAACATGGGCTGATGATTAAGCGCTTGCGGATAAGAGGCCATGGCCCGCATTAATTCACGATTCAGGGCGCGGGTATCGAGCAGATCGGCATTGATAAAGGGTGAGCCCCAAGGCGCGGCAACGTTTTCTAAAAGACAGAGTGGATCGAACTCGCCAGCGGCCAGCGCATCGATCTTTCTACCCTGCCCCGCCACAATCACCCTAAACGCCGCACGCGGCTCGGCCTCTACATAGGCCAGCCGCTCCAGCTCATAAAAGGCTTTTTTGGCGGTGGTCATGCTGACTTGGTGCGTTTGGCAAACCGAGCGTAAGGAAGGCAGCTTATCGCCAAGCTGGTAATCCCCCCTATCGATGGCAAGGGTGAAGAAGTCGATTAATTGCTGAAATTTGCTCATACACTCAGGGCTGGATTGCGGCCTGACAGGCCGCTCAGCCATAGTGTAAAGCATTGGTAATTCCAGATACTCGGGAAACAAAGAGATAAAATCCTTTTTTAGCATCTGCGGCCCCAATGGTGGCATAAGTATCGACACACAATAGGTGGTACTTCAACTACTGTAGCCCCCCCTTTTTTCAAAGGGGGAACAAGTACATCAAACTTATTTCGATACTGAAGCAATGGTGGGTGGCCCGCGAACAGCGATACAAATCCTAATTGCAGGGCTTTAAACACTTAAAGTCTTACAAGAAAACTGAATTCAAACCATGTTTTCCTCTGTGAAACTCTGTGTTCTCTGTGCCCTCTGTGCCCTCTGTGCCCTCTGTGGTTCAAGATTTAGGTTTTTCTGCATCACATCTATAACTCACTTCATTGCAAGGCCAGAAAACTGCTTGGCGCGCTGACTTTCCACGCGGGGTGGTTGCGGCTTTTGGCGGTGAAGACAATCGGCACGCTGCCAGTGGATTGGGCGACTTCTAGCCTTACGGTAATCTGCCGGTTACTGCCTGCGGGCAGGGCAATCACTGGCTCGTCGCTATAGATTTCTACACCGGGCAAGCCCTCTACCGTTAGCTCTAAATGCTGCTCGCTGGCCGAGCTATTGCCCAGTTGCAGGGTGTAGCTGTTTTCCAGCCAGCCTCGGGCTGTTTCGCGGGCGAGGATATTTCTATCCCTTGCGATATCCAATTTGAGCGGCTGGCGCTGCATCAGCGACACGCTGGCAATGCCCAATACCAGCACCACGGCTAGACCATACAGTGCCGCTCTTGGGCGCAGCAGATGCTGCCAGCTTAAGCCCACCGCGCCGGGCTTTTGCATATTTTTCTCATTGGTAAACCGAATCAAGCCGCGTGGTTTTTCGACTTTATCCATCACCACATCGCAGGCGTCGATACAGGCGGCGCAGCCTATGCACTCATATTGCAGGCCTTGGCGGATATCAATGCCCACCGGGCAAACCTGCACACAGATATTGCAATTTACACAATCACCCTGCGGAACGGCTGCTTTATGCGGAGCACCACGCGGCTCTCCGCGCACGGCATCGTAAGCCACCACCAAGGTTTGCGAATCAAACATCGCACTTTGGAAACGTGCATAGGGGCACATATGCTTACACACCTGCTCACGCAGCAAGCCCGCCAGCACATAGGTAAAGCTGCCGTAGCTAAAAATCCATAGCCATTCGATAGGCCCAAAAGACAAGCTTGGCAAAGCGCCTGCCATATCGCGAATCGGGCTGAAATAACCTACAAAACTAAAGCCAGTCCAAAAACAAAACAGCAACATCAGCGCGTGCTTGCTGGATTTGCGCAGCACTTTTTTCACCGACCACGGCGCGGCATCCAGCTTAGCCCGCTGGGTGTGCGAGCCTTCGGTTAGGCGATCTATCCACAGCATAATGGTGGAATACACTGTTTGCGGACAGGCATAGCCACACCAGATGCGCCCAGAAAGCGTGCTCCAAAAAAACAACGCAAACGCCCCCGCCATCATCAGCGCCATTAAATAGATAAAATCCTGCGGCCAAAAATTCATCCCAAACACAAAAAACTGCTGCCGCGCCAGATCAAACCAAACCGCCTGCTGCCCCTGCCAATGCACCCACGGCAAGCCAAAGAAAATCAACTGGGTAATAATAATCATCAATACCCGCCAATTATTAAACCGCCCCTTAGTCAAGCGCGGATAAAATTGTATGGGCATGGCTTTAATAGGCTTGGCAGGCATGGCACAAATCCAATCAGCAAAAGCCACTTTATACTTGCCCCCGCGGCCCAATCAAAGACACAGGCAGGCAGAGATAAGGGTACACAGACGGTAAATGAATCAGCTAAGCTGAGTGTGCTTTAAGGCAGGGGAAGGATTGTGTAATCTGAGAATATTAGATGTCCGCAGATGAGGGGCCTTCGTACTGGTCGGGGCAGCCTTCTTTGCTTACTAGGATTTCTGGCCGTTTAAGAAAGGCAGTCCCCACTGGGATAATTAGGCAGTGCTTCAGCTGTAGCTTCCCCCTTTGTTGAAGGGGGATTGAGGGGGATTTGCTTTTGAATTAGCTGCTATCTTTTAGTAATGATATGCCGTACTAAATCCCCCCTAGCCCCCCTTTTTCAAAGGGGGGAACACATCAAACTTGTGCAGATACTTATGCTCCGCGAGGATGCCGCACCTAAATCAACGTGCCGAAGGCACTAAAAAGATCTTTTTGACGTTGGTTAGCGCGTATGGGGTGCAACCCGCGAGCGATGCTAAAAAATACGCGGGTTGCACCCGCCCTACGATGATTTAATGCTTGTCATTGCGTGGCCGTACCATGGCTTATTGCTAAGTTAACGGGATTATATTTTACCTAGCCAAAGACAAACACAGCCCTACAAATTCAAACATCCCAGCTGACATTCAGCCTGAGATTGCAGCACTTAAGGATCACCATGTACTCAGCCCAAACCATAGAATTTGCTCAGCATAAAGAAAATGAAGCCGAAAAATTAGCCTACCGCTTCCACGCCGAAAAAAGCATGGATGGCAGAGATCGCGATAACTATATGCGCGACTATGCCCGGGTTTTATACAGCTCATCGTTCAGACGCTTGCAAGGCAAGATGCAGCTACTTAGCGTAAACAACACCAAATTTAGCCGCAACCGGCTGACGCATAGCTTAGAAGTTGCCCAGATTGCCCGCAGCATTGCCATGGATTTAGGCTTAAAGCACCCTGCTGTGACTGAAACCTGCGCACTGATTCATGATATTGGCAACCCACCATTTGGCCATCATGGAGAGCGTATTTTGCATTCGCTCTCTAAAGACGTGGGTGGCTATGAAGGTAATGCGCAGGCATTTAGAATTGTGCATAATTTAGAAACCAAAAGCATTCATTACTCTGGCCTAAATTTAACCCTGCGTACCATCTGGGGCACGATTAAATACTTTCATACTTCGGCAGAAAACCCGAATAAATTTTTATACGATGATAATTACCATTTTTTAAAAGAACAGCTAAATAAGCACAGTATTCTTGATAAAAAAAGTATTGATGCGCAAATCATGGACATCGCCGATGAGATTGCCTATGCTGCGCATGATTTAGAAGACGCTATTAATGCCGATATGGTGGATATGGGCGAGCTGCTGTACTCGTTTAAAATCAGCGAAAAATACAATGATGCTTACGATACTTTTAAAGAAATTATTGACGCCTGCCAAAAAGAAGCGGGCGGCGCTTATTTAATGCGCACCTCGGAAGAATTCTCTTATATTTTTATTAAAGAGCTTACTTCAACCATTATCCATACCCTTTGCCAAGACATTGCCGTGGTAAACAATAATGGGGTAGAAGAAATTGGCTATCGCCAGCATGCAAAGCTAGCGGCGGGCTTAAAGAATGTGTTATCTAAAATGATTCTTAAAAAGAAAAGTATTCTGCAATACGAAAAACGCGGTGAAAATATTATTCGTGGGCTATTTCAAGTTTATTCAGATGAGCAATATAACCCAGGCCTGCAACTCTTCCCTGCCGAGCTGCGCTACCGCGTGGGAAAAGAAAACACCACTCGCCTGATTACCGATTATATCTCCGGCACCATGGACGCTTTTGCTACGCAAGAATATATTAAGTATTTTGGTGAATCTGAATACAATAAATTATATAAAAACCATATTGCACCTTAAACCATTCACATAAGGATTTGTATGCAGCTAACAATTGGCTTGATTGGCGATTTTAATGCTGAAATCACTGCACATCAGGCGATTCCTGTGGCGCTGGAGCTGGCGGCCAAGGCGCTAGATATAGGAATTAACCCTGTATGGCTGCCTACCGCCGATATCACCCACAGGGCGCAGCTCCAGCAATTTTCGGGGCTTTGGTGCGTTCCCGGCAGCCCCTATCAGAATACCGATGGTGCATTACTGGCGATTCGCTATGCTCGCGAGAAAAACATTCCATTTTTAGGCACTTGCGGTGGCTTTCAGCATGCGGTGATTGAATACGCCAGAAATGTACTGGGCTGGGCCGATGCCGATCATGCAGAAACCGCCCCCGATGCACAGCGGGCAGTGATTTCGCCGCTGGAATGCAGCTTGGTAGAAGCCAACGCCAGCGTGCGTTTTATGGCCGTATCAAAACTTGCCGAGGCTTATCAAAATCAACCATCAACTGAAGGCTATCGCTGCCGCTATGGGCTAAACCCTGAGTTTCAGGCTGCGCTCACCGCTGGGCCATTACGCGCCACGGCCATGGATGAGGCTGGGGATATTCGCGGCATTGAGCTAGATGATCATCCATTTTTTGTCGCCACGCTGTTTCAACCAGAGCGCAAAGCACTCACAGGTGTATGCCCGCCGATTGTGAAAGCTTTTATTACCGCTATTCGAATAAGCACTATGAAGTACAGACAATAATGTACAACTTGCCTAATTTAAAAAAGGAAAACGAATCTAATTAGCGAAGATAAACCCCCTTGACTAAAACTCAGCGCACTCTGTTATCCGCCCTGCTTGCTAGCATTAGCCTAGCTAGCGCAGCTGCGGATATAAAACCGGATCTGCCCATCATGCAGCAATCGATGGAAGATCAATCCCGCCGCTTGATGCAAGAAAACGCCAATCGTTTTCGCTCGATTGTTGATGATCAACGCATGCGTCAGCTTAAAAATGACGACAGCGCCCTGCCAGCCCATCCTGCCTCCAGCATGCAAGAGTTTGATTGCCTTGCCATCAAAGGGCTAAAGCTGGCTGGAATAGAGTTACTGAGTCATGCCGAGGTGAATGCGCTAGGTCTACCCAGCGCAGAATGCCTAAGCAATCAAGATATCAATCGCTTTATTCAGGCGCTCACCACGCTTTATGTGCAAAAAGGCTATATTGCCGTGCGTATTTTGGCATCCGGCCCAGATGCAGATGGGGTGTTAACGCTCAGGGCGATTGAAGGCCATGTTGAGGCTATCCAAAGTGCTGATCGCCGCCTAAACACAGGCACTTTGTTTCCAGATGTGATTGGGCAGCCGCTCAATATTAAAGATATCGATCAAGGGCTAGATCAAGCCAATCGCTTGCAATCAAACCATGCCACCGTCGATATTTTACCTGGCGCGGCTCAGGGCGGCTCTATCCTCATGCTGCGCAATCCGGAATCCCCGCCTTGGCATGGCGGCATGTCGCTTAACGATTCTGGGCAAGAATCAACCGGTGAATGGATTGCTGGCATGAATGCCTCTTGGGATAGCCCATTTGCAGCTTCTGATTTTATTAGCTTATCTACACAAAGCACCACGGATAATCCCAATACCCGCTATAGCCGCAGCAGCTCTTTGTTTTATTCCCTGCCCTATGGTTACTGGACACTGAGCGCCTTTGCCAGTGAATCCCGCTATTTAAACACCCAGCAATTAGATGTCTATGCAGTGCAGCTATCGGGCGAATCCAGCCAAAGCGGCGTAAGGCTTGATCGGGTTATCGCCCGCAGCCAGCACGCCACCAGCACGGCCAGCGTACAGCTAAGCCATAAACGCTCGGATAATTATTTTCTAGATGGCTGGCTAGGGATCAGCAGCCCCAAACTCACCGTAATGGAGCTTGGTTTTAACCAGATGCTGATCGGCGATAGCGGCATTTGGGTGCTAGATGCATCGCTAGAAAAAGGCCTGACTTGGTTTGGCGCAGATCACGATAAGCCCATAGCCGATTGGCCTAGGCCAGAATTCACCAAGGCTAAGTTAGGGATCAAGTTATATCGCAATTTTGTAATTGCCGAGCAGGCCATCAGCCTGCAAAGCAGCTGGAGCTGGCAAGGCAGCCGCGATCGCCTACCCGCTATCGAGCAAGTAGAGCTAGCCAGCCAATCTGCAGTGCATGGTTTTAAACGTAACTCTTTATCGGGCGATACCGGCTGGTATTGGCGCAATACGCTATCTGCCCGCCTACCCCTATTGGGCGCTTTTTTAAGCCCAAGAATCGGCATCGATACTGGGCGTGTTTTGCAAGCCAATCTAGGCTATCAAAGCTTGGCCGGAATGACTTTGGGTTTAAGCTTCAATATGCAGGATTTTAATATTGATTTGGAATACAACCGCGCGCTCTATATGCCGGATGGATTTAAAAATGAAGAAGGCCAGATTATTTCCAGATTAAGCTGGCAGTTTTAAAGCGGCTGTTCTTATTCATCACCCGGCATAATTTCTTAACGCCCTAATCGTTAAAAATATTCCCGAAAAGCAATTTTTCTAAAAAATGGTGGGTGGGCAAGTTTTTATGCCCACGCGTCCACACCATGTGGCTGCGTGGGCACGTTAGAACAGTACCTTAGACGCATCAACATAAACCAATGGCATGTATGGCTTTTTTTGTGGGAAAGGAAAAACCTCATATGCACTAAACAATTTTCTTGTGCCTTAGTAAACAGCGAAAAAACATAATGACCACGCTCTCCGCATGGGGCTTAAAAATCCCCTTGAAGCACGCCGAAGCGAGGAACAAGCGGGCGGGGTTTCGGCGAGGACTGTCTGAGCGAAGCGAGTTCCGCAGCCGCCGCTCGATTGTCCGCAGTGAGGGGTTTCGTGCTGGCTGGGGCTGTAAAGGTCAAGGACATAGGTAACACTTTAGTCCACAGACATAGGTGACACTTTTCGCGTTAAAGTTAAGTAATCATTTTTTGCACCTGTTACCTGTCGCTCATCAAACGAACCTAGTCGAATCGGCCCAAAGT